>NZ_JADEXD010000042.1 GCF_015207285.1 Tychonema sp. LEGE 07203 | reverse complement strand
GGGCTGGGGGGGTTCTACACCGCTAATTCGGTTAAATGCTGCCAACAAAGCGGCGACTTCAGCTTCTCTACCGTAGAGTTTTTGGGGGATGAGGAGTTGACCGGCTCGATCGGCATTTCCGGCAGTAAAATCAGATATATTGCCAGTAGCTTGCAGTTGCGCCAGACAAGTTTCGAGGTCAAATCTCAGCCCGTCAGCGCTTTGATACCTATCTTCCGCCATCTTCTCCAACAATTTCATCACGATGGCAGAAATTGCTTCGGGAATTTCCGGATTCAAACTGCGGGGGGTGGGTGCGATTCTAGCGATGTGACAGTGAACTAATTCTAAAGGGTCGATCGCCCTAAATGGCAATTCACCAGTCAGCATCTCGTAAAAAGTGACACCCAAGGAATAAAAATCGCTGCGGTAATCAATAGCGCGATTCATTCTACCAGTTTGTTCCGGCGAAATATAAGCTAAGGTACCTTCTAGCAAATTGGGATAGCTGGGAGTTGCGTTTTCTCTAACCAAGCGCGAGGAGATGCTGAAGTCAGTAATTTTGACCCGATTGGTTTCTGGATTGATGATGATATTTTGCGGTTTAATATCTTTATGAATTATTTGGTTTTGATGAATTTTACCCAAACTTTTTGCCAGCGCCACGGCTATTTCGATAAATTGTTTTAAGTTGAGTTTGGTGGCGATTAAAAAATCAGATAAAGCCAATCCGCCAAAGTCTTCTAATATCAGCGCTACACCATTATGATTTGGTTCAATGCGGTAGCAATTGACAATTTCTTCGATGTCTTTCAGATTTTTTCTGATATTATACTCGTGCCTCAATCGGGTAATCTCTTCCAGAGTTGGATACTCGCTTTTCAGGGTTTTGATGATTACTGGCAAATTGTGTTTTTGCCAGATTCCCCGATAAATCACAGTATTGACACCAGAGTAAATTTTGTCGGTGATTTGATAGCCTGTTAGTAAAATCATAGTTTAATAAATTTAAATTTAAAGGGTTTGCAGCCACTTTACAGGACTTGTGCTATTGACGAAATTTAATG
Organism: Tychonema sp. LEGE 07203; assembly: GCF_015207285.1. Taxonomy (GTDB): domain Bacteria; phylum Cyanobacteriota; class Cyanobacteriia; order Cyanobacteriales; family Microcoleaceae; genus Microcoleus. Next base: position 42,233 of record NZ_JADEXD010000042.1, on the reverse strand, counting down.
GGGTGTGTTAGAGGGGTGATGGGCGCGGGCGATCGACAAAACTACCGAGATATATTTAAGCTTAGTCTAAGTCTTACAGCTTTGTCATTGGCTATTTCGCTTAATCTTTAAGCAGCTTTCTACTTGCGTGTTATTGCGTAGGGACAATGTGCTAAATTTTACTCAAATGAAATTTGGCGGTTGAAACCGCGTCTTATCTTCTTCCTAATGACCAATGACTAATGACCAATGACCAATGATATCAAATCCTCTCTTCATCGGAATAGTAAATTCACTGTTAACAGTTAACAGTTAACAGTTAACAGTTAACAGTTAACAGTTAACAGTTAACATCATGTATGAGTGCAACCGGAATTGGTATGACTCCTCAATCATTGCGAGTCAAACCTTGAAGGCTAACTTGCAAAACCGACAAACCCAAAATCAGCAAAAACAACACTAGGGCGATGGTACAAGCATAACCAATTTCTAAATCCTTAAAAGCCCGTTCGTAAAGATAATAAACAACAGTCTTAGAACTATTGCGAGGGCCGCCCTGAGTCATAATATAAACTTCTTCAAAAACCTTAGTAGCAGAAATCGCCGAAATCACCGCCACCAAAATTAAATAAGGCTTCATCAGCGGCACAGTAATATCCCAGTGTTTCCGCAAACCTTCCGAACCATCAATCGCAGCCGCCTCATAAAGTTCTGCCGGAATAGATTGCAGTCCCGCTAAATAAATTACCATGTAATAACCCAAGCCTTTCCAGACAGTAACTGCCATCACGCTAAAGAGTACCACCTTCGGGTTTGCCAGCCAAGAAACCGGAGGCAAACCCAACATTTCCCCGAACTGATTTAGCAATCCTGTCTCAGCAAACAGCCACTTCCAAGCAATCCCCGCGACAACCATCGAAATCACCGCCGGCGTGTAGTATGCTGCGCGGAACCAGTTCATCCCCCGCAGCTTTTGATTGCACAAAATTGCCATTCCCAACGGTAGAACAACCAATAAAGGCACTACACAGACCAGATACAGCAGCGTATTGGTCAAAGTTTGCCAAAAAGTGCGATCGCGCCACAGGCGATCGAAATTCTTCAAACCCACCCACTGAGGCATTTGAGTTAAATCGTATTCGTAATTAGTAAAACTCAAATAAAAAGCTTGCACCGCCGGCCACAAAACCGTTAAAGTCAAAATAAACAAAGCCGGAAACAAAAATAAATAAGGTGTCAGATTTCGTCGCCAAAAAGTCAAATGCATAAATTAGTTGTTATTGGTTATTAGTTATTAGTTATTATTTTACTCATCATACCAAATCTAGTTTCATCGGAATGATTAAACCGCGAAGACGCGAAAAGCGCGAAGGAAGAACTGCATCTTCTTCTTCTTCCTCTTCCTTCGTGTTCTTTGCGTCTTCGCGGTTCGTTTAATCTTATTGCATGATTGTTATTTCAGCCCAGAAAACAAACCCTCCCAATCTCCCGGAGAACGAGAATTTTCCCCCTCTTTCACCTCAAATGTCACCTTACAAGCCTGCGGTTCCTCCAAAGCTTGCACGCACAATTCTGCAATATCTTCCCGGCTAACTTTACCCCGAATATTGTCTCCTTGCTCGAATATCAAAGCTTTGCCGCCCGCTTCTTCAGTCAAAGCACAAGGTCTGACAACAGTATAAGGTATGCCGCTCGATCGCACGCAATCCTCACCTTTCAACTTCCAAGTCAAAATTCCCCCCAACATATCATTCATCCTGACAGCCGGCGGTTCCTCTTCTAAATTAAGTCCGGGGCGGCCAGGGCGAGTAACTCCAGCCGAACTCACCATCACAAATCGCGGCAAAGTCTGCCCGCCATCAGCTTTAATAGATTCTAATTCCAGTTGAAAAACGCCCGGTGTAAATTTGGGATTCAGCCCGCCGTCGTATTCAAACTTGCTCAGCATTAACTGAAAAGAATAAATACTACTAGCATCTAATTTCGAGCCATCTTTCACAGTTTTCGCGCGGAATACTGGAATTAACTTATCGAAGGGAACGGTGACAGTAATCCAAGTATTGTAAACAGTATCAAACGAATAGCTATAGCCAATGCCATCCCATTTAGCCTCGCTGCGGACAATCAACTTGTAGCGCTTACCATCCCCTTTGACGCGCAGTTGGAGGCCAGTACATCCTGCGAGATTGACCGGAGGATCGAAATTGCGAGTGCGGACGGAAGCAAAGCCGCCGGAGTTTGCCGTGGAAACATTGCCGGTGAATAGGGCTGTACTGTCTGTAAGGACGATCGAACTTTCGCTAGTGCCGCCCATCACAACATCATCGAGAGCGCCCCAAGTTTCTTTTAAATCTTGGGTAGGTTTTGTGAAGTCAAAAATGATTTTTTCGCCGGCTTTAATTAGCTGGCTGCGAACAGCTTGCACTAAATTCTTAATACCTTGGTATTCAACTATTTCGGGAACATCCACCACTTCCGGCATATAAAACTTGATGCCTTGATAGTATTTTTCCCTGGTTGGGGTGTCTCCTTCTACCGGTTGAACTTTGGTGCCGGTGCAGCAGATAACTGCATCTATGCCCTCGGTTACTAAGGGCGTTAGCGTCTCGGCGAGAGTGATATCTCCTTCGACTAATTCAACATTTTTGCCGAGAATTTCTGTTGCTCTTTTGCTATCTCTGACGAGACAGCGGACTTTATATCCCCGCTGTTGCAATCGCTTGACAACTCGCTTTCCCACGCCGCCGGTGGCACCAGCTACGAGTACGAGTTTGGGTTCGTCTTTTTTCTGGTTGCTGCTGCTTCCGAACAGTTGTTGCAGCCAGCTAATGCTGCCAATGAAGGGAATAACGCCGAAATAAGCCAAGGTTTTGACAAATCTGCCGGCATCCCATTGGGCGGTATTTTTTTCAGTCACAGTCGCTTCCTCAAATTTGGCTCAAATCTACTTAGCTGCTTTTGTATTTTAATCTAATTTTCGATTTGTGGATTTGGGGGGCGATCGCACTTTTTTTCACTTGACAGTGGGTTTCCGATGAATTTGGCTCAAGGGAATCTCAATAATCAACTCGGTTCCCTCTCCGGGGGCAGAAATGCAGCTCAATTTGCCGCCGTGTTGTTCCACCACAATTTCGTGGGCAATAGCCAAACCTATTCCTGCACCTTTGCCCACCGGTTTTGTACTAAAAAACGGGTAAAATATTTTCTTGCGGACTGTTTCTTCCATACCCCAACCGTTGTCCTCGATCCGAACTGCTACGGCTTTTTCTCCCGGACAAACTTCTGTCACGATCCGAATTTGTCCGCTCTTGGCTGGCTCTTCTTCGCCCCCGGATTGTGGCGATAAATTGTTGTTTACAAAGGCATCTTCTAGGGCATCAATTGCATTTGTCAGTACATTCATAAACACTTGGTTGATCTCAACTGCGTAACACTCAACCAAAGGCAGAGAGCCATATTCTTTGATCAGATGAATTGCAGGGCGATTCCCTGCGGGATAGCTTTGCTTCACGGGCTTCGGCTTCAGTCGGTTGCTCAAAATCAGCAAAGCGCTGTCCAATCCGTCGTGAATGTCAACTGGTTTAATCTCTGCTTCATCAATTCTAGAGAAATTTCGCAGCGACTGAACTATCTCGCGGATGCGGTTAGCTCCTACTTTCATTGAACCCAGCAACTTCGGTAAGTCTTCAACTATAAACTCTACTTCTGCTGCTTCTATTTCTGCTTCTATTTCTGGCGAAGGCGAGGGATAGTGCTGTTCGTAAAGATGCAATAAATTGATGAGTTTTTCGCTGTATTCGTTGGCATAGGTAAGATTTCCGTAGATGAAGTTAATCGGGTTAGTGACTTCATAGGCTACGGCCGCCACTAACTGTCCCAAACTTGACATTCTTTCGCTTTGCACCAATTGAGTTTGGGCGCGCTGAATCTCGGACATCGCTGTTTTTAAATGAGCCGTTTTTTCGCGTTCTCTGGCGACTGATGCTTCTAATGCTGTATTTAATTTGTTGAGTTTGTCTGCTTGCCGCAGCACTATATTAATCATTGCTTTTTTTAGTTCCAATGCAGCGTCTATTTCGCATTGTTTCCAAGGCAATGATTGGCAGCTCACATTTTCTTTCCAAAGCTCGAAGGATTTGCGAGGAGACAGCCGATGGCTGCCATCTTCATCTATTTCCACTGGTTTGTTGGGGTTTCCCGCCCAATTTACCGTCTTAATTACTTCCGGACGGAACCACAAAACGTAGATTTTTTGAGCGGGCGATATTGCTACGGCCAAACACCCGCTGACTGTATCTTTAAATTCCTCAGCTTCTGGATATAATTTGCTCAGCGAGTCTGTATGAAATATTTCTTTTTTGAGGTTTTTTTGCACCCACTTAGTTAAGTGTTTGAGAGATTCTTCTTGAGGTGTTTGTCCGACTCGATAGCAGTTGTCTCCAAATATTACTGCTGCTCCCCGAGCGTTGACTGCTTCCAGCAAATTGTGCTGGCATTTACCGAACACTTCTGACAAGTTTTCGGAGGTGGATATGTCTTCAAAAATCTTGGTTTGAATTGATTTTAAATAAAGTTTGTAGTCGTAGTCTTCGTTTCCTTCTTTTGATTGCAGTTCTAAGGACATTACTTGTCCGATAAATTCGCAGGCGGCGCGCACTTCATAGTTGAGGTATTTTGGTGTATAGTTGTGGCAAGCAATCAATCCCCACAGTTTTTGCTCTTTGATTAATGAGATTGACATCGAAGCTGCTACGCCCATATTTTGCAGGTATTCTATGTGAATGGGAGAAACGCTTCTCAATACGCAAAAACTGAGGTCTACGGGTTCGTTGGTAATAGAATTTTTGCCGGATACGAGGGGAACTGGTTGATAATTAATATCTGGGATCAACCTCAGCCAATTTAACGAATACAGTTTTCTGGCTTGTTTTGGAATATCTGTACTGGGGTAGTTTAATCCTAAGAAAGGAGTCAGGTTTTCTGCTTTGTCTTCAGCGATGACAGCGCCGTTGCCTTCGCGGTCGAATTGATAGATCATAACTCTGTCAAAGCCGGAAATTTTCCTGACTTCTTTTACAGTCATCCGGCATAATTCGTTGAGGTTTTTGGCGTTTTGAATTTGACTGACCGTGGCTCTCACTGAATGATAAAAGCTAAAAACTGAAAGATTTTCTGTGGTTGTGGCTAGTTCTAATTCGACCATCAAAATTCCTTCTCCTCGGTGGAGGATGCAGTCAAAATCTAAATATTTGCCTGCTTTTTCTACCGACAGTTTAATGGGGTTGACGGTTTTTAAGTTGTCTTTTTGCAAGCAGGCTTTGAGTTTTTCTAGCTGAGGGCGATCGAATAATAAGCTCAAATCTTGACCGATCGCACTTTTGGCATCGATTCCCAACAAATGTTGCGTATTTTCACTGACTTGCAGTATTTCTAGTTCAGGTTCTCGCACAACAAGCAGCACGCCGTGGGGCTGAATGTGTCCCGATAGGTGAATGGGTTCTTTGTCGCAGTTTGTCAAGTCAACTTCTGCGAATGCTGGGATTGTGATTTGTCGATTCATTTTCTCTATTTGGTGCTGTAAAATTTTGAGAGGGTTCTATGGATTTAAGATTTGAGTTGTGGGGGCGGGTCCATATCTCTAGGCTGGTGCATTGATTTTTTCGTGAGGGAGCCCCTACTACAATTTGTCCGGCGTTACCTTGGTAGTTGCTATAAAATAGGTTTTGCAATCATCTCATCTTGTTCGATCGCATAACGGCTCGATTCCTTGACTGACGCTGGCAAGGAATCATCCCATCGTCCGCGAGTCGAAAACGATCTCGTCAAAAATCAGCCAGCAGTTGTGTTGCTGCTCCACCGGCCCGGGCATTCTAGATATTTTTGCAGACTTGGCTCTTCAATAGCGATCGATCCCCCATGTCAATTATGCCAGCACTTCTGGCGATTCTTCAAGAAGTTTTAATAATTTTCCAGAAATTTAATATTTTGGGAAAATTTTACGCCCAGGAAGGGGGAGAGAGAGATGTGTCTTTCGACCGACCTGCAGAGGAAAATATTAAGTTAAGCTAATGATGAGAATATATCAAAGTCAAGTTACGTTAAGCTCTTTAAGTATATCCAACAGGCCCGACAATTAGACTAATGCTCGACTTCAATACAGTTACTGAGTTTTCCCATACCTACTGCATAGGTATCTGTGCTTTTTTAGTTCCGGCAAACTTGCTGACTACTTTGCTGACAGGGATTTTGACCGGACTAAACCGACATCGAATGCAGGTTTGGGCATCTGCGGCTGTGGCTGGATTTTGGGCAGCAGCAATGTTATTTCACGTTTTTACCTGGTTCGCGATCGGGGTTGTAATGCCTCCGACATACATCTTGCTAGCTATGGCGATCGCTTGTTTGGCTGTCAATATCTGGGCTGTGGGGCATCCTTCCAGCATGATGCAATTAATTAAAGTTGCGGTATCAGCTTTGAGGGGAATTTTAGAAGAAGGAAGAAGGAAGAAGGAAGAAGTCATTAGTCAGTAGTCAGTAGTCATTAGTCAGTAGTTATTTGTTATTTGTTATTGGTTATTGGTTATTGGTAACAACTGGCAACTAAGGGCGGGCACGGGGGCACCGCCCCTACCAACTGGCAACTGCTTTCCGTACAACGTCATCAAAAAGAAGGAAGAACTTGGCATTGGATAGCTTTAACAAGGAAGAAAGAAAAATTTGATAGCGAGCCATGTCAAAAGTTTGAGGGAGAATATTGATTTTTTCTAAAATATTCCTTGGTGGCTAATCCTGGTTCGCAATCTGATTTTTATAACCCTTATTCTGGTTCGCGATCGCAAAAATCTTCATCTTCCGGGCTGCGGGGATGGATGGTGCCGTTGAGCAGATAGCCACCGTCGCTTCTTCCGTAATAGGAGCGACATCCGTTGCAAATTGCGGGAGGCTCGATCGCACTTTGGTAAACCGGATAATCCGCCACCAGTAACAAAAAGTCGCTCTGAGTCTGAAAAGTCTCGATCAGAGCGCCCGATAGTTCGACAGCTTGGCGGATGTTTTCGATCGTGGTGTAAACTGTGGAAACTCATTGATAGGATCCCCAGTTATTTGTATTTTGTAGCTCTAATCTTTTTAATTCTGGCTCACGCTAACTGTAGTGGCAAGGCTGAGAATTCTTAACTGTTGACTGTGCTTTTTTTTGCTCCGACGGTAGCGGTTGCTACGCCAAACAGCAGTATCGCAGCACCTGCGAGTACCGCCGGCGCGGGCACTTCCCGAAACACCAAATAACCCAAAAAACTCGCCGCCACCGGTTCAAACAATACGGCAAGAGTTACTAGAGTTGGGGAAATTTGCACTACGGCCCAGTTTAAAATGGTGTGGCCGATTAATTGAGGCAAGGCAGCCGTCAACAAAATATAAAAATATACAATGTGCGAATAATCCGTATAACTCGTGCCGAAGGCGAGGGGGAGAGGCAGCAGGACGATCGCAGCAACAGTATAGGCGATCGCGATATAACCGCCAATTCCCAATCCCCGCCGCTGAGCTTCCCGCCCCAGCAACAAATACAAGCTGACAGCCCAGGAGCCAGCCAGAGCCAGGAAATCGCCCAGGAGTTTGCTGCTGCCGGCACTTTCTGCGCCCGCACTCCCGACGGCGATCGCCATTCCCCCTGCAAGCGCTACAGTAATGCCAGCCATCGACATTTTGCTGATTTTTTCGCCAAACCAGAAGCGCGACAACAGCGCTATCCAAACGGGAGTTGTGGTGACGAGGGCTGTGGAAGCCGCGATCGAAGTATAAGAAAGTGAGGTAATCCAGAGAGCAAAGTGCAGGGCGAGACACAAACCAGCCGCTGCAGCATAGCGCCGAGCTCCCGGCTGCAAAGAGTTCCACTGAATTTTCTGCCAAGCCGGAAGCAGAATTAAGGAAGACAAACTCAAGCGAGAAGCGGCGAGTACCAGACTGAAACCGAGGCCGCCCGCGCCTGCTTCCATGTTCGCCAGCCGAATTAAAATAGAAGACGTTGAGACTGCCAAAACGCCGATAATTAACAATAGGGCGATCGACAAATTCGGCGCTTGTTTCGGAAGATTCATTTTTTTTGTGATTGGTTGTTAGTTGTTAGTTGTTAGTTATTAGTAGCAAATGACTGTTGACTGCTAACTGTTGACTGCTAACTGTTAACTGTTGCTCGTTACCAGGAAGAGCCTGGTAATGCTTCTGGGGCTCCGAAGAGCCTCCTTTGAGGAAGGCAACTTACAGGAGAGAGGACTGTAGGAGGTGTTTAAATTATTAAGTTTTCGATCCTAAGTGTTTGTCACAAGGCAGAGCCCGATCGCGCTTCAGGGGCGAAAAAAAGCCTCTCTTTACCCCTCGGCTTCGGGAGAGAGGAGTGTGGCAGATACTTTGAGTTATTAAATTTAAATTTCTAAAAAAATAGACGGTTCAACCAGCCCCAAATAATATTATAATGACAAACAAACCAGGAAATACTACCATGCAAATCAAAGCACTAGCCGCCAAAAAAAAAGGTGGGTTGCTGGAAGAATACAAATTTGAAGTCCCACCGCCCAAAAAACACGAATGTCTCATAAAAGTGTTAACTTGCGGCATCTGTCACTCGGATTTGCACATGATTGACAACGATTGGGGTCAATCGAAATATCCCCTCGTTCCCGGCCACGAAGTTATCGGAGAAGTGGCCGAAATAGGGCCGGAAGTGACTCATTTAAAAGTGGGCGATCGCGTCGGCGTTGGCTGGCAAAGGTCGTCTTGTTTGCATTGTCGTGACTGCTTGCGCGGTAACGAAAATCTCTGCGATCAAAACCAGGGATTAATTGTTACAGGGCCCGGCGGTTTTGCCGACTATTTGATGGTAGATTCCCGCTTTGCTTTTCCTATTCCCAAAGGCATCGATTCCAAAGCAGCGGGGCCGCTGCTGTGCGGCGGAATTACAGTTTACGCCGGTTTGCGAAACGCGGGGATGAGTTCTGGTCAAGAAATCGGCATTCTCGGCATCGGCGGTTTGGGACACATGGCAGTGCAGTTTGCCAAAAAATTAGGCAACCGCGTCACAGTTTTTACTACTTCCCAAGACAAAGCAGAATTTGCTGGGAAGATGGGGGCCGACGAAGCTATTGTAGTAGGAAAAGGCGAAACTCCAAAAGCACCCAGCAGCAAATTAGATATTTTGTTGAGCACTGTTCCTGTTGCTTTAGACTGGGTTCCATACATTGATTTTCTCGATTCTGACGGTGCGCTTGCTTTTGTGGGAGTTCCCGACGAACCTTTGAGTATTCCATTATTTTCGTTGTTGGCAAAGCGCCGCCGAATTACGGCTTCTCCCGTCGGCGGTCGCGCTATGATTAATGAAATGCTGTCGGTTGCCGAAAAGTTTTCGATTGAACCGATTATCGAAGTTTTTGCGATCGCCCAAGCAAATGAAGCAATCCAGAAAGTCCGCGACAATCAAGTACGCTATCGTGCAGTTTTGACAGTGAGTTAGATACAGCAATCCTTGCAGGTTTATGAAGTACACAGTCTCCTAAAACAAGTTTGATTCAAGAAACCAGGTTTTGCGTACCTACTTGTATCAAAAGTGCTGTAATTAGTAAGGTGCGCCCCTGCGCCCTACTAATTACAGCAAAGAACTAGCATTAATAAAACGACCGTTTAAATCGGCTGGGGTCACATTCAACACAGTACCCAACAAAGCATTAGTAAAACCGAATCTAATATTAGTAGCTTCCACGCGGCCGTTGCCGTCTGGATCGAGACTTTGCTGCGAAATACCGCCCTTAGCTAACAAACTCGTTCCCCCCGCTACAGTTCCAGGATCGATCAGCAGCAGTCTCGGATCGTTCAAGCTATAACTTACCTGTTCAAAAGAGATATTGCTGCTGGTAAATGGCACACTAATTCCAATCGAATCGCTAGACTTATCAAAATCCACAATTACCGCATCAGGAACTTCAATTCCAAGTATTCTGCTTCCCGCTCGATCGACTCGAAAAACAAAAACATCGCTGCCAGCACCTCCTTGATAAATATCGACATCTCTGTCGCCAATCAAAGTATCGTTGCCGTCACCGCCAACTAACAAATCAACACCTTGTCCGCCGCGCAGCAAATCATTTCCCGCACCGCCATCAACAAAATCGCTATTTTTATCTCCAGTCAAGAAATCGTTGCCACTTTCTCCCAAAACATCGTCATCATCTTTGCCGCCGTAAATAGAATCATTGCCGGCACCGCCTAACAGACTGTCCTTACCATCGTTGCCGAAAATCAGTTCTCCATCTGACGAACCCCTGACAGTATCATTGCCGCCCAGCATCCAAACTCCCCCAGGAAAACTAGCAAGCTGTCCCGGTGCAAGTGTAATATTTTCAGGAGTATTGTCTCCTACCAAACGAGAGATGGTTGAATTGTCGGGGGTGAGTACCATAGTTCTAAACTTCGTGCGATGTAATAATGGATATCTTGCAATTATCTCCATCTTGGCACAGCCGATCGCCAAATCGCAAATTTAAATAAAAATTCAAAGTAAAACCCATGCCAATTATCTTAGTTGAAGACTTGAGCAAAGTTTATCCGGTAGCCATTAAAGAACCGGGAATTAAAGGAACAGTGCGACACTTTTTTAACCGCACATACCGCAATATCAAAGCAGTTGAGGGGGTTTCTTTCAGTATTGAACCGGGAGAAGTGGTGGGGTTTCTCGGCGCTAACGGTGCGGGCAAAACTACGACGCTGAAAATGCTCACGGGTTTGATCTATCCGTCTGATGGTAGTGTGAGAGTGTGCGATCGCACTCCCTTCCGCCGCGAAGCAGATTTTCTGCAAAAAATCACCTTAGTCATGGGACAGAAACAGCAGTTAATTTGGGATTTGCCCGTGCTCGACTCTCTGCGGATCAACGCCGCTGTATACGGCATTCCCGATGCAGATTATCGGCGGCGAGTCGGAGAATTGACAGAGATGCTGTCACTAGAAGGCAAGTTAAATCAAGCGGTACGCAAGCTGTCTTTGGGCGAACGCATGAAAGCTGAATTGATGGCTGCGCTGCTGCACCAACCGGAGGTATTATTTTTAGATGAACCGACTTTAGGTTTGGATATCAACGCACAGTTTAGCGTCAGAAAATTTCTGCGGGAATATAACGATCGCTATCAAGCAACGGTACTTTTGACCAGTCACTACATGGCTGATATTACTGCTTTGTGCAAGCGCGTTTTGTTAATTCATGAAGGGCAATTAGTTTATGATGGCAGTTTGGAAGGATTGCTGGACAGGTTTGCACCTTATCGGGAAGTTCAGGTAAAATTAGCCGAACCGCTGGCAAAAGATAGCGCTTTTGCTTACGGGGAGGTAGAATCAATTGAGGGAGAATCAGTGCGTTTTTTGGTAAAAAGAGAGGAGCTGACTGTGAGCGTCTCGAAGATTTTGGCAGAGTTAGAAGTAATAGATTTGACTGTTACCGATCCGCCAATTGAAGAGGTAATTGGTAGAGTTTTTCGCACGGGAAAAGTGTAATGTTTTTGGCTGGGTTTATTCTCGATAACAGACAGGATGCCTGTTTCACTAAAGTTTCCTTATGCTGTGGAACGGGCCGAAGAACCCGTTGCTAATACCGAAAAATTGAACAGGCAAGATGCCTGTTCCACTAAAGCTTCAATGTTTTGTGGAACGGGCCGAAGAACCCGTTGCTAACACCGAAAAATTAAATCTAAAATTGATATGACACGATTCATCAGAATTGCTAAAACCTTGCTGGTTACGTACTACGCTTATATGCTCGAATACCGGGCGGAATTGTTTTTGTGGGCGCTGTCGGGCGCTTTGCCGTTTATCTTGATGGGCGTGTGGATGCAGGCGGCCGAAAGTGGAGAGTTTGGGCTGAATGCGATCGACTTTGCCCGTTATTTTTTAGCAGCTTTCATTGTGAGGCAAACAAATGTAGTTTGGGTGATTTGGGATTTTGAAAAAGAAGTCGTGCAAGGCAAGTTATCTAATAGACTGTTGCAGCCTCTCGATCCCGTATGGCATCACTTTGCATCTCACGTTTCCGAAAGGTTTGCGAGGCTGCCGTTTATATTCGGATTAGTGCTGCTGTTTTTTGCACTTTACCCGCAGTCTTTTTGGCTGCCGAGTTTGGGCAGGTTTTTGCTGTTTTTGTTGGTTGTCGTTTTGGCTTTTTGTTTGCGATTCCTGATTCAGTATACCTTTGCGCTGTTTGCTTTTTGGATCGAGAGGGCAAGTGCGATCGAACAATTCTGGTTTTTAATTTACCTGTTTTTATCGGGACTTGTCGCGCCGCTAGAAGTGTTTCCCCCAGCCGTGCGCGAAGTAGTTTTGTGGACACCTTTCCCTTATTTGATTCATTTTCCCGCTGCAATCTTGATAGGATTGCCCGTAGATGTAGGCCGCGGTTTGTTGGTGATGCTGGGCTGGGGTGCGGTGTTTTTTGTGTGGAATCGGTGGCTGTGGCGGCAGGGTTTGAAACAGTATTCTGGAATGGGAGCTTAAATAATCGTTAAAATTCAAAAAATTGTAGAGTGCATTCGAGTAAGATATCGATGGTTTTGGGTAGGTGTGCGATCGCATCCAACGATCGCCCCGAATATAGGTGTTTGCGCTTTGGTTGCTGCAGAACAAATGGGGATTTTGCAAGTCGGAAACGGTGATGAAGTTGATGCGGTTGAGCAATTACCGCCTGAATTGTTCGATCGCCCTCCGCCAAAACCCAATATTTCTGTGGGTGCTGGCGGCTTTTGCATTGGGGCGCGACGCTGGCAAATAATTGTGGTATAAAATAGAGTCGATCGGCTGCATACTACAATACGGAGCAGAGGAAGGTTGAAACCTCGCCAGCTTCAAACTTGCGTTTGCTTCGGCCATCGACGGCGAACACCTCTGCGGTGTAAAGAAAATAAGGTAATTTTAATCGCCCTTTCTTCAAGCCGCTTTTTTTAGGGTGCAAGCCTGTATAAACCTGATGTCAACCGCCCAATCTTCTTTCAATGCAAACAAACTTTAGGGGACAGGGTATCAGTATGTTGTTAAAAAAACTTGTTTCTGAAAATAATCCCCAGACAGTTGCAGAGTTAATCGACGCACAACTCAAAACCGGTCAACTGACTTGGGCTAAAGTCAAAGCACAAGTTTTCGAGCAGCACTGGCGGGACGAATCTTTGCACGAAGTTCTGGGAGAAGTTGCAGCTAAACTCGACAAAGAAACAGCGAACGAACTGATAGAATATCTAATAGCTCAAAACGGTCAAAATGAAAAGTTTATTAATTTATTTTTAGCAGCTCAATGCGTGTTAAAGTTTAAAAATGGCATCAGCAAAACAACTGAAATAAAACTGTTAAATTCTTTAAAAAAGTTATCGCAATACGGCACTGTTTTCCTGGTTCTTTATCAAAGCGCTCAAGAATTGCAGGAAACTTATCAAATTCGCGATCGATCGATCGCCGCGATCGCCCAAACTTGGAAAAACGACCCGCAAACCCTGCCCTGGCTAAAAATACTCGCTCACTCGAACGACAGCGGCGAAGTCCGGGCCACAGCAGTCAAAGCCATAGCCCGCAGTTGGTCTGAGGAGCCAGAAATTTACCTGATGCTCAAAAAACTCGCTAAATTAGACCGAAACTGGGCAGTACGATCGGCTGCAATCGCAGAAATGACCTCCGGTTGGCCGGATAAAAACGATACCCTGCCGCTGCTGAGAACCCTGGCTCAGTCCGATCGCAGTCCGGCAGTCCGCACCTGTGCCCTGGAACAGTTGGCCAGAGGTTGGCGCGATCGCACAGATACCCTGTTGCTGCTGAGAAGCGCCGCCGAATCCGACGAAAATTTGGGAGTGCGAATCTCCGCGTGGCGACAAATAGCCAGAGGTTGGCGCAGCCTTTTAGGCACTTTCACCCTGCTCAAAAACCTCGCCGAGACAGGAACTTCTACCCTGCGAACAGTAGCGGTGCGGGAGTTGGCAGCGGGTTGGCCCGCCGAGGCCGACGTTTGCCTGCTGCTGAAAACCCTAGCCGCATCCGACAGCAGCGAACAAGTGCGGACAGCAGCGATCGAAGAATTGGCCTCGCGCTGGCAGGCCCAACCAGACATTTACCCGCTGCTCAAAAATCTCGCCGAGTCCGACAGCAGTTGCGCCGTCCGGCAGGCGGCAGTGCAAGGAATTGCCTCTGGCTGGCGCTCTAACCCCGAAACTCTGCCTTTTTTGCAAAATATAGCTGCGGGCGATCGCGACGCCGAACTGCGCGAAACAGCCCTGCAACAGATTGCCTCCGGTTGGCCCGACAGCCCAGAGACATTGCCCCTGCTGCAAAAAATTGCGGCCTCAGACGATTATTGGACTGTGCGGCAAGTAGTAGTAGCAGCCTCCGCCACATTACCGCCAGCCAGTCTCGAAGTCTTTGAGTGGTTGAAAAATCTCGCCGAGTCAGACAGACACCTCAACGTCCGAGAAACAGCCGTCGAACAGATAGCAAGAGGCTGGCGGCACCGGGGCGAGACGCTGCCTTTTCTCAAAAAACTAGCCGAGTCGGAGCGGGATTCTCACTTGCTGAGCGTGCTGGTGCGAGAAATAGCGCGGGGATGGCCGCAACAGCCGGAAACCTTGGCTTGGCTGAAAATTCAGCTTGATTCTGACCGGGAGGAGGTGCGGGAAGCGGCGGTGCAGGAACTCGCTCGCAACTGGTATTCGGGTGCTGAAACTTGGCGGATGCTGGAGGCTAAAGCTGAGGGCGACGAGAGTCCGGCTGTCAGGCAAATTGCTTTGCAAAAGTTAGCCCGCGGGCGGAGTAATGAGTCTCAAACTTTTGAATGGCTGAAAATTAGAGCCCGGCAGGATGATGATTCGCAGGTGCGGGCGATCGCCCTGGTAGAGTTAATGCGGGGATGGAAGGACGAGCCGGGAATGTTTGAATTTTTGCGCCAGATAGCTCTTACCGACCCCTGCGATCGAACCGGTTCTTTTGCTTACAATCCCCGGTTTACAGCCCTCGAAGCAATTATCGAACATTATCCCGAAAATGCCGAAACTTTGCCTTTGTTGCGATCGCTAGCAGTTTCCGACGCAGACGAGCAAGTGCGGGCCTTAGCCGGCCGCCGGCTGGGTAGCGAAGACTGGTAAACAGAAACAATCCGATTAATCCCTGAGTCGCAGCTCTCAAAAAAATTAGTCAGGTGCAATTCATATGTACTATAATCTATCCCTAGTCGTTGGCACTGGTAGCGAGGAATCGACGCAATTGGTCAATTCTAATCAAGCTTTGAACATGATGCAACTCTCCCTAGACGCTGTAAGTGAGACACCACAAATTAGGGAGCAAGAGTTAAAGCCTTTAACCCAAGGTTTTCAACTGCAATATTCACATCCTCATGGGCAACTGTATCAAGGTAATTCAATTGATTGGCTGAAATCTCTTGAGTCTGAGAGTGTTAATTTAATTTTTGCCGATCCGCCTTACAACATTAAAAAAGCCGATTGGGACAGCTTTGAGAATCAACAGCAGTACATTGAATGGTCGCTGCAATGGGTTAGGGAAGCATCGCGGATTCTCAAATCAACAGGCTCTCTATATATTTGTGGATTTTCTGAAATCTTAGCTGACTTAAAGCATCCAGCATCAAAGTATTTCAAGAGTTGCCGTTGGTTGATATGGCACTATAAAAATAAAGCGAATTTAGGTAGCGATTGGGGCCGCTCGCACGAAAGTATTATTCACTTTCGTAAATTTGATTCCGTCAAACTAAATATTGACGATGTACGAATTCCCTATGGCGCACATACTTTGAAATATCCTTCACATCCGCAAGCGAAAACAAGTGCTTACGGGAAAGGAGCAACAAAGAAACACGACAACTGGACACCCAATCCCAAAGGTGCAAAGCCTAAAGATGTCATAGAAATTCCTACTACTTGTAACGCTATGGGTGAAACAACACCTCACCCCACGCAAAAACCCGAAGAGTTATTAAGAAAATTTGTGCTTGCGTCGTCTAACGAAGGAGATTTGGTTGTCGATCCATTTTCAGGTTCGGGAACAACTCTCGTTGTTGCAGAACAATTAAATCGTTATTGGATGGGATGCGATCTTAATAGGGAATACAACGATTGGGCCTTCAAACGTATAGAAAATGTGCGTCGCCTGACAAAAGAAGAATGGATTTCTCTCGATCGCAAAAATGTAGAAAGACGGGAGAGCGCTCGGCGGTTGAAACCGCTCCTTGTCTAACAAAGTCGGCCCCAAGGCCGACTAAAAAATAAAGCGATCGCACCCCCTGTTCTCCCACCTCAGCAACCGTACCCGAAAACCCGGGTTTGGCCGGTCATCCCACTACAAAAATCGCTGTAATTCCTGCTGCAAATACTTTGCCCATTTAGTCGCTAGAGGAATCTCTGTAAACGGCACCCGGACAGCCTCCGCATCTTTTAACAAAAACTCTAGGGCGATGGCACTTCCCGAATTCGGCGGCGACTCTAAATCTACCGCAGCGCCGTTAACTAACAACCTCAGCGACTGCACATTTTTCAAAGAAAAAGTTTGCAAATTCACAGGCCCGCTGCGAGTAGGTTTCCCCCAAGTCAAACAATCTTCTTGCTGACCGAGTACAGCATAAATATCGTACTTTGCCTTAGCGAATTGTTCCGCCCAGACGCGATAGGCTTCTAACTTTTGATACTCGTTCCATCCAGCCCAAGCCAGCCCAATAAAAATTGCCAGCAGCGGCAGCCACATTAAACCTCTTTCCATGCAATATCCTTGTTGAAAATACTTTAGTTTTTCTTTGCCATCTGCTGTAATGATACAATTGATTCAACTGCTGAAACTTCCCCGGCAATTGAAACTAGAAATTATATCAAATCCTCTCTTCATCGGAATAGTAAATTCGAGTTCACTGTTGACGGTTGACGGTTGACAGCGAACAGTCAACAGTCAACATCACCTGACGGTGTAACCGGAAATGATATTAGAGCAATTTTCGATCGCACGGGCAGCCCGCACCACCAAATACCAAACGCCCGCCCGCGAGATATCCAAAACCCGCCGCCGGTAAAACTGGCGATCGCAGTGAAAATTCGGTTATTGTAGTGGACAAGCCTTCCCTACGCAGACCATCGGCCATGAAAAAATTTTTCCTTCTGTGCTTATTTTTAATTGGGTTCGGCTGGGCGATTTCTAATTTCCCAGGACTGGCTACTAGAGGCACCTACGACTCGATTGTGCTGGATTTCCGCGAAGATATCGGTGCTGCCGAGATTGCCAAACAAGTAAATGCGATCGCCCAGCAGTACCAAATCGCACCCCAGCTCAACAGCGAATTCTCAGCATCAGATAATGTGTATGTTGTCAAGGGATCTCGCACTTTGCTAAATGCCCTGAAAAAATCAAATTTCGCTAAAAATACCGAATACATTGAACCGAACTACATTTACAGCGCTTTCGAGATTCCCAACGACCCCATGTATGCCAAGCAGTGGAATCTCCGCAGCATCAATGTAGAATCTGCCTGGAACGAAACCAAAGGCAGCGGCACAACAGTAGCGGTAATTGATACCGGCATCACTCCCGTCGCCGACTTAAAAGAAACCAAATTTGTACCGGGCTACGACTTTGTAAACGATCGCGCCGAGGCCTACGATGACAACGGCCACGGCACTCACGTCGCAGGTACTGTCGCCCAATCAACTAACAACAACTACGGCGTAGCGGGCATCGCCTACGAAGCAGCTTTAATGCCGCTGAAAGTATTAAGCGGCAGCGGCGGCGGTACAGTTTCCGACATTGCCGAAGCAATTAAATTTGCAGCAGACAACGGCGCAGATGTCATCAACATGAGTTTAGGCGGCGGCGGCGAAAGTCAGTTAATGGAAGAAGCGATCGACTACGCCCACTCTAAAGGCGTTGTCATCATCGCCGCCGCCGGCAACTCCGGCGACAGTTCGGCATCCTATCCCGCCCGCTATCCCCACGTCATCGGCGTTTCCGCCCTCGGCCCCAACGAGGAAAAAGCCGATTATTCCAATTTCGGCGCGGGTGTTGACATTTCAGCCCCCGGCGGTTCTGAAATGGGCAAAATTCTCCAAAGTACGATCGACCCAGAAACCGGTGCCGAAGTCTTTGAAGGCTACCAAGGTACCAGCATGGCAGCGCCCCACGTTGCCGCCGTTGCAGCGCTAATCAAAGCCTCCGGCATCACAGAACCAGACTCCATTCGCAGCGTACTCTTGCAGTCCTCGCGAAATGTCACCGAAGATCCCTTAAACCATTTTGGTTCCGGACACCTAGACGCAGCCGCAGCAGTTCAGCTAGCCCAGCGCGGACAAATCAACTTCCGCGACTTCTTCCGCTGGCTGCGCGATAACGGCTATCTCAACCCGCGTTTCTGGATAGACGGCGGTGCAGTCGCCCTCTTGCCGAAAATTGCCATGGTGCTCGGTTCCTATTTATTGGCTTTCATTATGCGGAACTATTTCCCGTTCGCTTGGACTTGGGGCTTTTCCGGCGGTTTGATTGCTGGCAGTTCTGGGTTCTTTTTCCTCCGCAACTTGTTTGTATTTGACTTGCCGCAGTGGCCGATGAGAATTATGGGCAGTTCTATTCCCGAACTCGGCGGTGCAATTAACGGCAGCAGTATGCTGAATCCTTTGTTTGCTAGTGTTTTGATTCCGGGGATTTTGATTGTTTTGCTGTTGGGACATCAACAGTGGAAGTGGATCGCGATCGCAACTTCGATCGGCTTTGCTAGCTGTTTAGCTGTGAATGCTGTTCTCTCTCCCGCAGTTTGGGGATTGGGAACTGGTTTTGTAGCACAAACATTCTTGATTGTCAATGCTTTGCTGTGTTTCGGACTGGCACGTTTAGCAATTAAAACAGAGGTGCGATCGGCATGAGTATTACTGTCAAAGGCAAAATTGAACGCAAAGGATTAGGCCCGGGTACCTGGGCTTTGGTTGGCGAAAATGGAGAAACTTATGAACTTAAGGATGCTCCTTCTGACTTGAAAAAAGATGGTTTGAAAGTCAGTGTCAAAGGTACAGTCCGCAAGGATATCATGACTTTTGCGATGATCGGCCCGGTGCTTGAGGTGCAGTCTTTTGAGGCGATTTAGCCTCATTGGTTAATGCAGTTTTTGAGCTAAAAAAAACCCCGGCCAAAATTGGCTGGGGTTTATTAATCAGGGTGCATCTTTTATTTAGTTTCCAGTCTCAAGGTCTTCTTTCGGGACAAATTTGATTTTTAACCGCAGATGCACGCAGATTAACGCTGATAATTCTTGATTTATTGAAATTTGGCAGTTTTGCTGCAATACGAAAAAAAACCCGGCCAAAATTGGTCGGGAGTTAATTAATCAGGGTGCATCTACTAATTTAGTCTCCGGTTCGACAGCACCTGTTTCGGGACAGTTTAGGAAAATTTGGGAAAATTTGTGGTTTGGGGTGAAATACGAAAAAAAACCCCAAACCAAAATTGGTCGGGAGTTAATTAATCAGGGTGCATCTACTAATTTAGTCTCCGGTTCGAGGTGCACCTGTTCCGGACAGTTTGGGAAAATTTGGGAAAATTTGTGGTTTGGGGTGAAATACGAAAAAAAACCCCAAACCAAAATTGGTCGGGAGTTAATTAATCAGGGTGCATCTACTAATTTAGTCTCCGGTTCGAGGTGCACCGATTCCGGACAGTTTGGGAAAATTTGGGAAAATTTGTGGTTTGGGGTGAAATACGAAAAAAAACCCCAAACCAAAATTGGTCGGGAGTTAATTAATCAGGGTGCATCTACCAATTAAGCTTCCTGAGAATTCCAGCGCCATCCGGATAACCTCAAACTTTCTTCAGCATCACCCTCGATACCGCAAAAAAAAACCCCAAACCAAAATTGGTCGGGAGTTATTTAATCAGGGTGCATCTACCAATTAAGCTTCCTAAGAATTCCAGCGCAATCCGGACAACCTCAAACTTTCTTCAGCATCACCGTCGATACCGAAAAAAAAACCCCAAACCAAAATTGGTCGGGAGTTATTTAATCAGGGTGCATCTACTAATTTAATCTCCCGTCTCACAGCACCTCTTTCAGGACACTTTGGCAGAATTTGCGAAAATTTGTGGCGAGGGCGGGCGATCGATCAAAAAAAAACCCGGCCAAAATTGGTCGGGAGTTAATTAATCAGGGTGCATCTACCAATTAACTTTCCTGGAAATTCGATCGCAATCCGGACAGTCGCATTGATTTTTTCAACAGGGCGATCGCTTGAGGATAGGGAAAATCTGAAGTACAGAGTTGGGGGGCGATCGACTCTGTATTAGTGCCGTTTCTTCTGATTGCAAGGCCGTTTGACAGGATCTTGTCTGTTTAAGTAGTATAAAAGTGCGATCGATCCCCCTATCAAGATACCTACTACTACTAGACTAATAGCTATTACTTTGACGCCTCCCGATAAAAATACGTGAATCAACCCAAGATAAGGAACCCCTAACAAAATAGCAGTAGCTAGGGTTTTTAAAGAGGTTAATTTAATCTCTATTTCAAGAGGATTGTAAGGTTTTCCTTGAAATTTGTAGTGGTCTTTAGATTTATTTAGGGGTTCTGGAGGGGGGATGAAAGGTTTTGGAGATGACATAATGTTTTATTGATGTTGGCTGACTAATTGTTTGAGTGAAATAGCTGTCCAACCTGCGGATGTTGGGGAAAGCGATCGCTCACCCCAACAGATAGATAATCTAACTTCAACCCAAGACCCAAAAAATCAACAGATGAACGTTTAAAGTTGAGCAGAAGATAGAGCAGTGCTCGCCCAAAACACTTCTAATTTATCCATAACTTTAGCTACACTATCTGTTACCGTTTCCCGATCCGTGAGGCATTCTACTGGCGGGTGCAAGGGTGGTTCGTAAGGATCGTCAATCCCAGTAAAACCTCGAATCTCACCGGCACGAGCTCTCTTGTAAAGTCCCTTCACATCTCGCTCTTCGCAAACTTCGAGGGGAGCTTTCACGTAAACTTCAATAAAGTTACCAATTTGGTGTCCGACTTCCTCTCTGACATCGCGGTAGGGTGAGATGACTGAAACCAAAACAATTACACCGTTCCTGGTCAAAAGATCGGCGACAAAGCCAATGCGGCGGATATTTTCATCGCGATCGGCTCTGCTGTAACCTAAATCTCTGGTGAGACTTTTGCGGACGATATCGCCATCTAAAACTTCTACTTTGTATCCCTGCCGCCGTAAAATTTTGGCTAGTTCAGTAGCGATCGTACTTTTGCCTGCTCCGCTTAAACCCGTGAACCACACGGTAATGCCATCCTGTTGCATATATAATTCCTTCCTTAAAATGTAATGTGTTCTGTGCCAGTTAACTGTATGTGAAGTTTTGTATTCGCTAGTGGGAAACAGGCGATCGGCTCTTTATAGTTATTCTTTCAGGGGTTGGCTGTCCGATCCGGGTTAAATTTGGCAAGGATGTGGGTTTGGAGTGGTTGGGGAGGGCAGATCAGGGCGATCGCACTTCTTCATATAAAAACCTAGAGCTTATTTCCGGTGCAGCATTGGAGGTTTAGTATTAGGTAATAAGCGTTGAAATTAACCAGTAAAAAATTTTTAACTGCGAATATATGAGTCAGCATATTTTACTTTATACAGATAATCCTCCAGAGGGAGGGGTTCAACAATATAATCACTCAATCCTCTGCGGTTTAGTCAGTGCAGGCTACAGAGTTACCTCTGTACAAGTGAAACAATTTAATCTTTTAGTCCGTCAACAAAAAGAACTCGGAATTGAGCAGTTTTGGCTGAAATTCAATCTAACTACTGATTTTGCGCGAGTCCTCAAAGATATCCAGCAACCCAAGCACATCTTTTCAACTAGCAAACCCGATTTAATTGTTTTTAGTGACGGTTGGCCTCTAGCTAGTTTTGCAGCTAAACAGGCGGCGATCGATCTAGGCATACCCTACATTACTGTTTTGGGAGTCGTTGAACCATTTCCCAGAGATTTTGCTTTTGGAGATGGAGTTCCTTATATAGATGTAATGTCCTATCATTACACTCAAGCCAAAGCTGTTATTGCTGTTTCTCAGAATAATTTAAACATCTTGCATGAGATTTTTAAATTTCCCGCAGAAACAGGGCGAGTAATTCACTACGGCAGACCGCCGCAGTATTTTGAAACTCCTGTTTTATCGGTGCGTCAAAAACTTCGTCAAGAGTGGAGAATTCCCTTAGATGCTGTGGTTTGCTTCACAGCAGCGCGACTGTCAAAAATCAAAGGCTACGAATATCAGATAGAAGCTATCAAATTGTTAAAATCAAGTTCTATTTGGGAGCAAATTTATTTTGTATGGGCCGGAACTGGTGAAGGAGACTATTACAATTGTGAATCAGAACTCAAAGCATCTATCGAGGAACTAGGTGTAACAGAACACGTCAAATTTTTAGGACGGCGTTGGGATATTCCAGATTTACTGGGTGCTAGTGACATTTTTATTTTACCTTCAAAAGTAGAAGGGATGCCACTATCAATTATGGAAGCGATGGCAAAAGGATTGATTGTCATTGCTTCTGCGGTTAGCGGTATTCCAGAGGAATTGGGCAATACAGGAAAATTGCTACCAGATCCTAATGTCGATCCAAAAGCGACAGCGACAGAATTAGCTGATACACTTCAAGCTTGGGCGCTTAATAAAGAAACATTATTAGAAATGGGGCGTACTTCTCAAGAACGTGCAAAAAAAATGTTTACCGAAGAGCGGATGGTAAGAGAGTATCTTGAAGTCATCAAAAACGCTTTACTTACGGAGTCTGAGAGGAAACATATAGCATCATTTAGACAAAAGTTACCGCAACAGATACAGGAGTTAGAAAATCGAGTTTATTATTCTTCTCTAGTATGGGATGCTTGGTATAGTTATAGAAATGGAAACAATATTAAAATGGGTTTATACTTAGATAAATCATTAAAATATGCACCGTTTTTGCCAACAGAAACACTTGTAAACTGGTTAGAGAGTTTTGCAAACTTCTTTAGGTATAAGGGGGAAATTTTCGAGACAGAATCATTGACAAATTTGTCAGAATGGAAACGAATGCTAAATAGGATTTGCTTGGGAATATAAAAATGCGATCGCTCCACTAATTGCGATCGCAGGCGCTAAAATAATAGTTAGAAAATGTCTTATTAAGATCGTGAAAAAAGTAGCGAATAAAGAAAAAATGTTACAGATTGAATTTCAAGTCGGTTTCAAAGATGATTTTATTGAAGATTTTGACCTATCTGCTAAGCAAGTAGCTGTGCTGGTCACTTCTGAATACGAAGGAATTGGCAAAAATGGGGGTATTGGGACTTACTATACGACATTAAGTCAAAAACTAGCATCTGAAGGTTGGTATATTATTCTCCTTCTATGTCGCAGTGATAAAAAGTTTCATGGTGAATCCAAGATAGCTGCACTCAAGCATATTTTCTCCACAGATGAAGTTGAAGAAGTTTTGCAGTTACAGCCCATTCAAAAATTAATCCTTTCTAAGTTTAAAAGAAATGATTGGTTTGACTACGAAAGTTTTCGGAGTTTATTATTCGTGCAAGCCATTGTTTCTACTTATACAAATGCGCGGGTTTATGTTGAGTTTCCCGAACTGTTTGGATTCGGATATCACACTGTTAGAGCTAAACAAGCGGGATTGCTAGGAAATAATTGTGTTACGGCTGTAACTATGCACAGCGGTCATGATTGGATCAGTGAGGCACATGGAAAATATGTTATGGATAATCCAGATTGGTTTCGGAAAGCTTGTCACTACGAACAGCTATCTTTTGAAATGGCTGACTTACCTTTATTTCTTTCCTATTTTCTCAAGCATAAAGTAGATAATTATGGCTGGCAAACATCTCACGCTATCCATTTGCCTTATTGTTTTCCAATTATGGAAGATTTAATCGATCGGAATCAATCTACAAATCATCTCGCAAGAAAAATTATCATTAATAATATTGAATTACAAAAAATTCCGTTGATATTTTTTGGCAGATTGGAAGAAAGGAAAGGCTTATTAATTTTTTTAGAAGCCCTTCATCTTCTGGATGCCTCTTTTAGAGATAAAATTCAGGTTCTTTTCTTAGGCAAAGTAGTTGGACTTCAATTACCCCACCTCAAGCATCTCAACAGTCAACAGTACATCGAACAGGAACTAGAAGGTAAGTTTTGCTACAAAATCTTTCCAGATTTGTTTAGTCAAGAAGCAATTCGATTAATCCGTCAGTTAAACAATTCAATTGTTTGCCTCACTAGCCATCAAGAGAATTTTCCAAATACGGGTTTGGAAATGGGACAATTACCGATAAGTTTAGTTGCTTCTGATACAGGTGGTTTTCGAGAAACATTAGGTTTGATCGAGCGCTCTTCCTGCGTACATTGGTTTGAGCCTGGGGATTCTTACTCTCTGGCTACTGCAATTACTCAAGCTGTTTCTACTATTCCAGAAAAGGTATCAATTCCCGATCGCGCTTTTCTTGAGGAAGTCAATCAACGCTTGCTCAATCAAAGACTTGAACATATGAATCAAGCTTTCAATAAAGCAGGTGCGCTCGTCTCAGAAAATCCTAGAGTAACGGTTGGGGTTATTTGTTTTCAACTGGGCAAACATCTTTTAGAATGTCTTACCAGTCTCAAGACGCAAACTTACAATAATCTAGATATTGTCGTTTTGTATAAAGCACCTGCGGATGCCTCTGTACCAGAACTAATCGCTGAGGCAAAGTCGCTTTTCCGCAGCTATAAATTTGTCAAGATAGATGTGAACTTGAGTTTGGGGGAAGCTTACAACGAATTATTATTCTTGGCAGAAGGAAACTACTTTTTGCCATTTTATGCTGATTGTATAGCCCTACCTTTGATGATTGAAGAATTTGTCAAAGCTGCTTTGACAGCAAAAGCTGACGTTGTTGTCTGTCCTCAGCTAAAGCTCGATCCTACTGCTGAAACTCTCAACTTACTCAATCATTCTTTGTACCATCTTCTCAAGTTAAACCAAAATCGGGATTTATCGGCACTTTTTTCAATGGATATTTTGAGAGAGTTCAGGTATTCTCACATCAGAGGTTTACAGGCTGTGAATTGGCAGATGTTGGCTGCTACTTTTGCTACTGAAAAGACAACAGCATATTATCCTTATCCTCTCTATATGTACGGCGAGCAACACGAATCATTAATTCAGCCAGCTAATTTGCCGATCGAGCGATATTATCTACGTCAATACTTATTGCAAATAGACACAGCCAAATGGAGTAAGCGGCAGCTTAATATATTGCTCACAACCTTGGAACATCTTTGGCAGTCTGAGGAGCGGTTTCAATCTCAAATCCAAGAAATTGAATTAAACAAAAATTGGCACCAAAACCGATCTCATGCTTGGAAAAAGACGGCAGAAGTGCTTAAGAAAAAGTTCGATCGGACAATTTAGCTACGGCTTATATCAAGTTATAATTGTAGCGCTACGGCTCGGGACACGGCACTGCCGTGTCTCTACAGATATAATATACAATTAACCTGACTTGATAGGAATCAACCGAAAATCTCAAATGCAGAAACCCGGTTTATTGAAGAAACCGGGTTTTTAATAGTTGAGTTTAATCAGATTAACTCAAAGGTTTTTCAAACAGTGTAATACCGTCTATATTTTGAACAAAATTATCATCTTTTCCCCAACTAATGACTTTTGAAACTAATACTTTCAGACCCTCTTTTACACAGGAGTGGGCAAATAAATTAGCAGTCATAAAGTTTCTAGCGTGGGGATTGTACTGAAACCATCCACCCGGTGCTTTATCATAGTTAGAATGGTGACAAAAACCTCTTCCACCAGGTTTCAAAACTCGGCTAAACTCGCTAATATAGCTGCGAACAACATCACTGTCAAAGTGAACCATTGCATCCCACGAGTATACTAGCGTAACAGAGTTATCTGGAATTTCTTTCAAAGTGACACCATCATTCACTAAAAATTCAAACTTGTCATCACCTGCAAACCTTTTTTTGCAATAATCTATGTTTTCTTGATGAATATCGACCAAAATAATTTTGGTAGCAAATTCTTTCAATAAATTACTATTGCGACCGTGACCTGCCGCGAAGTCAATGACAACAGAAAAATCACAATCTTTAATCAAGGGTTCAATTAAGACTGGATAATCTTCGCCCAGCCAACTTTCAGCTTGATCGTAATAATTATGCTCTTTCCACATCGCCGCTTCTACAGCAGCTAATTCTCGCGATTTTGCCAGGTTTTTTTCTTCGATATTCACAATTTTTCCTCCTAAAAGTTTACAATTTTTCACATATAGCGGTTCTCACGCATTGTGAGGTATGCCCTATGCCCACGGAGGCCTATGCCCTATGCCCGGTTTGGCCTATGCCCTATGCCCATGAGTACCTCATCTTTCTGAGAAAGGCTATATATCTGAAGATGGCGGATTCAAGCAAATAGCGGTCAGTCCCAGTTAAACTTCATACCGAGATATTCCTCTAACTTTTGATTGTAAGGTTGAAAAAACTCAGATAAGTTACGGCGCAGGGAAGCACTCATACCTGTATAGGTTCCTAAGTTATACTTTTCATAGTGTTCTAACCGATAATCCGGTAAATTTAAAAAATCAAACACCTTTCGGGTTTGGACAGATGGATCGGTGTAGAAGTCTTCACTCCTCAAAATCAAAAACTGTTCTCTCGGAAAAATATTCATCCATTTTTCAAGAAAGCAAACGTATAACCCTGACAACAGATAGCCGTGTTCAATCTGATAAAAAGTTTCATCAGCAAGTGTAGGATTTCCCAATGCTCTAATGACTTCCATCTCAGAGGCGATCGCCGATTCAAAAGTCCGGCGTTCCCACGCAAGACTTCTCTGGATATGAGAGTAGTGAGACAAGGCGCGATCGATGGGATTTCTCAAGATAACAATCAACTTTATTTTCGGAAAATGCTGGAATATTCGATCCCATACATGAGGAGAAATTATGCAAGGAGTTGCTTCCCCTGTGACAAATTTTCTATTTGTAATCGGTGGAAAATGAGCTAAATACCAATCAATTCCTTTAGCATATTCCCAACTCCAAAACTGCACTTCTTTTTTCAAAGCAGGCAGAATTTGTGGATGTTGGCATATATACTCATATAGAGAAGTAGTGCCACACCTCATCCCACCAATAATTAGAAAATTTGGACCCTGCACTTCCCCTAAATTCCATGACTTTGAGCATAACTCAGGGTGAGTTGCTAGTGCTTGTTTATACACAGCAGTTTGGTAATAGGAAATCGCCGCATCTATTTGACAGTTTTTCGTTAGCAAGTTTCCTAAAGTAGTGTATACTAAGGGGATGTTATGATACTCAAATATCAGTTCTTTAACGCAGTTAATAGCTTGTTTTAACTGCGTTTGATTGAGAGTAGAATACGATAAGATATCTGAATATTTTTTGAGTGCATTTGGATTAATTTTAATCGCATTAAGGTAACAGGTGAATGCTTCATTAAATTTGCCTTGCTGTTGTAAGACGTTACCCAAATTATCGTGAATTCCAGGTAAATCAGGTTGAATCTGCATGGCAGTTTGTAAATTGATTAGCCCTTCATCTAAGTTGCCTTGTTGAGCTAGAGCTTGCCCTAAGCGGTAGTAAAACCAAGATACGCCAGATTGAAGTTCTACAGCTTTTCGGTGACTGCTGATTGATTCATTTATCAAGCCTTTAGTCAGCAAAGTTTCTCCTAAACGGTGGTGAAATAATGCTGTGTATGGAGCGGCTTCTATAGCGCTGCGGTATAAAGAAATCGCTTCATCAAGCTTATCTTCTTTGAGCAGTTCGTTGGCTTGGTAAAAATAAGTTTGAGCTGCTTCTTGATTCATGGCACTTTTTGCTATTTAGATTGACAAGTTATCGAACTTGACTGATTCCAAAACCAGGATTGGTTGATTCTGGACGAATACCGGGTTCTACTTCTACAGTATTGAGGACTCTATCTCCGTGAGTTTTCAGAATGTCCCGCCACATTCGGAACATACTATCATTTAAGGTAATATCATCAAAGATGACAAACTTGGGTTTTAAAAGAGTAGTGTAGATACTGTAGGCAGCCATCGTACTCTCGTATTTATGATCGCCATCAATATAAATTAAGTCGATTGGTTCTCCTTCAAATTTCTTTACGACTTCAGAGATCACCTCGGCACTTGCTGAATCTCCTTCAATTCGCTCAATTTCTGGAAAACTTTTGAGTCTTTCAGGTTCAAATAAATTAATGTCAATTGTGACCAGCTTGGCGACTGATTTATCCTCTAGATCCCGGTGCATTGCAAGGATGCTACCACCGCGATATGTGCCAATTTCTAGGATTTTACTTAGGCGATTAACGCGAACCATGCCTGCTAAAAAATAGTAATAGCTACTAGGTGTAGTAAATACCGTTTTGCCGTCATGCCAAACTCCATAAGTACACTCACTTAGATCGATTTGATTGCCGACAATCCAAGCTTGTTTAACCAGTTCTTTTAAAGCTGTACTTGGCTGGTTGGGAAGATCGTAACGGCAAGCGATCGCAGATTCTTCCTGTTTGCCTTGTTTAGTCAAAACGCTGGCTAAGTTTTTCCTAAATTTTAAATTCTCAGGTTTAATTTTAGTAGCTTGAAGATGACTATTGAATGCTTCAGATAAATTACCTTGTTCCTGCAAAGCAACTCCAAGAGAATCATAAACTTCTGCTGATTCTGGGTTAATTTTAATGGCGCGCCGGTAAGAATTAACTGCTTCGTTCCATTTACCTTGCTGTCGCAACAAGTTACCTAAATGTTCGTGGAACCAGGGCAGACCTGCTTCAATTTCAATAGCTTGGCGGTAATTGGCGATCGCTTCCTCTAATTTACCTGGGCTTACTAGAATTTGTCCCAAATTATTGTAAGCCCAGGATAAGTCTGGTTTAAGTTCTATAGCTTTAGTTAAGTGAATAATAGCTTCATCTAAATTACCTAGTTCTTTTTGCGTACCAGCTAGTTTATAGTAACTATGGGCTAATTCTTGGTTGCTCATAATTTTTACTCGTTGAAATTATTGATGTCTGTGTTGAGTTTGATTTGATCTAACTTAAGTTAGACTCTTTGTCCTTGAAAAACCTAGATCGCAATTCCGTAAGCTGCACTGGCTTCCTCTGTTCTACCCTGTTTGGCTAAAATATCGCCTAATTGTTCTTTAAAGTCGTGGTGTTCAGGATTGATTTCAATAGCTTTTTTATAACAGCTAATTGCGTCATCTAAGAGACCTTTCTTCTCCAAAATGCTAGCCAATATCCCCAGAGACCAACAACAATCAAAGCCAGCATTAATCTCAATACCCAAACGCAGAGTAGCGATCGCTTCATCCAATCTGCCTTGTTTGGCAAGGGTATCTCCCAAATGGTGGTAACACCAAAAATGGTTGGGATCGATATTAATAGCACAACGGAAAGCTGCGATCGCCTGAGTTAGTCTGTGGCTATGTACTAGGGCGTTACCTAAGTCACAGTAAATATTTGCATCTTCCGGTTTAATCTTGAGCGCCATTTTGTAAAACATAATGGCTGCATCCAAACGATTTTGCCTCACTAACCCTTTTCCTAACAAAAAATAAAGTTCAGCATCATCTGGCTTCAAATTAAGCGCTTGATGATAAATTTCTACATCATCAGGGTTTAACTCGATCGCCTGACGGTACAAGCTAATCGCTTCCTCTGAATACAAGCGAATTTGATTTTGCAGAGCATCCGCTAACTTTGTATATACCCTTGGTAAATCTGTTTTTAACTCGATCGCCCTTCGATAAGCCCCGATCGCCTCATCCCACCTCTCCAACTCCACCAAAGCTTCGCCCAAATTATAGTAAGACCAATGGAAGTCTGGATTGAGTTCGATCGCACTTCTATACCCCTCAACCGCCTCCTCCCACTTCTCCTGCTTAATCAGCACATCCCCTAAATTATTGTGCGACCAACAAAAATCAGGATTCAACTCAATAGCCAAACGATATGCAGCAACCGCCTCATCTAACCTTCCTTGTCCTTGCCAAATATCCCCTAAATTGTGGTGAACTTCCCACAAACTAGGCTGAAGTTCGATCGCTTTTTGATAAATTATGACTGCTTCATCCAACTCATCATTTTTAACAAGAGCATCCCCCAAATTATGATAAATTTCGGCTGAATTAGAATCTAGCTCTAAGGCTTTACGATAGGAAGAAATAGCCTTCTCCCATTGCCCCTTTTTAGCCAAAGCCCTACCTAAGCTGTAGTGAGGTCTGGCAGCATTGAAATTAGATCCCACACTCAAGTAGGAATGCTTGTCTCGCTTTCTATCCTGTTCCCCAGATTCCGAGACAGCCATTTTTAAACTAACCGCTTGTGGAGGTAAAATCTCACCAGAATATTGGTGCGATAAGACGGATAAATCTGAATGCTTATTTACTGGAAATGCAATAATCTTGGATTGGTTGCTCATACCCTGTACCTGTGATAATTTGAGACAAGTGAATCCGTGTAATTTATTTTTCATCTGCCTAGCGAGGTATCCGGAAAAATGCTAAACTTTTGCTAGTTCAATGGCGCGGTTGTAAGCCTCGATCGCCTCGTCAATCTCACCTCTTTCTTGCAAAGCATCCCCTAACTTTTGGTGAACTTCCCAGATGTCCGGTTTTAATTCAATGGTTTTTTCATAACAGCCGATCGCCTCATCCAACTGACCCCAACTGTCCAAAACATCCCCCAAACTTTGATAAGCTTGAACCAAATTAGGATTTAACTCGATCGCTCTCCGATAACAGGCGATCGCCTCTTCGCGCCGATCGAGACTTGCCAAAGCTTTCCCCAAACCGTAATGAGGCGCATCGAAATTCGGGTTCAGATCGATCGCTTGTCGGTAAGCCGCGATCGCCTCTTCGCACTGTCCCATAACGCTCAAAACTTCCCCCAAATTGTGATACGCATCCGCATAACTCGGCTGCAACTGAATCGCCCGCCGGTAACACGAAATAGCCCGGTCAAATTGACCCAGTTCTAACAAAGTATTGCCCAGAGTAAAGTGTTCATCAGGCTTTGCCCAATTGAGATCGAGAGTCAGAGCTTCATACCAGCATTCTGCCCCTGCTTGCGGCTCACCCGACTGCAAAAATACCCTCGCTAAATTCCGGTAAGCCGACGCTAAATTCGGTTTAATTTTAATTGCCTCTTGGTAACAAGCAATTGACTTTGGCCACTGTTTCTGCTGAGCGTAAAGGCTGCCTAAGTTGGCATGAATTTCAGCAAAATTTGGATCGATTTCCAAGGCTTGAGCGTACCAATAGCGAGCCGCATCTACCTTGCCCATTGCTTGGGTAGCATTCCCCGCAATCTTGTAGGCAAGTGCCGCCTCCGGTTTAATTTCAATAGCTCGCTTGCACTCTGCGATCGCCTCCTCAAATTTACCTTGGGCATAATAAGCTTCGGCTTTTTTGATGTATGTTTCTGCACTGACAGAATTGACTGTCGCCACAGGTTTGCTGCTGCTATTTTTACCGCTATCAAGTGCGGATAATGGTAGACTTTCGGCAGATTTTGAATAACCGTTGTTCCGATTGCTTGCTGGTGCCAAGGATGCGATCGCATCCCCAACTTCCACAGCGGCAGCAGGTTTGTGACTGATTCGATCGCCCTTTGCCTGAGTCGCGGGGGCAAAAGTATCTGCTGCTTGACTGCCAGATACCGAAGAGTTGCCGTTAACTGCCGCCACTTTCTGCAAACAGACAGCAGCTTCATCCAACTTGCCTTGCTTTTTTAACGCGATGGCCAGATTTTGGTAAGCCGCAGTCAAATTCGGATTTAACTCGATCGCGCGGCGGTAACAGGCGATCGCATAAGTAATTTGACCTTGCTTAAACAAAAGGTTGCCCAATTTAAAATGCCGATCGGGCGATACCTTTTCCGGTTCCAAAGAATAAGCTTCGTACCAACACTCGTTCGCCTCTTCCTGTTTGCCCTGCTGCCTCCACACCCTAGCCAAATTCCGGTAAGCTGGTGCTAAATTCGGTTGGATAGCAATCGCTTTTTGGTAGCAACTAATTGCCGGCGATAGCTGTTTTGAGATAGCATACAAAGTGCCAAGATTTACATAAATATCTGCCTGGTTATGATTAATTTGGAGGGCTTTTTTATAGCACTCGATCGCCTCTTGTGTCTTCCCCTGCAATTGTAAAATCTTACCCCACATTTTATAAGCCCTCGCATCCGGTTTAATTTCAATAGCTCGCTTGCACTCAGCAATAGCTCGATCGAACTGTTTTTGAGCGCCATAAGATCCCGCCCGCTGAATGCAGTCATCAGCCGTTTCTTGTTGCCTAAAATCCGCCGTAAAACCGCTATCAACAACTGTCACCGGCGACAAAACCTCAGCCGAATTTTGAGTGGCAGGTGCAGAATTTTCCGAAAGGGCGATCGTATTTAACTGTTGCGGTACTGCAGGAATTGTTGCCTGTTGCTGCAACTGTACGCGAGGTTTTTCAGCGGAGACTGTGGAATCGAGTTGCAAGGAATTAGCTGCAACATTTGCCTGCAAAGTAGATGTTTGGGGATTCGGAGACAACTCAGATTTTGGATTAAAACTCACAACTACTGTCTTGAAAAAATCCCCAAAAATGTTAGCAGGACGTTCAATTATTTTTCGATAATTGGCAACTTCTTCCTGCACCTTTTTTTGAGCTTTTAGAGCATTTCCTAACTGTTGGTAAGCCTGATTAGAATTGGGATTTAACTCGATAGCGTGGCAGTAACAGCGTATAGCCTGCGTCACCTGATTCTGCTTCAAAAAGTTATCGCCCAGATGAATGTGTTCTTCAGGTGTTGCCTTGGCAGGTTCCAGAGAATAGGCTTTAAACCAGCACTCGTCAGCCTCAGATAGCTGCCCCATTTGCGCCCGCACGCGAGCTAAATTTCGGTAAGTTGATGCTAAATTTGGCTGAAGGGCGATCGCTTTTTGGTAAAATGCGATCGCAGATTGCCACTGATGTTCCTGAGCGTAAAGCGTCCCCAAATTAGTATAAGCTTCAGCAAAATCAGGATCGAGTTCAATAGCCTTAGCGTAGCAATTTTTCGCCTCCTCTACCTTGCCTTGAGCTTGCCTAGCATTACCCCAAATTTTATAAGCCCTCGCATCGGGTTTAACTTGAATAACTCGCTGGCAAGCCGCCGCCGCCTGCTCGAATTTCCTTTGAGCATAAAACGCCTCTGCACCTTGAATGTAGACTTCAATATCGTCAGGTTTGAAGGCTAAAACACCTTGACTGCTATTAGTTGTTGGATATTTTACCCCAGCAGAATTTGCTTTTTGGTAACAGATTAAAGCCCGCTCCCAATTTTTTTCTTGGGTGTAGAGAGTAGCAAGATTAGTATAAACTTCGGCAAAATCCGGCTGATTTTCTAGAGCTTTCACGTACCAATGCTTTGCCTTAGCTAAATTACCTTGTACTTGGCTAACCTTGCCCAAGGTTTTGTAAGCTGGTGCAAAATCTGGTTTCTGCTTCAGGGCTTGCTCGCAAGCTGCTACAGCATCGCTTAACTTGCCTTGCTCTAAATAAAATTCTGCCCGTTTTTGGAAATAATCTGCTGATTCTTGGTTCATGATTGCCGTAGGATTTTTAGGGTTTTCAAGAGACATTAAATTTGGAGAACTCTTTGATGCAAATAGATTAGTTTCTGACAGCATTTTTTTGAGAGAATTCAAATTAACTAAAATATCTTCAGTTAATGGGTTCTGATACATTAATTGTCGAACTTGGTAACAGTTAAAGCTCTGTCCTATTACATAATAATGTGGAAGATTTAGCTGATTAGCGATCGCCCAATAATAGTGCCTGATATAATTTGGAGAGACTAGCTCAATTACTTTTGTTCCCGAACCACAAAATATAATATTTGTCAAGCCGCTGCCGTGCGGCGCTACAATAGCTTTAGCGCGAGAAAATAAGGTTATTTGCTCCTCCACAGTCATAGATTCTAGTAGCACTGAAACAAAGCCAAATCCGCTTAAAAATTGGACTACCTGTTCTTCATTGATGACTCGCCGGTAGCTGGATTTGCTGCGGCTGATATAGATGCGTTCTGGATAAAGATATTTGCGATCTTCTTGCTCGCTTACCTGTGTATTTCTAGCTAGAAAAATGTTTGCACTACAGAGTTGTTTGAGTTTTTTATTTAAAAAAACCCGTCTCAAAAACTCAAGCCCCCCAGGCGACAGCCAGCCCAAATATCCGGCAAAAGAGGGAACAATTAATTGTTTGGCTTGAATGTAAGGATGGCGATCGCTCTCTATAATTTTATATTCAGGAATCCCTAACGCTTTCAGGGTTTCCCGCTGAAAAGGCTGCTGGCAGCTATTAACCAAAAACCGATCGATCTCTTCGAGATTTATCCCCCAACGCTGCAGAACTTCAATCCGGGGCAAAATATCCACCATCCAGTGAAAATAGACATTTCCCGAAAGTCCGGCCAATACCGCCACCGTACCGTCTATCTGTTCTAAAGAGGGCAATTCTTCCGGTTTTAAATTTAGAAACCTGTGTTGAGTGGAATGTGGATTTTCGCATCCCGGCAACTCTCCCGGATATTCGCGGGAAAGTTCGGGTAAAAGCCGATCGCCCGAATCGATAATAGCAATAGCATTGCAAATCATCCAAGAATTTTTCTGCGGTACAATCCAAGCCCGCCCGTTTGGCAGTGAAGTCACAAACGTTTCCGGCGACTCAACAGCAGTCTCTCCCTGCTGAGTACAAGAATATACGCCATTACCTAAATGTACAGGCTCAAACTGTCTGAAAATGCGCCTGAGACACCGCTGACAATCTAAACCCTGACATTCCGATTTTGAATTCCGATCCCCACCCTTAGCCAGGGGGGGTAAGGGCAGAGCAGTTTCATTCTTTGTAGGGGCAAACCCCCCGTGGTTGCCCCGATGGTTGAAACGTCCATTCGATGGTTGGTGGGGGGGTAGGCACGCACCATCCACTACCCCTACAAAACTCTCGTTTTCCTGAGAATGAATCAACTCCTGCTGTTTTTTCAATACACCCTGCAACTGTTCGGAAACATCCGATCGATCGCCCGCAATTGCCAGCACCATGTGGTAAACTACAATTGCTGCCGAAAATCGTTTCTGCTGGCTCAAGCAATCAGCCAGCCGCCAGTAAATATCTGCATTCTTAGGTTGAATTTGTAAAGCTTTTTGGTAATAGCTTTCCGCTTGTTCGTAGCCGCCGTACTCGAATAAAGCGTTGCCCAAATGGCAGTAAATTTCTGCTAAATCTAGGAGCAATGATGAAGGATGAAGCGGATTTTTAGCAAGACTAGAAATGGCGCTACCAGAGCCGTCCTTTCCTTGAAGTTGCTTCAGAAATCGGACACAGGCTATTTGAGCTCGATCGAGTTCATTAAGTTCTGGTACGGAAGTCAACCGCATCTCTACTTGGCGACAAAAACCATCCACAAACTGGCTTTGCATAGCAATAGCATTTTGCCAACATAACATTGCCTCAGCTAATTTGCCTTGTGCCATCAAAGAAAAAGCCCGATCGCTGTATGCTGAAACATGATGCGGCTGTTTGCTAATTACCAGCTCAAAACATTCTACTGCAAAAGTATGCAGCCCCAATCTTTGAAATGCTTTCCCCAAATTGTAACGGGCCATGACTAATTCTGGCTGCAACTCGATCGCGCGGCGGCAAAGGGCGATCGCTTCCTCTGGCTTCCCCAGTTGCAACATAGAAATAGCTAAATTATTGTACAGAGCAGCATCATCGGGGGCCACAGCTATTCCCGCTTGAAAAACCGCAATTGCTTCGTCAACTTTGCCCTCCTGCACCAGAATGCAGCCCCAATTGCTGTAGGCATTTACCGCGTAGCGTAAAAGAGCTTGTTGAGAGCTTTTTTTCCAGCAAGATATCGCTTGCTGGTAACTGTAAATTGCTGCTTCTATTTTTCCTTGCTGTTGAACGACAACGCCAGTATTGTAGTGAGCTTTAACGTCATCGGGGTTGACAGCCAGTGCCTGCTGGTAACTGTCAATCGCCCCTGTAAAATCCCCCTGCTGTTGCAGAATTCTACCCAAATTGTGCTGCAATTCGGGGCTGTTTTTTCCGAGACTTAGTGCCTGCTGGTAGTGAAAAGCAGCATCTTCTATCTTTCCCGCGCGATCGCACAGCAAACCCATTTTGGCAAAAGCTTCTACTAAATTGGAATTTTGTTCCGTCCCTTGGGTGCTGAGCATACTTAAATTACTAATTTAAAAAGGTAAATTGCAGTCACCGCCAGCCATAACTAACATCAGACACTCAAGCGATCAACCAGCTTTCTGACTTTTGAAGCCCGATCGCTTATTTTTTTGATAAGCTTTTCGCCAGCCGATAATGTTTAAATTATATTAATGATAGAGCCACCCTAAATCGGGATAAACTTTAAATTATTTCAAAGTTATTCGAGCCAATATTTAGGTTATTACCTACTTGAGCGACGATCGATATTTGACCGTTTTGATTGCGGTAGTACAGCGAACCGTCAACCGGGTTGTAGATGAGATTAGCCGCGCCCGCTGCCCCAGGAGCGTTGGGATTGAAATTGGGGTCGGTAATAAATTGGTTGCCAGTTAGATTGCCCGGTATTAAAGCATTAAACACAGCTTTGTCAAGCTGGATTTTATCTTCTGTAGGGTTAAAGTCGGTAAGGGTATCCATATTATCTATGCCGAGGAACTCGAAGCGGAATGTATCCGCCCCAGCACCACCTGCGAGGGTGTCATTTCCTCTGTCGCCAGAAATAATATCGTTGCCCGCACCGCCTTCTACGATGTCATTGCCTTTACCGCCGAACAGAATATCGTTGCCATCACCGCCAAAAACAGTATCATTTCCTAAATTGCCACTTACGAAATCATCGCCGGGGCCGCCTTCAACCAAATCATCGCCTTTACCGCCGTAGACAGTATCATTGCCATCGCCGCCGCGGGCTGTATCATTTCCCTCGCCACCGAACAGCAAGTCATTGCCAGCACCGCCTTCTAGCAAGTCATTGCCTCTGTCGCCATACAGAACGTCATCGCCGGCGCCGCCATCGATGGCATCATCGCCTTTACCGCCGAACACAGTATCATTTCCGTCGCCACCGAGGAGGGTATCATTGCCCTGACCGCCGAACAGCAAGTCATTGCCAGCACCGCCTTGTACTAAGTCATTACCTCGGTCGCCATACAGAACGTCATCGCCGGCGTCACCATTGACTACATCATCGTCTTTACCGCCGTAGATCAGATCGTTTCCGTCGCCACCGCTGACGGTATCATTTCCTTGGTTGCCAAAAAGAAGGTCATTGCCAGCGCCGCCTTCTACGATGTCATTGCCTTTACCGGCGTAGACAATATCGTTTCCGTCGCCGCCTCTGGTAATGTCATCGCCACCTAGACCGTACATGATGTCATCGCCGCCTAAGCCGGCAGCTTCATCATTACCAGAGCCTAGAATGATTTCATCCGAACCGATGTCGCCGTTAATTCTGTTTGGTAAATCCGGCGAGCCTTGGATAATTAGACCGCCAAGAGCGTTCTGCTCAACGCTTAGGGGTTGAGTGGGATTTGTTACTTGGGACATAGCCAGCCATCTCGAATGGGGGATATATATTGAGAGTTTTATCTCTTTGGTGAGATTTACTAGCTACAATCCCGATCTCCGGAATGGTTCTACGTAAAATTACTCAAAAAATGCAAATTATTTGTTTTTGTTTTATTTAGCTAAGTAAAAACAAGGAAACCGGAAAAATGTTAACTGTCCAGAACTTTTGAATTCACAATTTATAGCAAATCCTGGTTGAAAATCCCCGATAACACTCTGCGGTGGGAACCTTTCCTACGCAACCGAAGTCTAAGCATAGATTGACTCAGAAATAAAGGGGTTATTTAAGTCGGATTTAGTCTCGCGATTCACTGACTGCTCAAAACTCTTTTCGGTGAACCAGAGTTGCCGTAGCTTGGTCTGTCGGAACTAGCAAGACTTCGCTAATATTGACGTGGGGCGATCGCGTGGCGCAAAAATACACGACATCGGCTACATCGTCCGCAGTCAGCGGTGTAAGTCCTTGATAGACATTTTTGGCTTTTTCTGCATCGCCGTGAAACCGGACATTGCTAAATTCTGTTTCCACCAAACCGGGTTCTATTTCCGTCACCCGCACTGGTGTTCCCAAAAGGTCTTGTTTCAACCCATCAGAAATCGCTCTCACTGCTGCTTTGGAAGCGCAATAAACACTACCTTTCGGGTAAGCTTGGCGGCCTGCTATTGAGCCGATATTCACTACGTGGCCGCGGCCTCGGCTGACCATTGCCGGTACGATGTAGCGAGTCATGTAAAGCAAGCCTTTCACATTGGTATCGATCATTTCTTCCCAATCTTGAAAGTTGCCTTCGTGCAGTTTGTCTAAACCGCGGCTCAATCCGGCATTGTTAATCAGAATATCGATGTTTTTCCAGGCATCGGGAAGTGCAGCGATCGCCGATTCGACTTGCGGGCGATCGCGCACGTCCAACTCTAGCAAGTAAATCTCGTTCATCGACGCGACGGATTTTGTTTCTACAAGTTCCTTTGCCAGTCGATCGAGCTTTTCAATGCGGCGGGCTGCTAAAATTAGTTTGGCTCCACCTTTGGCGAATATCTTGGCACAAGCCGCTCCGATACCGCTACTCGCACCTGTAATGAAAACAATTTGGTTTTGGATAGAAATCATTTTTTGGTTATTTGTTATTTGTTATTTGTTATTTGTTATTTGTTATTTGTTATTTGTTATTTGTTATTTGTTATTTGTTATTTGTTATTAGTTGTTGGTTCTTGTTGTTGGTTATTGGTTGTTGGTTATTGTTGTTGGTTATTGGTCAACAGTCAACAGTCAACAGTCAACAGTTAACAGTTAACAGTCAACAGTCAACAGTTAACAGTTAACAGTCAACAGTTGACAGTCAACAATTCCCATAACACCTATTTTATTACTTGACAACCCGCAATCGCACGCTAACGGTTGCAATTCCGCCTTGCCGCATCAACACTGCTGAAATCCAGCGATTTTCCGGCGTAGCGGGAGCTGTACCTACTTTAAAAAGGCCTCCTGAATTCAGCAACTCCAGCTCGACTTTCGACGGGTTAAAAAATGTTTTTTCGGTAATCGGTTCCTCCAAAACAGTCCCTATTAAAATATCATCGCCGATCGGCTCTCGAACAATGGCATCAAAATGGTACTCTTCCCCTACCTTTACTTGCTCTGGAAAAT
This sequence comes from Tychonema sp. LEGE 07203, assembly GCF_015207285.1. Lineage (GTDB taxonomy): Bacteria > Cyanobacteriota > Cyanobacteriia > Cyanobacteriales > Microcoleaceae > Microcoleus. Next base: position 2,893 of record NZ_JADEXD010000042.1, on the reverse strand, counting down.
TCACTTGCACTGTGGGAGGATTTTTGCCATAACTAAGCTGAGTTTGTTCTGCTAAAATTTCTTGCTTAACTATTTTTTCACCTTCAAAACGCTGCTGAGAACGGATGGTAGCTTTGAGATTTAAGTCGATCCCATCCTTTTTTTGAGTGCCGGTAATTGTAGTTACAGTTTCAGCGACAATCGCGCTACCTTCGGTTTTCCAAGATTTGAGTTCGGTGCGATAATTTAAATTCGGATATCGCTCCCAGAGTTGGGTGAGGCCTTTTGCCATGACGCGACTGTTTAAGCCGTCAGAATGAGTGAAATTCTCGCTGTAAAATGCCATGACTGCTTTGACATCGCGCCGGTTGGCTGCTGCGTCAATTGCTGTTAGCAGTTTGGTGAGTGGGGCGGGCGCATTGGCTGGGGTTTGGACGATCGCCCCTGGAGTCGCCCCTGGAGTCGCCCCGATCGCCGTTACAGCAGTCGGATGCAGCACGCCAGCAGTTACCGCTGTTAAACACAACAACATTTGAGCCACCGACAGCCCGCAGTTAAAGCCAAAAGCGATCGGGCGTTGGCGCAGCCCGCCCCTACGGGGGCTGCGCCAACGAAGAGGATCGGCTTTTTCGTCCCGACGGCTGCAAAAATACTGAGATACACTTGGCACTAAATTCAACAAATTACGCATTAGATGATACTTTGGTTATTTATCAGGGGTCGCGGCACTGGCAATTGTTCGCCTGCAACGAAAACTGACAACGGAAGCAGGGACACGGCACAATCTAATTTTAGATTGCTGATTGAAAATTGGCTGAAACTGCCGGAATAATAAGCATAATAATCTAAAACCTCTCATCTAAAATCACTCTACCTGTGGAACTTGTAAAAGAAACAAATACCTTGACAAAAGCCCCCCTGCGGTTGTTGGTTGCAGCTAGTGGCACTGGAGGACATTTATTTCCGGCGATCGCCACAGCCGCCGAATTGCACGACTGTCAGATAGAATGGCTGGGAGTCCCAGACCGCATGGAAACCCAGTTAGTTTCATCGCTTTACCCCCTCCACACGATCGCCGTCGAAGGCTTTCAGCAGCGATTTGGGCTCGGTACAGCGCGTATTTTGGGCGGATTGCTCGGCTCGATCCTTAAGGTGCGAAAGTTGCTCAAAGAAGGAAATTTTCAGGGAGTGTTTACTACCGGCGGTTACATCGCAGCACCTGCAATTTTGGCGGCTCGCTCCTTGGGTTTGCCGGTGATTCTCCACGAATCTAATGTTTTTCCCGGAAAGGTGACGCGGTGGTTTAGTCCTTTTTGCACTGCTGTGGCGATCGGATTTGCAGCAGCAGCCAAGCATTTACCCCGCGCGAAAACCGTAGTTGCGGGTACACCGGTGCGATCGCAATTCCTCACGCCGCAACCTCTAAAGTTACCAATTCCTGACAGCGTACCTGTAATTTTAGTCATGGGCGGCTCTCAAGGTGCTGTCGCAGTCAATCAGTTAGTGCGCCAGTGCGCTCCGGCTTGGTTTGAGGCGGGTGCTTGGGTAGTTCACCTCACCGGAAATAATGACCCGGAGGCTGAGAGTTTGAAGCACGAACAGTATCTGTCAATGCCATTTTACGACAATGTGGCGAGCTTGTTGCAGCGAGCAAATTTAGCAATTAGTCGATCGGGCGCGAGTGCTCTGACAGAATTAGCAGTAACGGGAGTACCTTCTATTTTAATTCCTTTTCCTTACGCCGCAGACGACCACCAAAGATTTAATGCCGAAGTATTTGCAGCATCAGGAGCCGCCGCAGTATTCCATCAAAGCGAACTCACAGCAGAAGTATTGCAAAGCAAAGTGCTGTATCTGTTAAAAGATTCCGAATATTTGACCAAAATGTCTCAAGCTGCTGCTCACTTAGCGGTGACAGACAGTACGGAACGTTTGGCAAATTTGGTCAGGGAATTGTTGAGTCGGTAGCGCAAATTTAATGACTTCTTTTTAATGAAGCTAAATGGTAAAATCTCGCTCCAACTCAATAAGGTCATTTCCGCTAGAACCACCTCAATCAAATAGGTTTGTAGTCAGGACTTTAGTCCGCATCATCAGAAGAATAAAGTCCTCACTACGAACAGTTATTAATTCGCCCTACACAACATTCAGCTTCACAAAATCAACCACCGACGCTAAGCCATCCTTCGTCTTCAAGTTAGTAAAAACAAAAGGTTTCTCCCCGCGCATCTTTTTAGCATCCCGTTCCATCACCCCCAAATCTGCTCCCACAAAAGGCGCGAGGTCTATCTTATTAATTACCAATAAATCCGATTTAGTAATTCCCGGCCCGCCCTTGCGCGGAATTTTATCCCCCGCAGCCACATCGATTACATAAATTGTCAAATCCACCAACTCCGGGCTAAAAGTTGCCGCCAAATTGTCACCGCCGCTTTCGACAAAGACTAAATCTAAATCAGTAAATTTGTGTTCTAACTCTTCTATAGCTACCAAATTGATCGAAGCATCTTCGCGGATGGCTGTATGGGGACAGCCGCCAGTCTCTACGCCCAAAATTCGATCGCTCTCCAAAGCGTGACTCCGAACCAAAAACTGTGCATCTTCCTGAGTATAGATATCATTAGTAACAACAGCAATCTGGTACTGCTGCCGCAGCGCCTTGCACAAAGCATCAAGCAAAGCAGTTTTTCCCGAACCAACCGGGCCAGCAATTCCTACACGAAAAGCACTCATAATTATTTTGGTAATTGGGCAAACAGGGCATTGGGCATCGGGCATCGGGCATCGGGCATCGGGCATCGGGCATCGGGCATCGGGCATTGGCCCTCGCAGGGCAATTGGGCATCGGGCATCGGGCATCGGGCATTGGCCCTCGCAGGGCATTGTAACCAACAAATAACAAATAACAAATAAC
>NZ_JADEXD010000259.1 GCF_015207285.1 Tychonema sp. LEGE 07203 | reverse complement strand
CCTCACTACAAACTTAACTCGAAACTATTTTTTTCCCTTTTCCCATCCCGTAGGTGAGGGCATAGCTGGTAGCCAACAGCCGCAGCCAAACAGCCGGATAGCGCGGTTCCAACCAAGGCTGTATTCTGCGGGCGAAGCTGGGAAGCCATCCGAATAGGAAACTTGCCAAAGCCAGCAGAGTAAAATTAAAGTAACTCCCCAGCCAGCGCAAAATATCCGGGAAGGTGACAAAATCTAAAATCCACAACAGGAGAGAAGGATTTTTTCCGGCTGCTTTAATTGCCAATCGATTGAAAGTTAGCCAGTCGGCTCTGTCTTTAATAAAAGTTTCCGCGACGGTGAGTTCTTGTTCTGCTAAAAGACCAAAAAAGGTATTGAGCATTGAATTAATTCTTTGGGGTGGCAAAGTGCGCCCCGTCGGCACCATCATCCCTTTAGAAAACAGCCAAGTTACTGATATATTGCTCTGGTAGGCACGAATTTGGTTTAAGTGTTTGGCACTTAATAAATTGTGCTTCAAAGCTGTATCCAATAAATCTGTTAATCGAAAAAGATTGCGGATGAGAGAGCCGAAACCGGTGAATACTAAGGGAGATTGCAAAGATGCTGCATCGCCGATCGCAATTAGGCGATCGACAGCCACGGCGCGATCGCTGCTGGTGGTGCTAAAATGGCCTGGAATATAACCAAAAGTAGTTTTTTTCCAGATTAATTTATTGACATCGCAGCGGCGGTACTCCGGCAAAATTGCGAAAAAATCCTCGTACAGTTCCAGCAAAGAACCGGGATTCTCGGCATTTACTTGGTGATAGTGAAAGAGATAAACTGTGAGTTCTCCTCCAGCGCCGGGAAATAACTCCCAAATCAGTTGGCGCCCGCGGGAAATATCACCGTGACTCCAGAGAACGTCGCCGTAATCGGAATCCCAAACTCCCGGCTCCATTCCTCCGTCGATGACTCCTCCCACCGTCGGACAAACGCTGTCAAAAGCGCGTCCTTCGTTCAATTGCCAAGCGATGGGAGAAGCTGAACCCATTGCATCGACGAGCAAACGTCCGCTGACTGTGCGATCGGTTTTTGTCGGCAAGTGGCAGCTTTGAACTATAACTTTTTCCGCTTCAATATCGGCTCTGATAAACTCAGTTTCGTCCCAGATTTCCCCGCCCGCTTCTGTGAGTTTAACTCCCGCCAAATACACCAGTTTGTCGCTGTCCAAAGCTATATTCAGCACCTTCGGCGTGTGCAGAACTGCCGCTTTAGCAACGGGCGGATTGTTAGCATCAAAAAACTTGCAGTAGCCATCTTTGTATTCTCGCGCAATCAAAGTTTCGATTTCGGCTGGAGTAAATAAACCTAAATCAACTAAGCTTTGCATTTCGTCCCGCGAAATATTCCACTCGCGATTCATCTTCCCAAAAGGCATTCGTTCCAGCAGCAGCACTCGGTAGCCCAATCTCGCCATGACTGCGGCGTGAATCACTCCTAATGCTCCGCCGATATAAATTAAGTCGTAAACAGTATCGCCAGCATCCGACACCGAAACAGTGCCTTCTCCCTTCTCCCCTCTTCCTTCTTCCTTCTCCCCTCTTCCTTCTTCATTCTTCCCTCTTCCTTCTTCCTTCTCCCCTCTTCCTTCTTCCTTCAAAAACACGACTTGTTTTGGCTTTTGAGGATTGCGAGTGTTTTCGCGCCAGCGCTGCTCCCACCAGTAAACGCGCTGCAGGTCGTATTCGCCGTTGGGCATTTTTTGGAAGTATTTGACGGTGAGAGGGTAATGGGGGGCAAGAGCGTCAAAAATTGACTGTTTGGAGAGGTCTACGGTGGGGGGTTCTGGGTAGCGATCGGGAAACTTGTTTCTGACAGCCAGATTTAGAGATTCCAGGAACTGTTTTTCTCCAGGCGGCGCGTCTTCTACACGAAAGACTTTTAAATAAGTTGTGCGCTGTACTGACCAGACAAAGGTGGAAAGTTCTGTTCGCCAATTGTGGTTTTCTGAATTGGTATCAGCGAGGGTCGGTTTTGGATTAGCATTTTGACTTCCAGATTTTACCGACTCCGCTGCTGTTGTGTTGGAAAGCAGGCGAAAACCGTCAGGAGTAATAATTTTTTCTCCGATTCCGGGGTCGAATTCGTGCTGCAGCCAGGTGCAGACTGCTGCTGTATCGGGTGTGGGGACTTCTAGATAAAGAATTTCTTGCATGATTGGGAGTTCAATTCTGAATAAATTAATAAAGATGGGGGAGTTGACAAGGGAGCAAAGTAGGCTATACTCCCGAATACTTATTTAGTTTTAAATAAGTTTACAATGTTTTAAGATTTTTAGTTTCTCGATCGCCCTAGCTCTTAGTTGACCCGCAGCGGGTCAGTATCTAGTTTTTTTTTGATATGCACTCTTATGAATTATCCCATTCCTACGAATCCTCAAGAAATGATTGCTTTGCGACAGCAGCCGCTGAATGAAGAATTGGTGGCGTCGGCGATCGCGGGCGTGGTTCAGATTGCTCGATCGCGTTCTCAGTCTTTGGATGAATTAAAGGCTGAGGTGCTCGCCGACGACAACCTGCTCGATTTGGCTCAAAGGCTCTGGCTGAGCGAAATTGTAGCTCAAGCTTGGGAAAATTTGCCTTGATCGCGATCGAAATCCGAACAAGACACGGCGGTGAAAATTATCGTTCTTCTTCAGTCCGCCTGCGCGGACTTCGTTTGACAAGGAGCAAATTCCCTTCGCCGTCCGATGTTTTTCTAGTATTTCCAAATATGGTGATTATTTTAACAGTATCTGCAGGTCTACACCCCAGAAATCGGGTTTTTACTTAATTCGAGGCTGACATACATGATTGTCGGAAAAAACCCGGTTTCTGAATGTTAGAATTGATAGGTTGCAAAGGAATAAATAAGGTTATCGCAATTCAACTTCTCGCTTAACTTCTGTTAAAACTCGATCGCCCCGCGTCAACCGGTATTCGGCCCGCCACACTCCGGGAGTCAGGGGAGAATTTGTACTGTTTTTTTTGCCGGCATAACGCAACCAAGTGCGGCTGGGGGCGGGAATTTCCTTGCTGTCATTGATGACGGTTTCACCGTTGGGTGCAAATAATTTGTATTCTTCGCGATCGCCCTTGAGGACTCCGTAAGTCTGCACCCAAAATATTAAAGCAGGGCTATTTATGGGGAGTTTAGTCTCAGAAAATTGTCCGGCCCAGATAGCGTTATCGTCAGGTGCTTTGCTGGCAAAACCGGCGCGAATTAAACCTGTAGAAACATAGTCGATGGGCTTGTCCCAAATTGGATTGCGGGCGGTGTTGCAGCCTAATTTGGCATCGGCACCGACAAACGGATCTACAGCTTTGCCTTGATAGCGAAAAGTGACGTGTACGTGGGGGAAAGAAGCCATCCCAGAGTTTCCCACCATGCCCAAAACGGTGCCTTTTTGTACCTGCATTCCCGGCTTCACAACCACGCTGTTTTGGCGGAGGTGGCAGTATTGGGCTTCCCAGCCTGCGCCGTGATCGATTACTATGCCGTTGCCGCATTCTGTACCTGAGACGTTGGCTTTGTCTGTCGGGTTTTGCAAGCGCCGATCGACTACACCATCTCGCACTCGCAAAACTTTGCCGGCTGCGGAGGCAATAACTGGCACTCCTTTTGCCATTGCTTTGGCATCGGGAATGGCGAAGTCTGTGCCGTCGTGCCCGTCGTAGGTTTGTCGCCCGCAGCCAAAATCGACTGCAGCCGGGCTCGGATCGCGATCGAAGTACAGCAATACAAAACAGTCTTTTCCTAGGGTACAGTCGATCGGCTTACCGAATTGCCCGCTGCTGGGCTTTTGGGCGACGGTTGAAGAAACGAGGCGCTGGGCGATCGTGTTGGCTTGGGCGATCGGGGAATTGACTGCGGTGTCACCAGCACAGCTAGCTATACTTGTCAACCCGGCGGTCAACAAAATTGCAGAAAAGTAGTTTTTTGATATGATAGTCATTCGTCAAGGGGAGATAAAATTTGAGGAACGAAGTAAAAAATCAATTAATCATTCAAAATATAGTTTGTTCGATCGCCTAGACGATCGGTAAGGCGTTTTAGTTTCTCAGATTTGTTGTAAGCTGTCGCGCCTGTAATTTCTACTGGCTGGTTTGCGCTGAATTTTTGTACGGCCAGAACAACCCGCGCTACAGGTTAAACTCAAATGCCAAACAGCTTAGTATTCTCGATTTTTACTTTTTAATAACTTAAAAAATGCTCTCTAAAATTCGATCGCTGATTTCGATAATTCGGCTTGGCGGCCTTGCGGTTGCTGCTTTGGCGATGTGGGCATTTGCCACCATTGCCGAAGAGGTTTTGGAAAAGGAAACCCACGCTTTCGATACATCTATCTTACTATATATTAGGAGCCTGCACACTCCGCTGCGCGATCGCCTCATGCTCAGCTTGACATTTTTGGGAGAACCCAACGTGCTGCTAATGCTGAGCGTAAGTTTGGGTATTGTGCTGTGGGTGCGGAAACATCGCTCCGAAGCTACAACTATTGCAGTTACAGGCCTTGGAGGCGTGGGTTTAAATCTACTCTTGAAACAACTGTTTTCGCGCGATCGACCTCTACTTTGGGAGCGGACGGTTGATGTAAAATTTTACAGTTTTCCTAGCGGACACGCGATGATTTCAATGATTATTTACGGTTTGCTAGGATATCTCTTGGGTTCGCGCTTTCCCAAGCAGCGCTGGTTGATTTACAGCTTGACATTTGTATTAATTGCGGCTATTGGTTTGAGTCGGCTTTATCTCGGAGTGCACTGGCCAACCGATGTGATTGCTGGTTATATTGCTGGTTTTATATGGCTGCTTGCTTGTATTTTTAGTTTACAAGTATGGCAGCAATTTCATGATTCTCGTCCTGTTGCTGAAGAGAAGTTTTTGTCGCCTGAAAATCCTCAAGAATAGTTTTAGTTAATAGCTGTTGACTGTTGGCGGTTGACTGTTGACTGTTGACTGTTGACTGTTGACTGTTGACTGTTGACTGTTGACTACTAAGAGGGCGGGTACGGGGACACCGCCCCCACTAATAAATAACAAGTAACATCTAACAATTAACACCTAACAACTATAG
>NZ_JADEXD010000041.1 GCF_015207285.1 Tychonema sp. LEGE 07203 | reverse complement strand
AGATATAGGTTCCTTTCGCAGAGCCTCTTAACCAGTCAAATCAGTTAAACCCGTGCGGTAGTTGGTTTTGCCTTCTTCCTTCTTCCTTCTTCCTTCTTCCCTCTAAAAAAGTACAAGCTTTTACTAAATTGTCAATATCTGATTCTGTATTTCCCAAGCTGATAATAAATGTTAGATGTTGCAGCATTGGTAATTCTGCCGTGACACCGAGTTGAGAGTGCATAATTTCATCTGCTGCAAATCCTGTGATTCCTAAATCTGATACTTTTACTGTTAGCCTGGTGCGGTCTAATGCTGCAAAACCGGGTGTATTTAACGGTTCTAAAACTGATAAACCGGGAATTTGACTGATGCGCGATCGAGCTGTTTCTGCTAGCTGTAAAGTTTGCGCCATTAACTCTTTGCCGCGGAGTGCGATTTGTTGGCGGGCTGCATCTAAGGATGCTAACAGTATATAACTCGGACTGGTGGATTGTACTAACTGCAATGCTTTATTTAATTTTTGGATATTTATACGATCGCCCTTGAGGTGCAGCATCGATGCTTGTGTCATTGCACCGAGGGTTTTGTGGATTGATTGTACTGTTAAATCCGCACCGGCTGATAGTGCTGGTTCTGGCAAGTTTGGGTGAAAGTTAAAGTGCGCGCCGTGAGCTTCGTCTGCTAATAACGGGATGTTGTATTGATGGGTAATTTGGGCGATCGCCCGCAAATCCCCGCAAACGCCGTGATAGGTTGGGTAGACGACCATTACTGCTTTCGCGTCGGGATGTTGTTCTAGGGCTGCCGCTGTGGCTTCTGGGGTGATGCTGTTGGCAATATCCCAATCCGGGTTGTACTCTGGACTGACAAAAATTGGAATTGCACCGGATAAAATCAAACCTGAAATCGCCGAGGAGTGGATATTTCGAGGTAGGATAATTTTATCGCCGGGGCCGCAAGTCGCTAAGATGGCGGCGATAATTCCGCAAGTCGAACCGTTAGCCAAAAACCGAGTTGATTGGGCTCCAAATGCTTGGGCTGCTAATTCTTGAGCTTCGGCAATTGCACCTTCTGGGTTAAAGAGATTGTCTAACTCCGGCAATTCGGGCAAATCCGATCGAAATACTGTCGCACCGAATAAGTCAATTAGGGGCCCTGAGATTCCTTGTCCGCCTTTATGTCCGGGGGCGTAGAATGGGGCGTGGGGCTGATTCGCGCGATCGCGCAGGGCATCTAATAGCGGTGTTTGTTGTTGAGGGTTGGGTGCTGACACGCTTAATTTTATTTGTTGTATTTGATATTTACTTTAATACCAAAGGCTTGGTTTTATGCAGCTTCAACATTTAATTATCGCTCTTTAGATAGATGTGTAACTTATTTTTAAGTTAGCATAATTGTACAACGATCGCCTAAATATTTGATTGACATTGCAACCGCAGATGTTGGCAGATAAACACAGATGAACGCAGATAAATTCAAGAATTTAATTGCAATGGTTGCAATTGAATTTTACGGTAATTAAACAAGGTCACACATTAGTTATTTTTATTTAAAAAAATGGCTGAAAGTGGCAACAAAATGTTTGAGAAACATCTCTATTAGCTGAGCAAAAAATTAACATGATTTCTCCCAACCCCACTCCGTTTCCAGGCCCGCAGATTCCCACTACTGAACCGGGGCTGCCGGAAATTCCTGCGTCGCCACCGGTGCCGGGCCCCGTACCCGAACCGATTCCCGGCCCGGTTCCTGAACCCATTCCCGCACCGGTGCCGGAGCCAATTCCGGCGCCTGTACGGGAACCTGTACCCTCTCCGATTCCTCAAACAGTTCCGGGGCCTATTCCTCAGACAATCCCTGAACCAATCTAAATTATGTTTTAGTGCTTCGGGAAGTTTAACATTATTTGTGAGGTCGATCGCCCAAACCGGGTTTTTGCATCCGTCCCAATTTAGTTGATGAATCGGGGACAGGAACAGGTTGTGGGCGATCGATTTTCTGTGCGACAACTTGTGAACCGTGGAGCCATCTACCTAAAGTTAGACATTTAAGCGATCGGAGGTTTTGATTTTGGGGCGGCCGGTCTGATATATTGCCGATACTTATGATACTTTGATACAGTGATATGTTTCTAAATAGCTATGCTTACCGCCGGAATTGTCGGACTGCCTAATGTTGGCAAATCTACCTTGTTTAATGCTTTGGTGGCTAATGCCAAGGCGACTGCTGCTAATTTTCCTTTTTGTACGATCGAGCCAAATACGGGTATCGTGGCAGTGCCAGACGAACGGTTGAACGTGCTGAGCAATATTTCCAAATCCGTGCAAACTGTGCCGACGCGGATGGAGTTTGTCGATATTGCGGGTTTGGTGAAGGGTGCGAGTCAGGGGGAAGGGCTGGGAAATCAGTTTTTGTCTCACATTCGGGCGGTGGATGCGATCGTCCACGTTGTCCGCTGTTTTGAGAATGATGATATCATTCACGTTGCGGGTTCTGTCGATCCCCAGCGAGATATTGACATTATCAATCTCGAATTAATTCTAGCAGATTTAGCTCAAATTGAACGCAGGCTCGATCGCACTCGCAAACAAGCCCGCAACAATAAGGAAGCTCAAGCAGAAGTGGACGTGCTCGAAAAGTTGCTCGTGGTTTTGAATGCAGAAAAACCAGTGCGCCAGTGCAGTTTAACTGACGAAGAAGCTGAATTAGTTAAAGGTTTAGAATTGTTAACAAACAAGCCGATTATCTATGCGGCTAACGTGTCTGAAGACGATTTGGGAACAGGAAATAGCTATGTCGAACAAGTGCGGGAAATAGCAGAAGCAGAAAATGCTAAAGTTGTCATAGTTTCGGCGCAAGTCGAGTCAGAATTGGTAGAGTTGCCAGAAGAAGAACGGGCAGATTTTCTAGAATCTCTCGGCGTGACTGAAGGAGGCTTAAAATCGTTGATTCGAGCTACTTACGAATTATTGGGTTTGCGGACTTATTTTACTAGCGGGCCAAAAGAAACTCGCGCTTGGACTATTATCGCGGGAATGTTAGCACCGCAAGCTGCAGGGGTGATTCACTCGGACTTTGAGCGGGGTTTCATCCGGGCCGAAACTGTAGCGTATGAAGATTTGGTAGCTACGGGCGCGATGAATGCAGCTAAGGAAAAAGGCTTAGTTCGCAGTGAAGGAAAAGAGTATGTTGTACAAGAGGGGGATGTGCTGTTGTTCAGATTTAATGTTTAGTTTTTTCAGGAGATAAGCAAATGGATATCGTTTCGCTGGCAATTGCTTGGTTGGTAACATCGGTGAGCTTTTTTATTATTTCCAAATTACCCATAGGGGTAGACATTGACACTTTTGGAAAAGCGATGATTTCGGCGGCAGTTTTTGGATTGCTGAATGCTGTAGTGCGACCGATTTTTATGTTGTTTACTTTTCCAGCTTTGTTGCTAACCTTTGGTTTGTTTATGATTGTAATCAACGCTGCTATCTTTGGATTGGCGGCTTGGCTAGTCGAAGGATTTCGCTTGCGGTGGGGAATTTGGAGTGCTTTGCTGGGCGCTGTAGCCCTCGGTTTTATTAACTCTTTGCTTTATCAGGTGTTGGGTACGCTGCCAACTGTGCGGTAGATAGAGAAAGCAACGCGGAAGGGGCGGGTTGATCTGTGTTGTTAGCTATAGCAAATATCCCCGGCAAAACCCGCCCCTAATGACCAATGATATCAAATCCGGTAGCACCGTCCTGTATTCATATCTCTATTCTCTCTCTCTGTGTCCTCTGTGTTCTCTGCGGTTAAATCACCTGACGATGCAAAGGTCAACGATATGACCAATGACTAATAACCTATGATGAGTAATTATCAGGGACAAAAGCGTCTCGACTGCGACTATTTTCCACAGGCCAGTCTGGATGTTCTCCACCGATAATCAATTCTTCAATCGTTACGAATTCTTTGCTGAGTTGCTGGAAAACATTAATCAAAACATCGAGGCCGATAGCGTCGCTAGTTCCCAAATCAAACCAACAGCGAGCCCAAGAACCTTGATACTCCATTTCTCCCATATTGTGCATCAAAGCCATCATACTTTGGTCGGCTCGATTAACATCGTAATCCATTTGACTGATATCTAAGCCTTCATCTTGAACTTGCAAATTTTCTGCATTAAATCCTCCGAGTTTTCCCAAGAAAAACCAAGAGTCAAATACTTCTTCAACATACTGTTTTTCACCGTTTGAAGGCACGTTGCTGAACTTCAGCCAAATCCAGAGGTCAAAGGGGTTAAACTCGCGAAATTCTACTTTCATCGTTGTTTTTTGGGGTTTTTATAGTGGTGGTAAAGCCGTCGGCCCCCAGATGCCACCTGCATCTCTAATTTTATCGCGCATCGGGTCGCAGTTGCGAGATTTGCTGTCGAGACGGTTGCGGGTTTTGCACTGCTGAAAGAAGATTTCGGCTACTAAACTGCGCGGTAGTTGGTCTGGTTTAACTAAGGCTGCGTCGAAGTTTTTGCGGGCTTCTTCTAGTATGGTTTTGTTGCTGTCTTTTCCCCTGGCTTGGGAAAACAAGATTTGTGCTTTGAGATAAAGAATTTCTGGATTGTTGGGTGTTTCTGCTAGGGATTTGTTGGCAAATTCTAGGGCGCGATCGTATTTTTTTAAGTCTCGATAGCCTACTGCCATGCCGCGATAAGCTAAGTAGCGGGGCGAGGCTTTTTGTTCGAGTCTTTGAATGGCTTCGCTGGGGTTGGAAAAGGGCAGGTTCGTGGCTAGCATTAAGTCCATGTAACCTTTGAGCAGGTTGAGTTCGGGATCGTTGGGAGCTATTTTTTCGGCTGCATCTAGGTATTGAAATACTACTCGCAGTTTGTTGAGTGCTTGAGGTGCGCCTTTGGCTGTTCCTTCTTTGGCTACGGCATTTGCTCCTTCGAGAAAGTGACCGACTGCTGTGTATAGATTGCCGCGCAAGGGGTTGGTTTTGGTCAATTTTTCGCCTACTTCGCGGGTTTTTTGCGCGTAGGAATTCATCGAGTTGAAGTCTTGCTCAATGTAGGATAGGGAGGCTGCCATTGCATAGGCTAGCGGTTCGTTTGGTTCGGCTGATAGTGCTTGTTGAATTTGGGTTTTTGCTTGTTTGTAGTTTCCTTGCTGAAACATTGTTTTGAAGGCTGCTTCGGTGTTGGGCCCGATCGCCTGCTGGTTGCTGCTGCGAAAGGGATCGCCGGCTACTGCGGAGTTAATGCAGAGGCCGAGGGCGATCGCACTTGCTCCAAGGGCGATCGCCCCCACAGTCTTTTTGGAGCTCAACATCTGCTTGCCAATGGACGCTAAAATAGTTTTCATCATCGTCAATTCTCAAAAAGCAATTGATTGTAAACTGGGAATCTGAAAATTGAAAGTTCAGACTTCCGGGCCGCGACTCAAAAATCGATCGGATAATCTTGATTTTTCCTGGCTCTTGCTGTATACTTTAATAATGGGAGTGCGAGCATTTATAAAATTTTTGCATATATTTCCATTATTAAATGATAGCATTCAACAATCTCAAAAGCAAGGGGGAAAGCTCAAAAAAAAAGGTCGATTTTTGTAAAGATTTATGTAAAATAATTGTGTGCGATCGGCACCCGCAAAAAACAGTCTCAACTATTAATAGCAACTGCCAACTGCCAACTAACAACTGCCAACTGCCAACTAACAACTGCTTTCCTGCCATTAATGCTTTATCTAAAAAACTTAGTTTATCATCCTACAGCCTGTCCGAATGCTATTCTGAAAAATGTTAACTTAGAACTGCCATCGCAGCAAATGGGGCTGATTGTAGGCCGCAGCGGTTCAGGAAAAAGTACGCTATTAGAAATATTAGCAGGTTTAGCAGAAAAAACCAGCGGCGACATCCGCTGGCGCGAACAAGAATTAACACCGGAACACTTGCAACAGTTAGGAGGTTTAGTGTTCCAGTTTCCCGAAAGGCATTTTTGCGGCGGCACAATTTTAGAAGAATTGCGACTGGGACATCCTGAGTTGGGACAAGAACAAATTAACTCAGCGATGATAGAGGTGGGACTCGGACATTTGCCGCTGAGTAGTTCTCCCCACGCTTTGAGCGGCGGACAACAGCGCCGGGTAGCCTTGGCGGTGCAACTAATTCGCCAGCCGCATTTGCTGCTTTTGGACGAACCGACGGCGGGTTTGGATTGGTCGATGCGCCGACAGTTGGTAAGCTTGTTGGGTAAGTTGAAAAGTCACTGGACTTTGTTGATTGTCACTCACGATGCTAGCGATTTGTTGGGCGTTGCTGATAAATTTTGGACTTTAGATTATGGGGATTTGCAGGAGGTCGATCGGGCCAAGTTAGAAGCTAAGGAAACGAGTTTTGTAAGTTCTTAGTCAGTTGGCAGTTGGCAGTTGGCAGTAGTCAGGAAAGCAGTAGTCAGGAAAGCAGTAGTCATTGGTTATTGGTTATTGGTTATTGGTTATTGGTTATTGGTCATTGGTTATTGGTTATCAATCATTATAGCGGTTCTCAATCTTGGTGAGGTATGCGGGATACTTCCACTCCTGCCTATGCCTATGCCCACGGAGCCCTATGCCCGCGAGAACACCTCATGTTACGCTCGAAAGGCTATAGTTGGTGCGGGCAGGTATAACGCATTGTGAAGCATTTTTAGGTATTTTGGAGCGGAGAGAATTTGCAGAGTTTACGAAATAGTAGGAATAGAAGATGAATCAGATGACAGTGCCTGTGTTGCCCGAAATGAATGAATTATGGCAACAAACGCTGAATTGGCAGCCGGATGAGTCGCAGCAGCAACAATTTCAGCGGCTTTACGAGTTGATTGTTGAGGGAAATCGTTCCTTGAATTTAACTCGAATTACTGAGCCTGTTGAGTTTTGGGAAAAACATTTGTGGGATTCTCTGCGGGGAATTGCGAGACTGCTGCCACCTAATCAAAATTTGGCGGAAAATAACGATTCTCCCGCCGATCGCCCGTTGAAAGCGATTGATATCGGGACTGGTGGCGGTTTTCCGGGGTTGCCGATCGCGATCGCCCTGCCGGATTTATCTGTCACCTTGCTCGATTCTACTCGCAAGAAAATTACTTTCTTGGATACTGTTTTGCCGTCTTTAGGGATCGCAAATGCTGTGACTTTGCTGGGCAGATCCGATGAAATTGCCCGACAGTTGCCGCACAAACAAGCTTACGATTTAGCTTTTTTGAGGGCTGTTGGAGCCGCTTCTGCCTGTGCCAAATACGCACTGCCGCTGCTGAAAAACGGCGGTTTGGCTGTGCTTTACCGGGGGAATTGGACGGCGGAGGAAGAGACGGATTTGCAAAGTGCGATCGAGCGTTTGGGCGGCACACTTGAGTCAGTCGAATCATTCACCACGCCGACGAGTCAGGGCGCGCGCCACTGCGTTTACTTGCGGAAAACTGTACAGCAGTTCGATCGCCCGATTCGTTAGCTAGAGAACGTTTATAGCCTTTCGAGCGTAATATGAGGTGCTAGGAGTGGGATAGGGCATTGGCCCGCGCAGGGCATAGGGCATAGGGCATAGGGCATTGGGCATAGGGCATTGGCCAAACAGGGCATTGGGCATAGGGCATACTTCACCAAGCTTGATAACCGCTATATATTGGCGGGATTGATATCAAGGGATGTTTTTATTTTAGAGATAATAAATAGTGTAAGCTGTCGGACATTTAAATTGTATGTTTAGGGCGGGCTCTCGTGCCCACCCCACAATAGTTTTATTGTTTTTTGACATACAGTTTAAATGTAGAACAGTGTAGCTCGATCGCAGCTACACTATTTTTGAAACTAACCGATCGCCTTTTCGTAGCGCTTGTTAACTTCCGTCCAATTAACAACATTCCACCACGCTTTTAGATAGTCGGCGCGGAGGTTTTGATACTTGAGATAATAAGCGTGTTCCCAAACATCATTGCCCATGATTGGATAATTTCCCTCCATGAAAGGACTGTCTTGATTGGCAGTAGTTGCAATTTCTAATTTGCCTGCTTTGTTGCGAACCAGCCAAACCCAACCGCTGCCAAAACGCTTAGTACCGGCTTCGTTAAATTTGGCTTGAAAATCGCTAACACTGCCGAAATTTTGCTTAATTGCTGTGGCAATTGCGCCAGTAGGTTCGCCGCCGCCTTTAGGACTCATGATTTCCCAAAACATAGTGTGATTGAGGTGTCCGCCGCCGTTATTCCGCACGGTTGTGCGAATATCTTCCGGCACTTTGCTCAAATCTCTGAGCATATCTTCCGCACTAATATTTTTGAGTTGCGGGTGTTTGCTGACAGCTTCGTTGAGGTTTTTAACGTAGGCGGCGTGATGCTTGTCGTGGTGAAACTGCATTGTCCGCGCGTCGATGTGCGGTTCTAAAGCGTTGTATTCGTAAGGCAGAGGCGGCAGTGTAAAAGGGCCGGGAGTTTGAGCTACTTTTGGGCTTTCTGCAATGGCAGTTGATTGCACTACATTATTTCCTGATGCTTGGCAAGCACCTGCGGTAAGAGCTCCGACGCTAGCTGTCAGCAAATACAAGAAATCTCGGCGTTTGAGAGTCATAAAAAATACCTAAGTGGATTATTAACTGTTCGATCTCAGATTAAAGCAAAATGGAAGCGAGTTGGGAAAAAAAAGTTATATCGCCCGAATGGATGAGACGGATGGGCGATGGTTGTGAGAGTTTTTTGAGTATAGGCTAATTGTGTGCGCTTGAGTAAAACTCATGTGTTCCGGTTAACTAACCCGGTTTCTATGTTGAAACCGGGTTTTTTTTGATTATTCTTGGGAAAGACGCTGTACGGATTCGCCTCCAAAAAGCCGATCGGCTGCTTGCAGAATACCGGGAATTTTGGCAGCGTGGGGGCTGTGGGCGAGACAGCGGCGCAAGTCCAATTCATTGAGGCAATCGGCTTTTTTGCCGGGAAACCAGTGGCTGGCGTTACCTAAGAGGTTGTAGCGCATCTTGCAATAGTCGATCGCATCGTAAGCATTCGCCAAATTCCACAGCCACAAAATCACACGAATGTTAACCTCTCCGGGAGTATTTTCGACAGTTGGTAAACCGACATCCCAAGTCTTAAACCAATCTTCTCCTAATTTATCAATCGCTGCCTTTTCCAACCTGGCTAATATCGGCGGCAACAATTCATCGGCTCTATCTAACAATTCTATAGCCTTCAGATGCTCGTTAAAATCTTCAGGTTTGGCAGCACCCAAACTCAAAGTATGAACTTCCGGGTGCGACAAACAAAACAAATCGTTAAACACCATCGGACTCAGGGGATAGCACAAATCTACCAATTTTTGCGATGGGTTGTAAAGTTGACCGCCTTTGTCGGAAGGGCTGATAATAAAAACGCCCATGTCGTGACGTTTTGCGGCTTCAATTGCGGGCCAATTAATTTGATTGATGTAGTACCAGTGCAAGTTAATATAATCAAATTGATTGGTTTCAATGGTTTTCACAATCACATCCGTCGGCCCGTGAGTTGCAAAACCAATAAACCGAACTTTGCCTTCTGCTTGCAATTGTTTAGCAACATCCATGCAGCCGCCGGGACGCATAGATTCCTCTAGCAATTCCCACGTATTAATGCCGTGCAGGGAAAATAAATCGACGTATTCTAGTTGCAAATAAGCTAAGGATTTATTAAATTCTTCGCGAAACTCCTGGGAGTTGGCTTGGGGATTTACTTTTGTTTGAACTATCAATTTTTCGCGAGGAAACTGCGGCAAAATCCAGCCTAACTGCATCTCGGAAGTGCCGTAACCGCGAGCAGTTTCTATGTGATTGATGCCGCATTCGATAGAATAACGAATTGTGGCTTCTACATTTTGTTGATTGTCTGGTGGAATCTCATTTACTGGCACGTCTTGCCATTTGTGGTGATATCTCATACCGCCACAGGAAAAGACGGGCATGGATAATTCTGTGCGACCGAATCTGCGATATTGCATCATAAGTTATTAGTTATTAGTTATTAGTTATTGGTTATTAGTTATTGGTTGTTAGTTGTTGGTTTGGGTGGTTATTGGTGGTCAATATAAGTTAATTAAGCAATATTTTTCTTTTTTGCAGGCTGTAGTTTACATTTCAGGTTTTTTTTAGAACAGGCAAGATGCCTGTTCCACAAAAGATTTTTGACAAGTCGCGGGTAAGTTTTGACTATTTAGAAATCTCGCGGACTGCGGGTTTTCCTTCCTTAATTTCGCCGACTAAAACTAAATCAGTACAGCCTACAAATAAGCCATTTTCCAACACACCGGGAATGTTATTCAATGTTTTTTCCATTTCTCCGGGGTTAGGAATGTCATCAAATTTGACATCAATTACCATATTACCTTGGTCGGTAATTACCGGGCCTGCTTTTTTGATTCCCATGCGGAGTTCTGGTTTGCCGCCCAATTTTTCGATGGCGCGAGTAACGGGGGTGATTGCCATCGGTATTACTTCGATGGGTACGCGAAAAGTCGAACCCAATTTATCTACCATTTTGGAACTGTCAACTACTACAATAAACTGAGTTGCGAGGTAATCGACCACTTTTTCGCGGGTGTGGGCTGCGCCGCCACCTTTAATTAAGTTGAGGTGGGGATCGACTTCATCAGCGCCGTCTATAGCTACGTCAATTCTGTCAATCTCATCTAATGTTGTCAGCGGCACTCCGTATTGTTTGGCCAATACTTCTGATTGAAAAGATGTCGGGACTCCTTTGATATCTTTGAGTTGTCCTGATTTTATGCGATCGCCCAATGCTTGAATAGTATAAGCTGTAGTTGACCCCGTGCCGAGTCCGACAATCATACCAGATTTTACGCGATCGGCGGCAGCAAAGCCGACTTGCTGTTTCATCAATTTTACGGGATCTTGTTCTGCGGTCATGTTCGGTACTCCTCAATAGTTTTAAGATTATACCATTTATTATGGATTTATTTAACCGCAGAGAGCGCAGAAAACGCTGAGAGGAAGAAGAAGAAGAGAGGGAAATCGCAAATTATTTCAAGTGGAAACTTCTCTCTTTCTTCTCTGCGCCCTCTGCGCCCTCTGCGGTTAAACAAAAAAAATCTAGTTCACAAATCGGCGGATAATTGCCATAATGAAAATCGGATTTTTGGATACCTACACTTGGGATTACAATATTGATACTCCTTACCGCGAACCTTTGGGCGGCACTCAGTCAGCTATTTGTTATTTAGCCGAGGCGTTGGCTGCGCTGGGAAATCAGGTATTTTTACTCAACAATACTTCCGAGTCTGGGATGTCGCGCGGTGTTGATTGCAGGCAGCGGGTAGGGAATAAAGCTAATTTAGAATTGCTGCGATCGCTCGATTTTTTAGTTATAGTCAATATAGTCGGCAAAGCGCTAGAAATCAAGCCGCTTTTGGGCAAACATACGAAGTTAATTTTGTGGATTCATAACGAACCAGGTTTTATCTTTCTTGAAGATTTTAATAATCTTCAAGAAGTTAATGCTTGCGATGCGTTTGTTTTTGTGAGCGACTGGCAGCGCGAGCAATTTCACGCTCGTTTTGGGCTTGACTCGAATCGCAGTTATGTTTTAAGAAATGCGATCGCACCTTGTTTTGCTAACCTTTTTTCCGAGAATGTTTCAATCCTATCTCAAAAATCTCTACCGCCAATTATAGCTTACACCAGCACTCCCTTTCGCGGACTAGATATTTTATTAAAAGTCTTTCCCAAAATTCGTCAGGCTGTCCCCGGAACTAGATTAAAAGTATTTTCTAGCATGAAAGTACACCAAATAGACGACAATGATAACAATCTTTTTTTCGGTGAGATTTACGAACAGTGTCAGGCAACAGCAGGCGTTGAGTACATTGGTTCGATACCGCAACCCGAACTCGTCCGGCAACTGCGTTCTGTCGCGGTTTTAGCTTACCCCAATACCTATTTGGAAACGTCATCTATTGCGGTGATGGAGGCGATGGCCGGCGGTTGCCGGATTGTGACGAGTGATTTGGCGGCTTTGCCGGAAACAACGGCTGGATTTGCGCGTCTAGTTTCTCTGTCGGGGACAGAAAATTTGGCATCGGTAACTAATTGGAACCGTGCCGGAAAACCGGATTGGGAGGGATATACAAGGCGGTTTGTTGAGGCGACAGTCTCAGTTTTAAAAGAGTTTGCGGGGGCCGGCCGCGCCACTGCTGAAAATCATCTGAGACGGCAGGTAGAATATATAAATCGAGGGTGTACTTGGTCTGTGCGTGCCGGAGAGTGGGTAGAATGGTTGAATAGTATTAGTGTAAAACCTGTAAGAGTGGCAGAGAAAATGATCGCGGATTCTTTGGTAGATTTCAAGGCAGTTAAAAGTTATTTCCTAAAGGGCAATCGGCTGAAAGATGCAGGCAATTTCGATGGCGCTATTGAAAATTATCAGCAAGCTTTAGAGTTGAATCCAGCCGAGGCGGAAGTTCATAAAAAGTTGGCGGAAGTTTATATTTTGCAAGGAGAATTTGCTGGGGCGATCGCCCAATGCAATCTCGCCCTTAAATTCCAACCGAATTTTGCTGCCGCTTACTTGACGCTGGGTAATGCCCTGCAGGCTGAAGACAAGCTGGAAATGGCAATTAAAGCTTATTTGCAAGCTTTAGAAATTCAGCCGGAATTTGCCGAAGCTAGCGCGAATCTCGGCAGTATGTATTACAAGTTAGGGCAATTGGAACAGGCGGCAAATTGTTACCAAAAAGCTCTTGCCCTTAATCCCAATTTGTGTTCTGTAAATTTGATGCTGGCAGGCGTTTTGCAGCAACAAGGAAAGTTAGATGCAGCAATTGCTTGCTGTCAAAAAGTGCTGCAACTGCAACCGGGCAATGCTAGCGCTGCGGAAAAAATATCGAGTTTGACTCAACAAAAACAGCAAGAAACTGGCAGCCAAGTCATCGAATTAGAAACAGAATCAGACGCACAGCAACCAATATCTGTCAATAAAGATGAAGGCTACGGCTTGCAGCCTTCTAGCATCAATTTGCCGCCTGCGCCTGCTGTAGAAAATTTAAATACTCCGTTTACCAATCCCGCCGCAGTTTCCGAACAAGTTACCTCCCTGAAGGTTCCAGAAAACAGACAAGTTGCCAATTATCAAGAAGTAGAACCCTACAAAAAACTGGCAGAAAACTGTTTAGTTCAAGGTAAAATTAAAGAGGCGATCGCAGCGTGCCAGCAAGCCCTAAAAATTCGCCCTGATTACATCCACGCTTACGTCACTTTAGGCAATGCTTTGCAAGCGGGAGGCAAAATTGAAGCTGCTATTCGATCCTATTCTCAAGCCTTAGAATTGCAGCCAAACTTTGCGGAAGTGCGGGCAAATATTGGCAGTATGTACTTTAAAATGGGACGTTTGGAAGAGGCGATCGCCAATTACCAGCAAGCCATTGCCCTAAGTCCCGATTTAGCGGGCGCTCACTGGAATTTAGGGAAAGTATATCACAAACACGGCAACGTCGAAGCAGCGATCGCCTGTTTTAAAAGAACATCCGAGCTCAACCCGCAGCTTGTCGGTGCCGACTTCCACTTTAACCTGGGAAATCGACTTTTCAGTCAAGGAAAGCGCGACGAAGCCGTCGAAAGCTACGAAAAGGCGATCGCCATTAAACCCGATTGGGCAGAAGCCTATGCTAACATCGGCAGCGCGCGATCGCAACAAGGCAATCTCGATGCTGCCATCGCTTACTATCAAAAAGCTGTAAGTTTCAAACCAGAATTAGAAGTTCTGCACTTCAACTTAGGCAACTCATTCTTACAGCTATGCAGGTACGAAGAAGCAATTACTAATTACCAAAATACCCTCAAAATCAAGCCAGATTGGCCGGAAGTTCACGCTAACCTCGGCAGTTGTTTTTCCATGCTGGGGCGGCTGGAAGAAGCCTTAGCCAGCTATCAGCAAGCTTTGACACTAAAACCGGATTGGGCAGAGGTTTACTGCCGGATGGGACACATTCAAAAACAAGATAAGCCCCTAGAGGCGATCGCACATTTTGAAAAAGCGATCCAATGCAACCCCAAATTCAGCGAAGCCCACCAACAACTCTGCGACTTGCTAAGCCACTCCACCAACCTAGCAGGAGCCCGCAGCGTCGCCGACAAATACTGCGAATTTTGTGGCGAAGATGCCCCAGTCATGTCAGCCACAGCCTACGTCTTTTCCTACCTGCAATCAGGTGTCAGCAAACAGGCAATTCAGAAACTCGAAGAAATCGAAAAACTCTGCTACCAAAAAGTCGAAACCTTTAGCGTCATCGAACTAAAACTGCTTTACGAAATCTTCCTATTTGCCGTTTCCCACCTGCGAGACAACCGCGCCAAAAATGCCAACTTCTACCGACTAATTGCCAAAGAATACTACAAAAAAGCAGTCCCGCAGCGACACCAAACCAACAGAATCAAATCTGCAAATTTCCTCACAAAACAACAGCCCTTAAAAATCGGCTTTCTTTCCAAACACTTCCGCCGCCACTCAGTAGGCTGGTGCAGCGAAGCTTTAATCCGCGAATTAAGCCGCATCACTCCCCACGTTCATCTTTACGTCACCGGCAAACTCAACCGAGATGAAGTTACGCAGCGATTTGAAGAAATGGCCGGCAAGTTTTACTGGCCCAAAAAATATCCCAACGGCTTTGCTGACGGCGGCGAAATCCTCGCCGAAGTAGTGCAAGACGACTTGGATGTTTTAATAGACTTAGACTCGATGACAGTGCCGACAAATGTCGAAGTGCTGTATCAATATCCTGCGGGAATTTGCGTTTCTTGGCTGGGATTCGATGCGCCCTACATTTCGGAAAATCACTACTTTCTCTGCGACGAACACACTCATCCCCCAGGCGTTGAAGAACATTACTTAGAACAGTTAGTTAGATTGCCTAGTTGTTCGGTAGCAATTGGCGCACTGCAAAGCATTGATGTGAATCGAGAAGCGATTAGAAATGCTCTGGGGATTGGCTTAAATCAAATGGCTTATTTGTGCGTTGCGCCAGGGAGAAAAACAAACCCCGAAATGGTGCAAGCTCAAGTTAGAATACTCAAAGAAGTACCAGATAGTTTGTTGATTCGCAAAGGTCAAGGAGACCCAGATATTATTCACAGCACTTACCGCGAAGAATGCGATATTCAGGGAGTAGATTTTGCTCGAATTAAGTTTATCGGACAAACCAGAACCGAGGAAGAACACCGGGCTATTTATTATGTAGCCGACGTGCTGTTAGATTCCTATCCTTACAACGGCGGGACGCACAATTTAGAGGCTTTGTGGGCGAATTTGCCAGTAGTAACTCGCTCCGGCGACCAATATCTTTCGCGGATGGGTTACGCTTTTCTCAAAAGTGCAAATCTCGATGTCGGTGCGGCTTGGAGTTGGGAAGAATACACACAGTGGGGAGTTAAGTTTGGGCGAGATGCTGGTTTAAGAAATGCGGTGAAACAGCATTTAATAAAATCTAAGCAGCCAGAACATCTCGCACCTTTGTGGAATCCTAAAAAGTTAGCTGAGGAGATGTATGAAGTGTTTCAAAAACTGTTAGCTAAATAGGCGGAGAATTGGGAATTGGGCATAGGGCATAGGGCATAGGGCATAGGGCATTGCTGCTATAGCAATCCCTCATCAGTTGTGAACTTCTTTGTTTCTCTCTTCTGTTTCTCTCTTCTCTTCCTCTGCGCCCTCTGCGCCCTCTGCGGTTCAAAAAAAAGAGATATCAGGTACAGAAACCTGATTTCTGGATATTTTTACGCAACGCCGAGTAAAGTTTTGTAACAAAATTCGTGAAAATGCGTAAAAATCCCGCGCCAAGCCTGATATATAAATAGCTGATTCATAGTACCGCGATCGCCCCAACTTTATGCCAGTTAGGGCGATCGTTTTTTTAACAATTCTTCAGATGGCTGACAACTGACTAATGACTAATGACTAATGACTAATGACTAATGACTAATGACAACTGACAACTGACTAATGACAAATGACAACTGACAACTGACAACTGACAACTGACAACTGACTAATGACTAATGACTGCTGACTGCTGACTCACGTGTACTCGATCGCGCCCGCCAGACTTAGCCTGATAAAGCGCCTTATCGGCAGCTTCAATCAGCATCTTCGGCGAATTTTGATTTTCAGAAATCGTCGCCACCCCCATGCTGAGAGTCACCCAATCGGTGACAACAGACTTGAGGTGGGGAATTGCCAAAGCTTTGACGCGCTGGCGGATTCCCTCCGCAACAACCTGTGCAGCCACGATATCGGTATTTGGCAAAATCACCCCAAATTCCTCGCCACCGTACCTAGCAGCTAAATAAAGGCGTTCTGAGGGTACGTTCGTGCAACTATCCCCGATCGCCCGCGCGACTTGCTGCAAACAAGCATCCCCAGCCTGGTGGCCGTAATTGTCGTTGTAAAGTTTAAAACAGTCAATGTCGCACATAATCAAAGACAGCGGTTCAGAAATGCTCGAGAGCTCCCATTCCCGGTTGAGCACCTCGTCAAACCGGCGGCGGTTAGCTAACTGAGTCAGACTGTCCAAATTCGCCAACCCATCCAACCGCTGGTTAGCAGCAGCTAGCTGCTGGTAAAGTAAAGATTGTTCGATGGCGATCGCCACTTGAGTAGCCAACTGACTCAGCAAATCCATATCAAACTGCTGCCACTCGCGGGGTGCCGAACAGTGGTGGGCAATCAGCAAACCCCACAACTTCGGTACTTGACAAGAAGGATTGCCATCGCGGTGTTCGATTCCCTGCTGCACGATAGGCACGACTAAATTCGCTTTCACCTGACACTCGGCCAAAAAATTGATGTGGCACTCGGCAAAATTAGAAGCGTGAATGTCCTCGACCGATCGAATTCTGCCCTTCAAATACTGTCCGACATAACTGTTAGCAAAACAGCAATCCTCCACAGCCATACCCGTCAGCGGCATCCATCCTTCCCCCACCGACTCCACCACCACATCTCCGTTCCAATCAGGGCGGAAGCGGAAAATAATCACGCGATCGGTTGCCAAAAATTCCCGAACTTCGGCTACTGTAGTATTGAGAATATCTTCGATATCCAGAGAAGAACGGATGCGCGATTGAATTTGCGCGATCAGGCGTTCCCGTTCTACCTGCTGCCGCAAAGCTACTTGGGCTTGCTTGCTTTGAGTAATGTCCCTACCTTCAGGCAGCAGCAATACTACTTTGCCAGTTTCATCCGCAACGGGTTTGAGAGAAAAATCAACAGTTGCCGTCCGATTTGCACCTTGAAGTTCCACTTCATAGCGGACAAATTCACCTTTTGCCGATCGACAAATCGCCTCTTGCAACTGTTCCCGAACTTCCGGAGAATCTCCCCACCACGGCAAAAGCCAAAACGGGCGGTTTGCCACATCCCGCAGCTTAATTCCCGCAAAATCTAGAGAAGTTTGGTTAGTTTCCAACAGAGTGCCGTCCGGATTCAACAAGCTAACAAATTGGAACGAAGAATCAAAAATTGCCCGAAAGCGCCGTTGAGAATCTCCCAACATTGCCGTCACCTTTTCGCGAGAAGTAATATCGCGGAAGCGCCACACCCGGCCAATAATATTTTGTCCGACTCGAATCGGCTGCGTGTAGCGTTCAAAAGTCCGGCCGTCTTTAAAATCGAGAATATCGCAGCCTTCAGACTCCGCATCGCTATAAATATCTTTAGTTCTCTGCAAAAAAGCCCTCGGGTCTCTAACTTGCTTGGCGAGAAAAGTCAGCCGCAGCGTTCGATCCATCGAGTTTCTAACTTCTTCATAAATTCCCCACATTTGAACTAACTTTTCATTAAAACTAATCAGTTCTCCAGACGTAGTAACGGCGAGAATACCGTCTGCCGTTGCTTCCAGAGTAGCGTGCAGCAAAGAGCGCGATCGCTCTAATTCCGCTGCTATTAACTTGCGTTCGGTGAGGTTTCGCACTGCTTTCACCTGCACTAAACGACCCTCACAAATTACGAATTTACTGCGAACGTCAGCAGGAAAAGCCGTCCCGTCCCGCCTGAGAAAAATCGTTTCGCAGACTGTATTGCTGCTTGCAGAAATCATTTGTGGCGCTACTTTGTAAGATTTTGGCGACAGCAGTTCCAGCAAACTCATTCCCGCCATTTCCGCAGGTTTGTAACCGAACATTTCGGCAAAATCGCTGTTGACGCTCAATATTGTATCGCGGTTAGCGATAGCAACTGCTTCAAAATAAGCTTCGCCTTCGAGCAATCTTGCTGCTGCCGTGCTGCCATTTCCAACGGAAGAACTGTTATTAATTAGCTGTTGCAGTTGCGTATTTGCCGAGTACAAAGCTGCCATTGCTTGCCGATACATTGCAGTGCGTTTTTCGACTTTTTCCGTGAGGCGATCGCGATATATTCGCAATTTCTTTTCTACTTTAATTAAATCTGTAATATCTACGGCAAACACGATCGTGCCGCCGACTTGACCTGTTTCATCGCGGTAAGGTATTCTGTCTATTCGCACCCAGCATTTTTGACCGGAGACAGTTGGCAGAAGTTCGACTTTTCCCAATTTGGGAACACCGGAACTAATTACTTCCAAATCTTCTAAATAATATTGTTCTGCTTCGTCAGGATAAATTTCATAAAAAGATTTTCCTTCCAATTGATTTGCAGGCAAACCTCTGGATGCAGCCGCAGCTTTGTTAATTCTCAGCAGGCGGCTTTCCCGATCTTTGTACCAAATCATTGCCGGCACGGAATCAAAAATAATTTGCTGTTCTTGGTGCTGCCGGCGCATTTCTGCTTCTGCTTGTTTTCTTTTAATTATTTCTTGTTTAAGTTTTGTGTTAGATTTTTTGAGTTCGGCAGTGCGTCTTTCTACTCTTTCTTCTAGCTGATCGTAATATTTGCTCAGCAAGTTTTGCTGCTGTTCGCGCCGCATTGCTTCTAACTTAGAGGTTTCGCTAGCTGACAAACTTGAAGATACAAAATCTGCTAATATTTTGATTAATTCCTGTTCTTCTTCCGTCCACTCACCGCTGGAACTTTCGCGTTCGGCGCTGACTATTCCTGCCATTTGACCCGCCAGCAAAATCGGTACATTTAACAAAGAAGTTTTACCTTGATTGGTAAAATAAAGATTTGCTAGTTCTTGGGTTCTGGGGTCGTTTTCGGCTGCCACCGTTGCGATGGGAATCGCTGATTTTAATGCTTGAAAATATGCCGGACAGTCGGCGGCTGTGACGATTATTTGTACCGAATGAAGTTTGGTATTTTCTTCGTAAAAATCGATGCAGTGAAGCTGCGTTTTGTCTTCGCCGTACAGCCAAATACTGGCTCGATTGCAGTTAACAATACTGACAGCAGTTTCTGTTACTTCGCGGATAAATTGTTCTATATTGTTGCGTTCTTTAAGTTGACTTTTGGCTAATTTTGCGATCGCCAAAGTTGGAGAACGCCAATTTTTTATCGGGTTGAGCGGCGCTGCTGCGGGCGAAGCCGCCTTAATTTCTTCGCAAACTAAAAGTACAGTCGGCCGCTGGAAATTGGCAGTGGAGCGGTCGCCGCTATTTTCCTCTATTTTCCAGTCTACCGCCGGCACAGCGCGCGCGGTTGCTTTTACCCAAATTGTCCTGCCATCTTTGCAAGTCAAGCGACCTTCCCAACAGGCAACTTGTGCAGCCAGCTTGCCATTTTTCGCCTGTGTCAACCAAGCAAATTCTGCCTGCATTTTCCCTTGATCTTGACAGTAAAATATGTTAAAAATTGAATGAAAAATTAATTCCTGCGACCTGTAGGCGAGGCGAGACTCACCGAATTGATTGATCGAAAAAACTCTTCCCAAAGCATCTAGAACAAAGTAAATACCCGGAAAATTGTCGTAGAGAGTACGATACCAATCCTCTTCGACTTGTTGGCCGGACGAAAGTTTTGCTATCGCGAGCTCGCCGGTGCCTGTCAAGTGAGAATTGTTGGTTTCTGGGTTGCTTGAATGACTTTTTTTAGCAAACACTTTTAGCTTAACTCGACTGTAATTAATTTTACTTTCTGGAATTTAACTTTCTTGTGAAACTAAATTAAACCTGTTGTTTGAAAAAAGTTACAAGTTGTAACAAAATTACAACTTGTCCAGCGCGCTGGTTGTCGCTTCCCAATCCAAATCCTCTGTTTGTAGTTGGTAGATTGCCTGTCGGCGATATTTCCCGTTAGCTGCGGTACTAGCAGGTTGAGCTGCAATTGCCGCCTCTGTACTTGTAGCATCCCCACAAGGGAAAAAACCGACAATCAAGGGTTTTAAGTATCTATGATAACACTCAAATATCTAAATATTGGGGCTGACTTACTTGGGATGCGGTTTGGGATATTTGCCGGGGCTGCGGATGAACCGGGCGGCCGGGGCAATTGTTGGGTCAGCTTTGGCGGTGGCTTTGGGGATAAACCCTTGCACTAGGCAGGTTGTCTGTTATGTTTGAGGAAAATAGTGAATTGAAGTATACAATTTAATTTAATCTCTAATCTGGTATCAATATTGCATGAATTTTTGATTGAATAGCGAAACTGCAGATGTGTGGCGGATGCACGCAGATGCACGCAGATGATTTGGAAGCATTTATGTTTGTTTTTGGTGGGCGATCGCGCGGTGTTAAAAAAATCTTGATTATCAAATGCCTGTTTTCTGAATTTACGGACTTGCATTCCGCACTACGAACTGATTGGACGCGATAGGAAAGCTTGGGAAAACAATCTTGTTTAATAGATGTCTCCCGAAAATACTCTCAAGCACGGGCAGGATGTCTGTTTCATATCATTTCCGGCTGCATCGTCAGGTGATAAATTAGAGGGCAATTCATGAATGATTTGTACAATTCACCACCTATCTCGGTGCAATTTTCAGTTGTTCGATTCACAGTCAACAGTCAACAGTTAACAGTCAACAGTCAACATCACCAGGAATGCAACCGGAATTGATATCACAAGAGTTATGGGAGATGTTTAATCTATAAAATTTTTAAATCGGGTTTGTACGCACCACAGCAAAACTAGCTATTTTCCAAGGCTCTATCTTAAACCGTCCTTGAGACAACTTTTCCGACAAATTGACAGGTCTTTCCAACAAATCAACTGGCTCTACAATCTCTAATTCCAAATCGCTCTCTAATTCTAGCACAGCCTGTTTCCCCTCCGATTCGCAACACCGCAAAATCCACACATTAGCATCATCTTCC
Organism: Tychonema sp. LEGE 07203; assembly: GCF_015207285.1. Classification (GTDB taxonomy): domain Bacteria; phylum Cyanobacteriota; class Cyanobacteriia; order Cyanobacteriales; family Microcoleaceae; genus Microcoleus. Next base: position 22,625 of record NZ_JADEXD010000041.1, on the reverse strand, counting down.
GACTGTTTGAATGCCATCAATACTAAATTTTTGGCAGACAAATCCAAGAACTTGCCAACTGCGGGTAAACTCTTGTTTGGGTTTTCCCCTAACTGCGGGAATACCTTTACCAGCAGCGGCAAATTCAACTCGCAACCGCGCCGAACTGTACCGGCATCTTGCCAATTTCCAGCGTGGGGATAGACTGCACAAGTAAATTCTGAAACTCCTTTATCTGCTTGTTCGTCCGGCCAAGTCGAACCCCGGAGTAAAGTCAGCCGGATTTGATTTGGTTGAATGTCGCAACCGTATTTACAATCGTTGAGCAAACTCACTCCAAAACTGTTATTGCTGATATCAGTCCAGCGCAAAATCGGCACTTCCCACTTAGCTTTTTCGGCGGGTGTTTGCGGTTTAGTTGTGCGATCGATCGCCCCGCCGGGGATTTCGCAAGTTACAAAATCTGCTTCTACATTTAACCCAAAAGCTGCTTTAACCAAAACGTGAGTTTCTTGCCAATCTGCAACCGTCTTAATTTTCAGCAGCGGCGAACCTTTTTCTAGCGTGTAATCTTGGCGAAACTCCGATTTGCCAATTTGCAGAACTACCCGCAAACTCTGCCGCACTTCTCCCCGGTCTACCCAAGAAATCTCTTTGAGTACCGGCGCGGGCAATTGATGTTTTTGATAATTCGGATCGATGTTCCAAGCATCCCAATATTGACCGCTGTCTTGAAAGGCTTGCAGTTGATTGCCTCCGGCTGCATTCAACACTTCTCTGCGATTGACTTTATCCCAAATGCTGCATAAACTGCCAGTTTTTTCGTCTATTCTTGCTAGAATAAGTTCATTTTCTAAGATGATTTGTGGGGCGGGAAAATGCGTTTCTTGACAAAGTGCGTTTTTTTGTGCTATACCGTATGTAAGTTTCGATAAATCTGTCTTGTTTTCGGTGGCTGGACTCGCGGACGGATGATTTAGGGTTTGAGAGTCTTCGCGGCACAGCCAAAACACCTGGTAGCCGATCGCCGGAACATCCTGTGCACAAAATAACATGGTAAATTGCGATGGCGGTCGATGGGCCTTAACAACCTGCGAAACCAGCCTCTGTCCCGACAAATCGTAAATTTGCCAAGAAGCTAAACCAGCAGAATCGGGAAGCGGTAGATTGACAACCTCAGAGCGCGACCAATTGAGAGTATTAAAAATCAGAATCGGTTGAGCGTCAGGCTGCGGGGGATTCGGCAGAGAAATTTGAGTGGCGATCGCATCCAGAGATTGTAGCAGGATTTGGTGGCAAGCGCGATCGGCCTCAGCAAAGGCTAGATTAGCATCCGCGTAGACTCGGGCGATCGCCGAACCGGGCAAAATATCGTGAAACTGGTTAAACAACACTTGTTTCCAAGCCGATTCTAACTCAGATTTCGGATAAACCGCACCCGTGCAAATCGTGGCCAGCGAAGAAAGCAACTCCGCTTGATAGAGCAATTCTTCACAGCGGCGGTTTTGGCGTTTTTGGTCAGCGCGAGTCGTGTAACAGCCCCGGTGGAATTCCAGGTAAAGTTCATCCTTCCAAATCGGCAGACTGCGGAGATTTTCGAGTTGTGAGCTAGAAAGATTTGCATCCGAAATTCTCGACAAATTGGCAAATTCTAGCGCCCGCAAATTCCCGACAGTTTCGCCAACTTGCAAATTCTCCTGATTGTCCGATTCTGGAACATCATTTTCAGGCAAAGTTGCCGCAACTTCCGGCAAAAACCGAGACTCAATCAAAGCCAAATAATCAACCGCCTTGGCAAACTCCAACCTGGGGAAAAAAGGCGACAACTTCCAGCGTTTAGCCACATTTAGCATATCACGAGTCGGGCCGCCGCCGTGGTCGCCAACTCCCGGCAACCAAAGAGCATCTAGCAAATTAGTTTTAACTTGCCAATCAAAAGCATAACTTGCCATTTTTACCGATTCGATGCCTTCACCAATGGGAGCAGACATCATGCTAAATATTTTAGTACCATCCAACCCTTCCCACCAAAACGCACCGTAGGGAAACTGGGTCGAATCATTCCAGCGCAACTTCTGAGTCACAAAATAATCAACTCCACCTTGTCGCAAAATCTGAGGTAATTGCCATCCAAAACCAAAAGTATCCGGCAGCCAAGCCACCCGCATCAATTCCCCAAACTTTTCCTTTGCGTAGCGCTGCCCGCAAACAACTTGTCGCACCATTGACTCAGCAGAAATCAAGTTTAAATCCGGTTCAACCCACATCCCGCCGACAACTTCCCAACGTCCTGCAGCCACCTGTTTTTGAATCGCAGCAAACAAATCCGGGCGGTGTTCTTCCATCCAAGCATAAAGCGCCGGAGTTGAATGACAGAAAATCAAATCAGGAAACTTTGATTGCAATTTCAACACCGACTCAAAAGTTCGCTCTGCCGCTTCCCAAGTTTCGGGTACAGGCCACAGCCAAGCTAAGTCTAAATGAGCGTGACCGACCAAATAGATTTTACTTGTATATATAGATGTAATAGCGCCACTTTCTCCTATATATATAGATGTAATTTTGTCAGCGTCTCCAACCAGAGAAAGCCGACTTCCTCCTCCTCCCTCTGCGGCCTCTGCGGCCTCTGCGGTTCCCATCTCTTCCCCAGAAAAAGATGTAATAGCGCCGCCTTCTCCTATATATATAGATGTAATTTTGTCAGCGTCTCCAACCAGAGAAAGCCGACTTCCTCCTCCTCCCTCCGCGCCCTCTGCGCCCTCTGCGGTTCCATCATCCAAATCCCCAGAAAAAGCCAGCAGATATCCCAGTAAATTGTGCCGCAAAACAGACAGCGAGCGATCGAACTTGGCGCGATTCGGCAAAGCCGACCAATCAATCAAATCAACCGCCAAATCAATCTCAGATTTCAGCGTTTCCCCCTTGACAAACCGGGGGCGACTTGCTATTGTTTGGGTGGAGAGGTATTGGCTATTTAAATTTTCTAAACTTCGATCTAGAGAATTTTGCAAAATCTCTAATTCGTCCGCTACAAAACCCGGATCGAAACAAGCAGAATCGGCCGCTTCGTACAAACAAATCGATCGCACTAAAGCACCGCTATCGTGCACCGGACTTACCAACCGCAAAACAACTAAAAATTCATCTCCTGGATTTGCCGACGCACTCAACAAAACTCGATCGGCACAATCAAATAAATCACCTTGTCCGACTAACTCGCCGCCGACAAAAATCTGAGCATCTTCGGCCCACCAAGTCAAGCCCAGCAGCAACCGCAAACCAACCACAGGATAGCCGTGCAAATTGTCAGGAACTACAAAAAGCTGTTCCAAACAAATAACTTGCTTCCCAGAGGGCCAAGCAATGTGTCCTTTCCCGTTAAGTTCGGCAATCTGCCGGTTAGAAATACCTACCGCACCCGCAGCAGCCGAGTCACCATCGCAGTACCTCCAGCCAGACTGAACCTCAACTTGACTGAGGCGGCGCAACTTCTCTACAGCTTCAGAAATATTATTGCTGGCAGGTGGCACAGAAGCGTTCATTTTTGGCTAAAATAGGAGTTGCATAGGAATCTCAGATCCGATCGAACCGCGAAGGCGCTAAGAATGCGAATAAATAAAGGTTTCAGAGGTTTTGAAATTGCGGTTAATATCTAGCTTTGATTTTACAGCAATTTTCGGCTGTATCGGCGCGAAGCTCAAGTCAACTATTCAATAATTAAACTTATGTCTAACGGTTACTACGGCCCGTACAAAAGCCGAATATTAAATTTTATATCCAAACGGTCCCGCCAAGTCGCCGATAATTGCGATCGCACTTGGCGTCAAGTTAAACAAACAACCCTCAGCGCTACCCAAATTCTACTTTATCCAGCTTACTTGCTAGTCCAAGGTTCCCGAATGTTGAGCAGGCAGTTGCGGGAATCGAGTCAAAAAGTAGATTTACCCGAATTGCAAGAATTTGGTACTGCTGAAAATCCCGATTTGTCGCAAAATTGGTATCGCCAGGAAGTTTCCGAGGCAGGTTCGATCGCCCAAATTTTGCACCTCGCCGAAAATTTGCTAAACTCGTCGCAAACTGCCGCAACTTTAGCTAGTTTCCCGCTGTTAATAAATCAGACAAATTCTGCCAGCGAGCAACTTACTAGCGATTTACATCCGGCAATCAACTCCCAGGGAAAAACAGCCAAACGTCAAGCAACTTCCGTTTTAGAACATCCGCTTCGCCAAGCTGAATTAGAGGGCCAACCAAAAGTTTGCGGAATTGCTACTTTTATGGCAGCCCGAACTTTAGTTTTGGTGGGAAGAGAAAATCGGATATTAGATATTTTGACACCCGAACAGCAGGAACTGCTGGAAAGTCGCATAACTTGGGAAATCGCCAACGACGGGCCAGAACTGCGGGAAGTTACCCAAAAAGAATTAAAATTTAATCTCGGTTTGGAGTCGGCTGCCAAAAAAGCGCATTCGGCACCGGTGCGGCGTTTTTGGGAATTGATGGCTTGGCTCCAGACGAGTCCGGTTGCTGTCAGCAGAAATCAGTTTGGAGAATCAATCCTGGCAGTCAAAAAAGCGATCGACCGCAATGCTATCTTAGTCGAAACAGCCCGCGCGCAGTTTGAATCAAAAACCGTACAGCAGTCGATTGCTGCATCAAATTCGATCGACCGCAATACCTCAAAATTAGAAACTAATTTTAACAGCAAGTTCGATCGACCCGCAAATCCTCTCTCCTTTGTAACATTACTCGATCGAGCCGCCGTCAACCTCGAAGAATTTACCCTGCCCCCTACGGCCCCCGAAGTAAAAAATGATACAGCCGCTCCCGAAACCAATTTAGGCCCTAGCGCCCGCGAAATCCTGGAAAAATACGCTCAAAGCATCGAAAAGATGATTTGGTCGTCAGTAGACCACCTGCTGGGCAAAGAAACGGCAGCCAGTGACAACACGGAGAAATCGGTTGCAATTAAGTATTATTTGAAACAGCGAGAACGGCAAGAAACAGGCGAAAACAGCCCGGAGGTCGATCGGCCGTGGTTGAATTGGCAAGACTTGTTCGGGGAACCGGCACCGCAGCAGTCGATCGAGGCAAGTTCCGAACCCGACGCTACAGCTCAAAGCTCCATATCACAAAACAGCCAAAAAGTCAAGGAAGAAATAGCAGAAGCGGCAGAAAGTCGATCGACCGCCGTCTCAATATCGCCTTACCCCAAAGCAATTCACGGCCTGCTCGCCCAGCTCAAACAGAGCTTGCTAGCAAAAGAGCCAAAAAGTCAACCCCAACAAGCCTCAAACTTAGCAGTCATTCCAGAAAACAGCTCTGCACCCTCAGCAGCAGCAACCCCAGGGCGGACACAGGAAACCCAAGTGCCAAAATACACCAACCCCAACACCGCACCAAACAGCAAATCCCCAGCAGCAATCACCCAACAAACCCACAAATACACTCCAGCAGCAACCGCCGGACAACCAAACCAGAGCGCAACCGTCCCGCCCCAAGACGAATACTTAGAAACAAAAGCAGAATCAATGGGTTACATTAAACACCCGTTAGAACAAGTCCTCGAATGGCTCGACCTATTCATGCTGCGACTAGAAAACATCCTAGAGCAAGCCTGGAACTGGGCAAAAATCAACTTGCCAACAATCCTCAAAACCAAAGATAAAATTGATTGATTTTTAGCCTCCGCACAAACTCGGTTTGCAACCCCGCAACCCATTTCAAAAGAACTCTCCCCTGGTTCCCAACCGTGGTATGCTATGAAAGTCCAGGTTAAACTTTTTTGCCCCAGCGAAACAAAGACACGCTTTGAGGCATAAATTGTCGGATCCAGAGCAGCGAAAACTCCCCATACAGCTAGAGGAGTAACGCCTTCTCTTTTCCCAAAAACCCAAAATTTAGTACGTTTGTTAAGTAGGGTAGCGCATACCCGAATTCGCTTGTTTGTATCCTAGTAAGCTTTTCGAGACAGATCCTCTGGGGTTGCGGTGAATTAGGCTCGTCAACTCGTGTAATTGCACGGTTGAAAAGTTTAAAGATTGCCGAAAGGACATAAGCTGTTCTACATTTAAACTGTATGTCAAAAAACAAAAAAACTATTGTGGGGAGTAGGGGTTGGGCACGCGAGCGAGCCCTGAACATACAATGTTTATTTGTCCGACAGCTTAGCGCTTAAAGGTCAGTCGATGAATTGAGAATTCTTAGACTAAGATAGCTAGGAAGTGTCAAAATAAAAAAGTTGCACCAGCAGCAAATCAACTCAGTATAATTTCATCTTTGGAGAGTCCCACAATGCTAACCCTCAAAATCGTAGTTAATGTAGTTGTCCTATTTTTTGTTTCCCTGTTCGTATTTGGATTTTTGTCCAATGACCCGGCCCGGAACCCCAACCGCAGAGACATGGAATAAACCAGCTATAGCCTTTCGATCTCTGGTATGAGGTACTGTCGGGCATCGGGCCCAAGAGCATCGGGCCCAAGAGCATAAAAGCATAAGGCATACCTCATCTTTCTGACAAGTGCTATATAGCCTTTCGAGCGTAACATGAGGTACTCTCGCGGTCTCCGTGGCCTCCGCAGGCATACCCCACCAAGCTTGAGAACCGCTATATCGACCGCTAACTCGGGGGCGCGGCACCGCAGCCCCCGAACCAGCCCGCAAAGCGGCAAAAATTAGTCAAACAAAACCCGATCTCGCACCACCAGCGAGGCGATCGGAAAATTGGGCTCAAAACCCCGTCCTTTGACGACGGCTTTAATTGTAAAGGTTTGTTACCACGCCAACAAAGTTGTGCTGGATACTATAGCATAAGGTCGGGAGGTCGAGCGATGCTAGTTTTTGAATTCAAAGCTTACGGAAATAAGAGTCAATTTGCAGCAGTTTTTGAAGCAATTCGTACAGCCCAATTTGTCAGAAATAGCTGTTTGCGCTATTGGATGGACAACCCAAAAGTAAACAAGTACGACGTGAACAAATACTGTGCGGTATTAGCTCGTGAATTTCCGTTTGCCGACGAACTTAATTCAATGGCTAGACAAGCCAGTGCAGAACGAGCCTGGTCTGCTATCTCCCGATACTACGAGAACTGCAAAAAAGCAGTTCCTGGTAAAAAAGGATATCCGCAATTCCAGAAAAACTGTCGCTCAGTTGAATACAAGTCAACTGGATGGAAATTGCAGGGCGATCGTAAATCAATCAAATTTACCGACAAGAAAGGAATTGGGAAATTAAAGCTAAAAGGAACGCGCGACTTACACTTTTACCAAATCAACCAAATAAAACGGGTAAGACTGGTAAAGCGTGCGGATGGGGTTTACGTCCAATTCTGTATTGATGTTAACCGTCAAGAGAATGTAGAACCATCAGGAAGCACGGTTGGATTAGATGTAGGCTTGAAAGCATACTACACCAACTCTCAGGGAGTAAGCGTTGAGAATCCCAGATTTCTCCGTCAAGGAGAGAAAGTCCTTAAGCGTTGTCAACGCCGTGTATCCAGAAAAACCAAAGGTTCAAAAAATAGAGGCAAAGCTAGGCAGATTCTAGGGAAACGCCATCTCAAAATAAGCAGGCAGCGTAAAGACCATGCTGTAAAATTGGCACGGTGCGTAGTTCAGTCAAACGACTTGATAGCTTACGAAGATTTGAGAATTAAAAATATGGCAAAGAATCACTGTTTGGCTAAGTCTATTAACGACGCATCTTGGTATCAGTTCCGAATCTGGCTCGAATACTTTGGCAAGGTGTTTGAGAGAGTAACGGTTGCGGTTAACCCGCAATATACCAGCCAGGAATGCTCTAACTGCGGTGCAATTGTTAAAAAAGCGCTATCAACTAGAACCCACGTTTGTCGGTGCGGTTTTGCAATCGATAGAAATGAAAATGCAGCTAGAAACATCCTCAGTCGGGGATTGGGTACGGTAGGGCATACCGGAACCTTTGCGCTCGACGCAAGCAACGCTTTGGGAGAGTTGACCTCTACTTTTGCTGGAGAAATCCTGTCTGAGCAAGTCGGCTCGTAGAACAAAGAATCCCCGCGCGTTCACGCGCCCGGAGTGTCAAATTGTGCCAAAAGAAACCCCGTTGCTGGGAAATATGCGCTTTGGCCGCGAAACATTTAGAAAGCAACCAAGTTTCTGAGGACGAGCGAGTCAGAAACTCCGCGCCGCCGTAAATTTTCGGTTAACCTTGAAACGCTGGCTGTTAAATGCAAAAATTAGGACGATCGTCAGCTATAAAAAACCCTCTAAAATCTCAAATCGGATGACTCACCTGTTGTAACTATGCCCTATCCGGTACCGCCACCCGAACCCTCTGCCATCATCTACATCGCCAAACCAAAGAAAGCAGCCCTGACTGTTGCAGCCAGCGAAGGAGACACCCGCAGCAACTCCGCAGAAATACCGGAACCAAGCCCAGAAATCGTCCAGCCACCGCAGCAACCGGCAGCAGAACCTTCAGTCTCACTCCTCGGTACCGCACCGGCCAGCAGCGAGAACCCTTCAGAAATCGCAGACCCCCTAGCAGCAGTGGAAAGCGGCGAGGCAGCAGTCGGATTTGAGCGTCCGGTTCCTGCGGGAAAACCAGAAACTGCCGAAGGTCAGCAAGATTCCTCGTTTACTGCTTACCAGTTGGGTTCGGTAGAAAATGCTGTTAAGGTTCGCAACAGCCAAAAAACGGCAGGGGAGCAGAGAAAAGAGGACAAGAATGCGCTAAAACCGCAAGAAAGTTGGTATCGAGCCCAAGGTCGGCAGTTAGAAGATAACGCCCCCTTACCAGCAGAGATTCCGGTTCCAGAACCGGCGCTGGAACAGCCTCCCGCCGAGCAGCAACAGTTCGAGATTCCCGCACCAGGAACTGCCCCCAAACCCGCAACTCCAAGAGATCCCAAACCAAAGCCCAAACCAGCCGCGCCGGGAGTCCGCACCGCACCATCTCAGCGGACGGTGCCGTTTCCGGTGAGTCCGGCAGATACGATCGAAATTAAGGCCGACCGCCAAGAATTTGACGACAAGCAGCAAATCGTCACGGCGGTTGGTAATGTGGTGGTGCGGTTCCGGCAAACTGTGATAGATGCCGATCGGGCGATCGTCAACCTAGTCACCCGCCAAGTGGTAGCATCCGGCAATGTCGCCTACACCCGCGGGCAACAAGTAGTGCGAGGCCGGCAGATGGAATTCAATCTAGGACTCAATGCCGGCGCAGTCGAACAAGCAAGCGGCGAAATATTCCTCCCCGCCGCCAGCACCGAACTAACCCCCACACTGCCGACAGATATTAGTGCTGGGACGATTCTCGAACAGCCTCTGAGCGATCGAATTACCAGCCAGCAGCCCGTGCGCCAAGTCAAATCCCCCGGCGCTGCTACAGTGACTGTCGGCGGCGGCGGACAGCTAGCAGCCCCCCAAGTTGTCGGCGCAGTCAACCGCATCCGCTTTGAAGCAGAACGCCTCGAACTGCTGCCAAACGGCGCGAGAGTAGCAACCAACATTCGGATTACTAACGACCCGTTTTCCCCGCCAGAATTTGAATACAGGGCCCGGAGAGCGACGATTACAAGGATTTCTCCCACGGCTGAAGAATTAGTCACCAACTCGCCCCGCTTGGTGTTCGACAACTGGCTCAAAATACCCGTGTACCCCCGCAGGCAAGTGTTTGACAGCCGGCAGCAGAACGGCCCTTGTTTGAACTTTGGCTACGACGGGGGGGACAGGGGCGGTTTGTATGCCGAGTGTGGTTTTCGGGTGTTGCAAAACGGGCCGGTGCGACTAACCTTGACACCCCAAATTTACCTCCAGCGGGCCGTGGCAGAGCACCGCGGCAATCCGTTTTTTCCCGACAGTTACGGCCTCAAAGCCAAGTTAACCACTAGGCTGGGCCCGCGCACCAATCTGGAAGGTTCGGCGATATTTCTGAGTTTTGAAGATTTCCCGAATTTGCCAGAAAACAGCTTTCGGGGCAATTTGCGCCTGCGGCAGTCGATCGGCACTCACTCTCTAGCGGCAGAATACAGCTACCGCGATCGGCTGTTTAACGGCTCTCTGGGCTTTCAAACCGTCCAGAGCAGCCTCGGAGCAGTCCTGACTTCCCCAGTCATCCCCCTCGGAGGAACAGGCATCAATCTCAGCTACCAAGCCGGGTATCAATTTATCAATGCTGACACCGATCGAGCAGACTTGCTCGAACCAGTGCGCGAAAACAACCGCATCGATTTGGGCCGCGCCCAAGCCAGCGTCGCCTTAAGCCGCGGCTTCAACCTGTGGGAGGGTAAACCGCTGCCCCGCACTCCCACCCAGGGTTTGAGGTACACCCGAACGCCTGTGGTTCCTTTCTTGCAACTAGCCTTGGGAGTCCGGGGAGTTGGCTCTTATTACAGCAGCGGCGACACACAAAACTCGATCGCCAGCAGCGTCGGCATTCAAGGGCAGTTCGGTCATTTCTCCCGCCCTTTCCTCGACTACACTGGATTTAACGTTACTTACACTCAGGTAGCGCGGGACGGCATATCGCCTTATTTGTTCGATCGGCTAGTAGATTTGAAAGTTTTGTCCTTTGGACTTGTCCAGCAAGTTTACGGAGGGTTTCGAGTCGGGTTTCAAAGAGCTATTAATTTAGACAGCAAGGAAGCAATCAGTACCAACTACACTCTAGAATACAGCCGCCGCAGCTACGCAATTATTTTGCGTTTTAATCCCGAACGTCAAGTCGGCAGCCTGACATTTAGAATCAGCGACTTCAACTGGAACGGCACTCCCCAACCTTTTTCCGGAGACGTGAAAACAGTAGAAGGAGGCGTGCGTTTATCCGATTAATTCAATTGGCTAATTGGGAATTGGTCAAACAGGGTATTTGGAACCAACAGTCAACAGTCAACAGTCAACAGTCAACAGTCAACAGTCAACAGTTAACAGTTAACAGTCAACAGTCAACAGACAACACTCAACAGTCAACAGACAACAGTCAACAGTTAACAGTCAACAGTCAACAGACAACAGTCAACAGTCAACAGTTAACAGTCAACACTCAACACTCAACAGACAACGAACCAATAACAAATGACAGAAGTGACGGCAATATCTGCACAAGCAGCGGCTCTGCTGGTTCACTACGGCTTTGACCTAGGTGGCAAAAAAGCCGAGAAATTGGCGGGTGAATGGCTGACAAAATATCCCGGCTATTGGCTGCGTTTAGCAGTGGTTGAAGCCCTTTATCAAGGGCGCTACAAGGCTGTTTCCGTCGGACAGCTATTGAGTATGTGGCACCGAATAGGAGAACCGCTCTATCATTTTAATCGCGAGTTTGAACGCTTGGTCTGCAACAATTTTCCTCAAGATTTAAATGTGGAAAAAGATGCGGGGCAGCCTCCGGAGCATATAGTTTTATCGAACCTCGAACCCGCAAAAGTTAGTGTCCCAGAGCTAGATTGGCCTGCGCCGTCAGAGTCCGAAGCCGATCGCCCGCCAGAGACAGAAGTCCCGAACCCAGAAATACAGGAAACAGAAAAATTGCCGGCGGGCGATCGTACAAAAGAAAATCAAGAAGTTGTAGTATATGAAGACTTGGCCGTTACCGCCCTCGCCGATCGAGCGGAGATCGATCGCTTCTTAGCGGACAAACCTGCGGCCAAATCCTTCCCCGTTGTCAAACACACTGATTTTCACACCAAATTAAAAGCCGTTGCCCTCAAAGGTCGAATAAATAAGAGAGAAAGGAGAAAGAAAGTGTAAATTTTGGGAATGAAATATAGCCTTTCTGTGCTCTGGTATGAGGTACTATCCGGCATTGGGCATTGGGCATTGGGCGGAGCGAAGCGGAGGGATTGGGCATTGGGCGGAGCGAAGCGGAGGGATTGGGCATTGGGCAAACCGGCCCGCGCAGGCCCGCGCCGGGCATTGGGCAAACCGGCCCGCGCCGGGCATACCTCACAATGCGTGAGAACCGCTATAGTTGTTTTTGACAGTCCAAAAAATAGAGATAAGCTCCGATTTAAGTAGTGGAAAGTCCAAAAAATTAGACCAAAGTTTAACTTCTCATGTCGTTTCCGGTTGCATCGGAATAATAAAATCGAGTCAACAGTCAACAGTCAACCATTCAGTTTTTCGACCCCGAATCAACAGTCAACAGTCAGTAGGGGCGGTGGATGGTGCGGGCGGGCCCTCTCTTAACAGTCAACAGTTAACAGTCAACAGTCAACAGTCAACAGTCATGAAAAGTGCAACCGGAATCGAGCTCAGATTCATCTGCAGAGCAAATCTAAAATCGACCGAATATTAACTTTTCGGACTTACTCCCATCCGAATTTCCGAACAAAAAGATGCCTGTTCGGTACCGTTAGCTTGTTTGACAACGCTAGTCCGCAGCCGCAGATTGGGCATGAGATACCAAAGCCTTTCTTGTGCACAGACTGTATCCGATTCTGTAATCAATGTCAGCACATCGTCGCCGCCCATCACGTAGCGGCTGTTTCCTTTCTCCTGCAAAACTTGACCTTCGCTAGGATTGTCAGGATTCGGCACGATCGCTAATATTGTAGAACCAATTTGTTTGGCTTGGTTGCGATCGGGAATACCGTCCCAAGAAATCCGAACGCCCTTGAGGTTAGTTGAAGTCGGGTTAATCGAGTGTTGTTGGCAAAGTTTGACAACTGCTGCGTCGCTAGCTGTCACCATTTCTATTTTGAGGTCAGATTTACCTGCTTGCAATTCGCCCGACTTAAGATTGTGTACGGTACGCTGGGAAAACCATTTACCTGCACTCAACTCAAAAAACTCGATGACATCCATGAAATTTGTCTCTAAACTTAAAATACTGGTTTAATTTCGATCGCGACTTGTGCGCGGAGGACTCAGAAACCCAGTTTTTTCCTGCGTACCTAGCGCTAAAACCGCAATCAAACCAATGATTTTGGCTAAACACCCGGTTTAACAGTCCAAGTCCTGTTCTATATTTTAAAGGAATGGGGCGCGCCTGAAAAACTTTCCGAGAGTTTTGGGCGAAGCCGATTGCAGGTATCGCCCGGTACAAAACTCAACCGGAGGGACACCTGCTTCCCCGATGCGGGCAAATTGACAGAAAATGAGATTGTCCGCCATCCTGTCTGGCGATCGCAAGTCTTGTTCCAAAATCAAATAGGATTGCCACACATCAAAAATTTTAGCTTTGAGACGGCAATCGTTGCCCGAACACCAGCTATATCAACAAAAACAACAACATATATCAAGATGGTTGTCGATCGGTAAATTTAACGAAGTGTGGAATTAAATTTCCTAGACAGCAGTTGAGAACAATCGCACTCCTTGACAATTTTCAAAACAGGCTCGGACTCAAAAACCAGCGATGCTCTTACCCTGACACTCATCCAGGGCAGCAGCCCCGTAGCAAATAACCTTCAAATATGTCATGCTAAGTCAAGAGCTAAGTCAAGAGCTAAGTCAAGAGAAAAGATTCTCGATCGGGTTTTGAGCAAGGTGCAGCTAGCGATCGCATACATTTAAAAACAAGACATCCACAAATTTATGAGCGAGTTTACCCAAGGGCTGGATCAAATGCAGCCCGCAGAACAGACACACTGTCTGGAAATCCTGCCAAACCAGCTAGCAGCGACTTCAGACTCAGAGAAATTATATAGCTTACTAACAGATTACAATTTTATTGAAGCCAAGCTGTCAGCATCAGGAGTACAAGCCCTAATAGAAGATTACGATTTAGCAACAAGCCCCGATATTATCACCTCAGACGAAAAAGCCGACAAACTCAAATTAATTCAAGAAGCAATCCGTCTTTCTGCCCACATTATAGCCAAAGACAAAACCCAACTAGCAGCCCAGCTAATTGCCCGCTTAATGCGCTTTGAAATCCCAGAAATTCAAGCACTGCTAGCACAAGCAAAACAGCAGAAAAAACCCTGGCTGCGGCCGCTAACCACCAGCTTTACCCCTCCTGGCGGGAGACTGCTGCGAACCCTCACCGGACATACAGATTGGGTACAAGCTGTAGCGATCGCCCCCGACGGCAAGCGAGCAGTTTCTGCATCCTCCGACCACAATCTCAAAATTTGGCACTTAGAAACAGGAGAAGAACTTTTCACCCTCAAAGGTCATCTTACCTACGTCAATGCTGTAGCAGTCACCCCAGACGGCACGAAAGTAATTTCCGGTTCTTGGGACAATACTATTAAAATTTGGAATTTAGCAACAGGAACAGAAATATTAACATTAGCAGGCGATACTTTTGCGGTAGAAGCAGTAGCAGTAACACCCTCGGGCCAGCAAATAATTTCCGGTTCCTGGGACGGCAGCATAAAAGTTTGGAATTTGTCAACAGGAGAAGTGATTTTCAATCTGAAAGGTCACAGCAGCTTTGTGCAGTCAGTAGCCGTAACTCCCGATAGCAAACAGTTAATTTCCGGTTCAGGAGACAACAGCATCAAAGTCTGGAACCTAGAAACAGGAAAAGAACTTTTCACCCTCAACGGTCATGCAGACTGGGTAAAAAGTGTAGCAGTTACTCCCGACGGCGAAAAAATAATTTCCGGCAGTTACGACGGCACTGTAAAAGCTTGGAGTTTGTCCGAACAAAAGCAACTTTTTACTTTAGGAAAACACGGAAGTTTCGTTCAAGCTGTGGCAGTTACTCCCGACGGCAATCGGGTAATTTCGGCTTCCGGCGACAAAACGCTGAAAGTTTGGAATCTCGCAACAAAACAAGAACTTTTCACTTTTACCAATCACATCGCCCCAGTGAATGCTGTGGCTGTCACCCCCGACGGCAAGCGGATAGTTTCTGGTTCCTCTGACAAAACCCTAAAAGTTTGGCACTTAGAAATAGGGCAAGAAAATTTATCATTTGCAGGTCACGACGACTGGGTAAATGCTGTAGCAGTGACGGCGGACGGTACTAAAGCAATTTCCGGATCGGGAGACAACAGCATTAAAGTTTGGAATCTCAAAAACGGACAGGAAATTTGTACTATTGCGGGACACCAAGATTGGGTAAAAGCGATCGCCATAACACCGGACAGCAAGCGAGTAGTTTCGGGTTCCGGCGACAAAACCGTAAAAGTTTGGGATCTAGAAACCGGAAAGGAAATATTTACTTTAACCGGTCATGCGGACTGGGTAAACTCTGTGGCAGTGACAGCCGATGGAACGATGGCGATTTCCGGTTCGGGAGACAAAACTATTAAAGTTTGGAGTCTAGAAACAGGAAAGGAACTTTTTACTTTTTTCGGTCATGAGGACGGGATAAAAGCTGTGGCAGTGATTCCCGATAGCAAGCGAATTATTTCGGCTTCCGGCGACAAAACTCTGAAAGTTTGGAGTTTGGGGAAAGAAAAGAATATTTTGGCAAATTTATGGAATTTAGCAGTCAAAAATCTACTTTTCACTCTCAAAGGTCATGAGAGTTTTGTGAATGCTGTGGCAGTTACGGCCGACGGCAAATGGGCGATTTCAGGCGGCCGGGAAAACAATCTGAAAGTTTGGAATTTGTCAAGTAGAAAAGAAGTTTTTACTTTAGCAGGTCACGGGGATGCAGTAACATCTGTGGCGACTGTAGGAAATAAGGTGATTTCCGTTTCCGAC
This sequence comes from Tychonema sp. LEGE 07203, assembly GCF_015207285.1. Taxonomy (GTDB): domain Bacteria; phylum Cyanobacteriota; class Cyanobacteriia; order Cyanobacteriales; family Microcoleaceae; genus Microcoleus. The sequence continues at coordinate 7,068 of NZ_JADEXD010000041.1, read as the reverse complement.
GACAATACTCTGAAAGTTTGGGATTTGTTGAGTCGAGAAGAAATTGCTAGTTTCATGGGAGATAGTGCTTTGAAAGCTTGCGCTATTGCACCGGATGGGGTGACAATTGTGGCGGCGGAAGCTTCGGGACAAGTGCATTTTTTGAGGTGGGAAGAGGGAAAATAGTGATTAGTTGTTGGTTATTGGTTGTTGGTTATTGGTTGTTGGTTGTTGGTTGTTGGTTATTAGTCATTAGTCATTAGTCATTAGTCATTAGTCATTAGTCATTAGTCATTAGTCATTAGTCATTAGTCATTGGTCATTAGTTATTGTGTCGATCGCACTTTTGTTAAAATTTAAAAGTGCGATCGCCCTTTGCCCCAATCCAGTTTACAATTCTGCCGAGTCAATACCCATCGAGCGCAGTCTTTCCGCTAGGACAGCAGCCCAAAATGCGATCTTTCTCAATACAATAGCCTATTCATCTTGCTCATTCTTCCTCCGCGCCCTCTGCGCCCTCTGCGGTTCATTAAAAAAATCTCAATCAGCATCAAAAACAGGGCAGACAGCGCCCGCCCTACAAAACTACTTCCTCAGCAACTTCACCCCACGAATAGAATAATCCAAAAGCTCGATCGGGTGCATCAAAGTAACAGCCTTCCCCTGCAACTCCAAATGCTTCTTAATTTGCAAAGAACAACCCGGATTAGAAGAAGCAATCAACTCGGCCCCAGTATTCAGCAAATTCTCCACCTTCTGCACGCCCAACTCATCAGCAATTTCCGGCTGAAGCATATTGTAAACCCCCGCGCTGCCACAACACAAAGCAGCATCCACAGGTTCCTTTAGCTTCACACCAGGGATTTGTTGTAACAACTGACGCGGCTGCAAACTAATCTTTTGTCCGTGCAACAAATGACAAGCATCCTGATAAACAATTGTCAAATCTCCCTCAACCAAAGGATGGAGTTTCGCCGTAATGCCCGCACTTGCCAAAAACTCCTGCACGTCCTTAACATTGGCCGCAAAACTCTCAGCTTTCTCCCGATATTCCGGGTCATCAGCTAAAATGTGACCGTATTCCTTCAAAGTATGACCGCAGCCAGCAGCATTAATAATGACAAAATCAACATTAGTATTTTCAAAACTGTCAATCATTTGTCGCGCCAAAGATTTCGCCTGTTCGGCTTGTCCTTGATGTTCCGGCAAAGCAGCACAGCATCCCTGACTTTTCGGAATCACAACCTCGCAGCCGTTAGCCGTCAAAACACGCACCGTAGCCTCATTAACAGGCGAAAACAACAACCTCTGCACGCAACCTAAAATCACGCCGACTCGATAGCGTTTTTCCCCTTGTGCGGGAATAACTTCCGGTAAATTATCCCGGAAAGAATCAACTGTTACCTTCGGCAAAATAGATTCCATCGCCGCCAAGCGGGGAAATACTTTTTTCAGCAAACCTGTTTTACGAATTAGTTTGGGCAGTCCTAATTTTTGATAAACAAACAGCGGTACAAGCAAAGGTCGCAATCTGTGAGGATAGGGAAAGAGATTAAAAATCAGAGTGCGAATTACATTGTCAGAAAAAGTACGTTTTTGGTTTCTGGTAACTTGGTGGCGAGTTGCAGAAATTAGCTTGTCGTATTCAACTCCAGAAGGGCAAGTTGTCACGCAGGCCAAACAGCCCAAACAAGTATCAAAATGCTGCGAAGTTGCTTCGTTCAAAGGTGCGTCGCCTTCGTTAATTGCATCCATTAAATAAATGCGGCCTCTGGGCGAATCCATTTCTTTACCGAGTACGCGATAACTCGGACAAGTTGACAAGCAAAAGCCGCAGTGGACGCAAGTATCGATTAATTTCGGATCGGGCGGATTGTTGGCGTCGAAACCTGGAATTTCGAGGGTTTCTAAGTGGGGATTTTGGGCTAAAAAATTGCTGGATTTGGCTGGTTTTAAATCGTCGCTGGGAGTTGGAGATTTTTTTGAAGTTTGCATATTAGAAGGAATAAGGAATAAGGAAGAAGGAAGAGGGAAGAAGGAAGATGGAACAAGGAAGATGGAAGAAGTAATCGAATGGGTTTGCTAAATCAAGAAACATCCAACTTTTAGAGATATTTCTAAATAAGAAGTCTACATCAGTCAATCGAACACAAACTCTTCTCTTATTTTCTTCTTTTTTCTTCCTTCGCGCTATGAGCGCCTAAGCGCTTCGCGCAGGCTACGCCAACGCGGTTCGTTAAAAAAATCAGGTTCACAAATGAATTAGATCGGGATTCAAGAAAAACTGAACTCCTTACTGCAAACTTTAAACTAAATACCGCCGATCAAACGATTTGGACTCAAAATATTTTCCGGGTCAAACTCTTGTTTGATCCGGCGCATTAAATCGATCGCACTTCCAGTATAGCCCCAAACATCTAACTGTTGCTTTAACTCGGTCGGCGCTGCCAAAACAGTCAGAAAACCGCCATTAGCTTCGCACCCCCTGCGTACCTGCAACAGCGTATCAGCAGTCGCCGTCTCAAACCGCAAAACCCCCAAACCGCTGCCGGCATGAATCAAAGCGTCCTGTACCGGCAACTCGTTAATTGCCTTGACAGCTTCCGACGGTTTGATGCCTATTTTGCAAATAATTGCCGACTTTGTGCCAGAATTCCACATTGTTTCTGACAATCTTTGCCATAATTTATCCTCATCATTACCGCCACAGCTAGTACTTTGCAAGCCCAACTTCTCGCCAACTTCCCGCAAGCGGGCTGATTGTTGTTTAACGCTTGCGGCGATACTTTGAAACCTTACGATTAATCCCGAACCTTTACCCAAACTCTGTTTTTCTACTAACTGCGGCGACAGCAAATCAACTGCTGTCGGAGTCAAGGCAGAGGATAATAAGATTTGAGCAGCTTGGGCTAAAGCATTACTTTCCCCTGTCAGCAATACAGTTCCCGATGATTCGGGCAATGGATAAACTCGGAAAGTTACTTGAGAAATGATGCCCAAGGTGCCGTAAGCACCGGTAAACAATTTCATCAAGTCGTAACCGGCGACATTTTTAACAACTCGACCTCCGGCTACGGCAATTTTACCGTCCGATCGCACAAAGGTGATTCCCAACAACAAATCGCGCACCCCCCGATAGCGGTGCCGCAGAGAACCCGCACTAGCAGTAGCGACAATCCCGCCCAGAGTTGCCTGTTGGGGATATGCTGGATCGATCGGCAAAAATTGACCTGATTTACCTAAAATTTCCTGCAAATCGGCAAACTTCATCCCCGCCTCCGCCGTCACCGTTAAATCGCCCACAGCGTGTTCTACAAGGCGATTCAGGCGCGCCGTACAGACTGCCGCGATCCCCCCTGCCCCCCTTAAGAAAGGGGGTTCTGAAAGCCCTGCTTCCCCCTTTTTAAAGCGAGGTTCTGAAAGCCCCCCTTGGTAAGGGGGGTTGGGGGGGTCTAATTTAACCAAACCCCCCCAATCGAGTTTGCTGCCACTCCCTGCCGGCAAGACGGCCCAGCGATTTTGCCGAGCACAAGCAATCACGGCCGCGAGTTCTGCCTGAGTATGCGGGTAAACAGTGCAGTCTATTGAAGTACCGGGGGCAATTGCTTTTTCTACCCGATTTTGCCAAACTGCCTCTGTGTCTTGCCACAAACAGATGGCAGCAGTGCCGACAATATTTTCTAATTCTTGTGTGGTAACGTAATTTTCGGTAGAGAAAGATTTCATGAAGGTTATCAAACGCCCGGTAAAAAAATAATTACAACACTGCCTAAAACCATTAAATATTAATACGGGCCCGATATTCAAAACATGAACCAACAAATGCCTCAAAACCGACTTTCTGTAGGAATTACCGGTCTCAACGAAGTGATTGGCGGCGGGCTGATTGCTCAGCGCTCTTATCTGGTGCGGGGCGGCCCTGGCACCGGCAAAACTACCCTGGGCTTTCACTTTTTGACCGCAGGTATGGCTGTGGGTGAAAAGCCCCTGTTTATTACTTTAGGAGAACCGGAAGCGCAATTGCGCGCCAATGCCGAAACTCTCGGTTTTGATATCGAATCGATGGCTTTCCTCGATTTGAGTCCCTCCTCGGAATTTTTTACAGAAGTTCAAACCTACGACATTTTCTCCCCGTCGGAGGTAGAGCGAGAACCCACTACACAAAAGATTATCGAGCGAGTCGAAGCTGTCAAGCCTACTCGGGTATTTTTGGATGCGATTACTCAATTTCGCTATTTAGCTGCGGATGAGTTTCAGTTTCGCAAGCAAGTTTTGTCTTTTCTGCGGTTTTTGGTGGAAGGGGGAGCGACGGTGGTGTTCACCTCAGAATGCACGTCAAGTGCTCCCGACGACGATTTGCAATTCATCAGCGACGGAGTAATTTATTTGGAACTGCTGGCAGAAGGGCGCACTTTGTCTGTCACCAAGCTGCGCGGTTCCAACTTCCGCAACGGCCGCCATTCGCTGCGCCTGACTCAGAGCGGTATGCAGGTATTTCCGCGACTGCTGCCGGACAGCTATCAACAGGATTTTGTGGCTGAACCGATTTCTGCTGGGGTTCCTGAAATGGACGAACTGTTGCACGGGGGGCTGGAACGGGGGACTGTGACGGTGATTACTGGGCCTAGCGGTGCGGGTAAAACGACGGTGGGAATTCAGTTTATGAAGGAGGCTGCGGGAAGGGGGGAGCGATCGGTAGTTTACATTTTTGAGGAGTCAATGTCTACTCTGCTGCACCGCTGCGAATCAGTTAACATCCCCGTTAAGGCGATGATGGCCGGGGGAACTCTTTCGGTGATCCCCGTGGAACCTTTGCTCTACTCGCCCGATCAGTTTGCTGGTATGGTACGTCAAGAAGTGGAGCAGGAAAAGACGCGGATTGTGATGATTGACAGTGTTTCTGGCTATCAACTTTCGATGCAGGGGCAAAATTTGGTGAACAATTTGCACGCTTTGTGCAAGTATCTCAAGAATATGGGAGTTACCGTGATCTTGATTAATGAGGTAGAAGGGATTAGTGGAGATTTTCGGATGACCGAGATCGGGATTAGCTATTTGGCGGATAATATTCTGTTGATCCGCTATCTGGAACGCCAACTGCATAATAGAACAGAAATCCGCAAGGCGATCGGAGTAATTAAAAAACGAGTCAGCAATTTCGAGAAAACTCTGCGGGAACTCGATATTACTCGCTACGGTATCAAAGTCAGCAAGCCGATACGGGGGCTGCGCGGCATTTTGAGTTCTGCGCCGGTGTGGGTTGAGGGGGGAGCGAATGAAGATTGAATCGGGGTTAAAATGGTTCTGGAGCGATCGATCTCAATCGGCGGTTTGGCGGTCGAAAATTTAGGCATTAAGTTGACATACGGCTTTGTTTATTGAGAGTGACTTTTCCTGAAGTACCCAGACGCTAACTTAAATATAAAATCTCCTACGGCATCAGCCTTATTCCGAGGAAGCTGACAGATGACTGGCAATTCAATAATTTTAGCAGTTGACCGCAATCAGCGAAACTTGGAGCTTTTGGCACAATTTCTTAACAATGAAGGATACCAGATGCTCGCGGCTTCTAGCTTTGAAGATGTGGCGCGGGCGATCGGTCAACCTGCTAAAATCGGGATGGCTTTAGTAGATATTTCTGGTTTCGATCGCCGGATTTGGGACTGCTGCGAACAACTGCGAAATCATCAAATCCCTTTTCTGATACTTTCGCCCAAACAAAGCGCTGCAATTGGGCACGAAAGCTTCTCCCGCGGTGCTCGGAGTATATTGGTAAAACCTTTGATCGTTAGAGATTTGCTATCCGTTGTTCACAGCTTGCTAGGAGAATCTGCGTGAGTCGAATTTTATTGCTTGTCGAACAGAAAGAAAATCGCCGCTTGTTATTAGAATGGTTGGCAGTTTATTATGAGGTATTACTGCCAAACTCAACAGATAATAGTGAGGATTTTTTAGCATTAAATCAATCTTTTGATTTGGGGATAATTGACGGTCAGGCACTGAAAAACCACTGGCAATGGGTAGCCGCCCAAAAACAGGCAGAATACCCCCTATGTTTGCCTTTTCTTTTGATTACATCTCGCTCGGATGTAAAGATGGCAACGCAATTTATTTGGCAAAGTATTGACGATTTGATTATCGCTCCGATCGAGAAGATAGAATTGCAAGCGCGGGTGGAAATTTTGCTGCGATCGCGCCAGTTGTCTTTAACTCTCAAATTGTCTCACGACCAACTCGATCGCAGCCTGGAAACAGCCCAAGAACTCAACGATATGAAAACATCTTTGCTGTACATGATTGCCCACGACGTTCGCAATCCTTTGAACTTCATTCTCGGTACTACGCAAGTTCTTACTAAATACAAATCGACATTGACAGATGAGAAAACACAAGAGCTGCTAGACAAAACTCAAGCAGCAGCAAAAGGCATCGATAGGTTATTAGATGACGTTTTGCTGCTAGACCGCTCTGAGTCGGGAAAAATTGCGTTTTGCTTGCTACCGCTAGACTTAACAAAGTTTTGTAATGAGTTGGTAGCGGAATTTCAGAACAGCCTGAAGTTGAAGCCGCAGATTGAGCCGGTGACGCTGGTTTTTGTGAATCACAGTCAATCGGCGATGGCTTGTTTGGAGGAAAGTTTGCTGCGGTGCATTCTCAGCAATTTGCTATCAAATGCTATTAAATATTCTCCTCCAAATACTCAAGTAGTTTTTGAATTAAGAGTTACTGAGGTTGAGGTGATTTTTTGGGTAAAAGATGCTGGAATTGGCATACCTTTGGCAGACCAAGAACGGCTGTTTGATTCGTTTTACCGGGCGACAAATGTCGGTATAATTCCTGGTACTGGACTGGGGCTGAGCATTGTTAAAAAATGCGCGGACTTGCACGGTGGCGAAATTGTGTTGAGCAGTGAAGAAGGTGTCGGGAGTACGTTTACAGTAACGCTGCCGATCGCCAAAATTGAAGAAGAGTAGATGATTCTGCGGTTGAAACCGCCAGAAAGTCAAACGATGTCGGCCCCAAGGCCAGTGGTGCGTAAAGAAGATTCAAAACCCGGATTTGCTATAACAACTATAGCCATCCTAAATG
>NZ_JADEXD010000258.1 GCF_015207285.1 Tychonema sp. LEGE 07203 | reverse complement strand
GCGTCTAGTGGGGTCGCAGATTTGTATAAGAGACAGGAGATATCTTCCCCGGCGCTGCAGCAGTTCGGTAATGCAAGCGCGATCGCTCTTTCCCAAACAAATTTCTCGAAACTCCCCGCGTTTGAGCTGTAGATTTTCATCTAGCATCAGGCGATCGATTAAGTTCTCGTGAATCGACTCGTCATTAATAATAACGCCATTAAAATCAAATAAAACTGCTTTTAGAGTCATTAGTCATTAGTTATTAGTTATTGGTTGTTGGTTATTTGTTATTGGTTATTGGTTGTTGGTTATTGGTTGTTGGTTGTTGGTTGTTGGTTATTGGTTATTAGTCAGTTAACAGTTAACAGTTATCAGTTAACAGTCATCAGTCAACAGTTAACAGTTAACAGTCATCAGTCATCAGTCATCAGTCATCAGTCATCAGTCAACTGTCAACTGTCAACTGTCATCAGTCAACTGTCAACTGTCATCAGTCAACTGTCAATACATCAAGCGGGTGCTGGAATGCCCGGTAAATCGCCATCAAAATCAGGATCGCGATCGTCCAAATTCGACACCTGCGCCTGACGCACCGGCTCAAAATCTTCCCCAGGTAGAGGTTTCACGCCCTGCGTCACCTGATGCACCCACCAGTGTTCCTGAGTTTGCACCGCAGCAAATCCCGCCGCCCCCGCCCAAGCATCAATACTACCAGTGGCGTAAGACTTAATATAAGGCTCTTCAAAGATATCAGTCAGCCACTGTGTCTGTCGCAAAGTTTTTTGATTTCCGTCCAAAATTGCCACTTGCCCCCCAACCTTCAGCAGTCGGAAGCTTTCTCGCAAAATTGCGCGCGAGACAGCAGGCGGCGTTTCGTGAAACAGCAAGGAAGCTGCGACTAAATCGAAGCTGCTGTCAGCAAAACCCACGCTTTCGGCATTTCCGTGCAACCACTCGATATTTAAGCCGGCTTTTTGCGCTTTCATGGAGGCGACTACCAGCATATAAGGAGACAAGTCCAGGCCGACAACTTCCGCTTCGGGAAAGGCTTGTTTGAGCATCAGGGTTGTTGAACCGGTGCCGCATCCCAAATCGATAATTCGGCGCGGTTTTACCCGCACAGCGTCAATTAAACCTTGTCTGACGACTGTTTCGTGGGGAGGCAAGACGTATTGCGTGATTGGATCGTAGGAAACGGCGGCACTTGGGTTGAGGTAGCCGCCTTTGATGCCGTGAAAGTTTTGGCTGCTGTAATATTCGGGATAAATTAGGTTGGGTTGTCGGTGGCGATCGCCCGCTTTTTCCCAGTCGGTACCTTCGTAGAGTTTTCTCATTGCTTCTTCGTCGATCGCCAGCCGGATCAGCGGCGACAAAAAGCGCTCGAAAATTGTATCCTTGCCAACAGCCATAAAACTCCTTTCACAAAAACTATTTTAATTTTAGCCAATAGCAGTAAACTTAGCATTAATTAAAGCTGTTTGTCTCCTCGAACCTCTATCCATTATCTCCCCTACATTGCTCGCTGCCGAACTTCCCTTTTATTGCTGGCTTCTTGCCGCTCATTACTAATAGGAATTTTTATTAAAAACTCCGTCCCGCCGCCCGGAGCTTGAGAAATTTTGATGCTGCCGCCGTGTCCGTCAACTACAATTTTGTAGCTGATTGCTAACCCTAAACCAGTGCCTTTGCCCACTGGCTTGGTAGTGAAAAATGGGTTAAATATTTGGTCTTTAACGCTGTCGGGAATGCCGGGGCCGTTGTCGGCGATCGCCACTTTCAGAAATTTCGCACTCTTTTCGCGAACTACTCCCGTAGAAATAGTAATGATTTTATCCAGGCGATCGCTCTCGTTCAAGGCATCGATCGCATTGCTCAGCAAGTTCATAAACACCTGATTTAGTTGAGACGGATAGCAGTCTACCAAAGGCACTTTTCCGTATCTCTTGACTATATAAATTCCATTTTTAATGCTGTTAGAGAGCAGCAGCAAAGTATTTTCCATGCCTTCGTGAATGTCCGCCTGTTTTTTGTCTGATTCGTCGAGGCGAGAAAAGTTGCGTAAAGAAAGAACGATGGTGCGAATGCGTTCGGTTCCTATTTTCATAGAATTCAATATATGCGGCAAATCTTCCTCTATAAAATCCAGTTCGATTTCTTCGGCAAACTCGGCGATTTCCGGCGGCACATCTGGGAAGGTTTGTTTGTACAAACTCACCAATTCTAATAAATTTTTAGTATATTGCGTCGCGTGGGGCAAATTAGCTGAAATGAAGTTAACCGGGTTGTTGATTTCGTGGGCTATCCCCGCCACCATTTGACCTAGGGATGACATTTTTTCGCTCTGCACTAAATGAGTTTGAGTCTTTTTCAGTTCGTGCAAGGCACTATTGAGCAGTTTTACTTGGTCTTGGGTTTGAGTGTAAAGGTGAGATTGAGTAATGGCGATCGCCAATTGGTCTGCTACAGATTTTAACAGTTGAATTTCCTCCCCGCTCCAAAACCACTGAGCAGCGTGGCTGCAAATTAAATAACCCTGCCGCTGGTTTTGAGTCTGGACAGGCACGGCTAAATAGCTATTAGCTTTAAGTTCGATCGGTTGATTGGTACTCCCAGTCCAAGTGTCGCTGGCAAAAATAATTGGCTCGGATTGGTCGCTTTGTACTGACAAATTTTCCATCAAGTAAGGCTCAAAGTTTATGGGTTGTGTCGGACACTCAGATTCGCAACATTCCCACAAAATTTGTAGAGTTTTGTTTTGCGGTTCGTACCAACCAAAAGCCGCTCGTTCTAGATGCAGCAAACTTACTATTTCTTCGACTGTACTTTGGACGATTTTGTCTAATTCTAGAGAAGCGCGAATGCGTCCAGCAATCCGGTTGAGCATGGCTTCTCGCTCGGCTCGGGCGCGATTGTTTTCCGAGGAGTAAATTAGCCAAATTGCTGCTAGCATTGTTGGGACGAGCAGTCCGGCGACAACGGATGTCAGCAAATTTAATGCTTGCAGTTGGGATTCAATATTTTCGCGGGGAATTATTAAGGCCATTGACCAGTTAACTTCTTTGAGGGGAGCGTAGGCCGCATACACCCATTTGTTATCTATTTTTACCAGTTCGATGTTGGTCTGGCGATCGATCATGTGCCGCGCAATGGTGGAGAGTGCGGGGTTTTGTGACTGTAAAAAGCTTGGGACTTGCCGATCGCTATTGCCAATTAAGTTATTGTTGGGATGAACAATTGGCACTCCTTCGGAATTGAGCGCAAAAGCATAACTTTCGGAACCGTAGTGCAAGCTGCTAGCAACATTTACTACTCGGTCTAATTTAATGCTGCCCGAAAGGACTCCAATTACTTGATTGGGCTCTGGAGGAAAGGCCCAAATAGGAGCTGAAATCACGATCGTCGAAACTTTTGTACTGCGGCCGATCAGCGGGTCGGAAACGTTGATTTGTCCGGCCATTGCTTTTTTAAAGTGTTGGCGGTCTTTGATGTTCGTGCGGTTGCCTAGAGTGCTCGTTAATGAACCGTCGGGTTGAATTAATGACAGGATGAAATACTCTTTCAACCTATATATTTCTCCTTGCAACTGGGGTTCGACTAATTCCCAATCGAGAGTCCGAACTTTAGGAGAGTAAGCGATGGTTTCTATTTCTGCTTTGCGGCTGCTGAGCCAGCCGTCGATTTCATCGGTACCTTTTTCTAGTTTTAATAGTGCTATTTCCTTTAAATTGTCGAGAATTAGTCCGCGCACAAAAAAATAGCTTACGCAAGCAGTTGTGCTAATGGTTAAAGCTGCGCTGCCGAGAATTAGCAGGGTTAACAAATGGCGGCGCTGCCGTCTGTGCAGCCAAAGACTGTGCAGTTGCTGCCACCTTGATTGAGCAGAAGTGCTGATGTTTTGCCAAAATCGGGGCAGTTTTTGCCTTTGCTGGTGCGGCGGCGCTGAAACCGATCGGGCTTGATTTGCTGGGTTTTGCATCATCAAATGTTCTCGTGGAGAGTCAAATCGATCGAACTGCACGGTCATTCGGCAGAATTAATATAGGGCAAGCAGTGAGGACTTGAGTCCTCCTAGGTTTGGGAGATTGGGATGTGGATTTCTGACGGTTAACAATTTTTATGCCGATCGCGCGATCGCATTTTATTCTGACATCACCTTTATATTTCGACCTTCGGTTTAGTTACTTGAGGTTAGTGTTTTACGATATCTTTAATATCTATCTCGTTTGTATAACAAAATAACTGTAATAAACACAGAGAAAATACGTAGTTTTTTAAATTAGCCGTGTATAATAATGTAGGGGCAAAACCGTATTGACAATTATGCTAATTTGCGCTGCGGATTCAAGCAGAAATTTTTTCGTCTAAAGCTTTTTTGGCGAAGCGGGTTGCATAAACGGTGAGGGCGATCGTTGCTAGCAAACCAATGCCGTAGAGAACCCACTCAGCAGCAGTGCGCGATCGCCCGCTAGATCCGAGTGCAGCCAAACTCCCGGCCAGGGAACCGATATAAACATACATGACTGTTCCGGGAATCATGCCGATCCAAGATGCGAAAAAATAGTCTTTTAAAGATACCTGCGTGACACCAAAAGCATAGTTGAGCAAATTAAACGGAAAAATCGGAGAAAGCCGCGTCAGCAGCACAATTTTCCATCCCTCAGAGGCAACTGCGGAGTCGATCGCCTGAAATTTTTGATTGCCCTCTATCTGTTTGGAAACCCAGTCGCGAGTTAAATACCGCCCTACCAAAAAAGCGCAAGTTGCGCCCAAAACCGAGCCGATGGAAACGCAAACCGAACCGCCAACAACTCCGAACAAAACGCCCGAACCGAGAGTCAGCAAAGAACCGGGGATAAATAGAACCGTTGCGACAATGTAAATTAGAATAAAAGCTGCCGGGCCCCACGGGCCGAGATTGGCGATCGACTCCAAGGCATTTTTCAAAATTCCTTGAAAGTCAAAAAACTTTGCCGCCACAATCAAAGCCAAAACTAAACCAATCCCTAAAATCAACTTCCACTTATTTGATGGTGGCGGATTTTGATCGGTTGGCGATCGGGAATCATTCATTGCTTAAAATCTCCACTCTCAATAATATGGGCATTGGGCATCGCGCATCGGGCATGGGGAATTGGGCAT
>NZ_JADEXD010000040.1 GCF_015207285.1 Tychonema sp. LEGE 07203 | reverse complement strand
CTAAGGGGGGGCTTTTGAGTGAGGAATTACCCCTTGCTAAGGGGGGGCTTTTGAGTGAGGAATTACCCCTTGCTAAGGGGGGGCTTTTGAGTGAGGAATTACCCCTTAGTAAGGGGGGGCTTTTGAGTGAGGAATTACCCCTTAGTAAGGGGGGTTTTTTGAGAGATGATATCGCGCTGCAAATGCCTGCACAGCGGGGTCAATTGTTTGGGGCGGTTTATTCAATCAACAGTAATTCTGGTGTAAATGAGTTGTTTCCTGATACCGTAATGACACCGGAATCTTGGCAGGAAAAATTGGATAATTGGGAAAATTCCTATCAGTTGATTGAAGTTGGTAGCGAGTTGGGCGCGTCGGTTTCTGGTATTTTGGAATTGGCTTATTTCGAGTGGAAAAAAGGAAGTCGCCCTGATTGGCGGGATGCTTTGCCTTATTACGGACAACATCCGGTTAAGGGACACTGAATATTGGGAATAGGGAAATTGGGAATAGGGAATTGGGCATTATTTTGTTTCAGTTAAATCAACTTGTAGAGTGCGTTTTTTCCGACAATGCCCGATGCTTTTAGGCCCGATGCTTTTGGGCTTGATTCCCGATCGCCCGTCAATGATGTACGAGCAATTCAGCAGAGTTGATATCGTTATTTATTTAAGGGCGATACAAAGTTCGAGGCAAAATGCTAATGTCAGCGGATCGGGGTTTTCGGTTCGCAATTGGTCTAGTTCAGCTCCATCGCAGCCGCGAGATTCCATAAAATCGAGCATCCAGTTCGTTATTGCATCGATATCGATGTATTTTGCTCCGAGACATTCGGGGCAAGTTTCTCCGTTGAGGATACCGGTACCGCCGCACTCGGGGCAATCCCAGTGGGTTGTTACGGGATCGGGGGTAGTTGGGATGTTGTTCATGCTGGGAAAAAGTTGGATCGCACTACTCGGTCATTTTAGCAATTTGTTGGTTGGGAAACTCCCGAACAAAAATCAACAGCGCCAACTATTAATTATGACTTTTATGAACTCAAAATTATGAAATTTATGAATTGACTTGAAGCTCTGCCTGTTTTAAGATATTAATTAACTGGTGTTAGTAAACCGCCTTGTAAAATATTTAGAAAAAATTCTACCGCGTGTTTACCTATGGAAAATCAACTGAGTCAAACTCAACTAACACAAATAGTAGCTGAAGTAGAACGCCTTTCTAACCTCCGGCAATCTCAACTTGATTCTGCAGAAGTCCAACAAATTTTGCAGGAGTTGAACTTGCCGCCAGAGTTGCTAAATGAAGCTTTAATCCAGTTGCAGCGCCGGGAAGCACTGGCCCAGCAGCAGCGCCGAAATCGGTGGATTGCCGGAGGATTGGCTGCGGCTGCGGCGGGGGCGATCGCAATTACCGGATTCTACATTCAGCAAAACCGACAAGCCATCGCCCGCGTTTCAATGCAACAAAACCGCCTAACTTCAGTGCAGGATGATGGCGGCAACTTGACAGTTATTTCCCGCCAAAACAATCCCGAAATCTTTTATCGCGTTACCTTAAAAGATGCACCAATAGGAAAAAAACTCTCGCTATCTTGCGATTGGATCGATCCCAGCGGTCAAATTGTCAAACAAAACCGCTATCAAACTCGCGAAATCGACAAATCCATCTGGAACACCCAATGCCGCTACCAAATTGGTACTGCTGCAGCCACCGGAAATTGGCAAGTTAAAATGTTACTAGAAAATCGAGCGATCGGCACTAAATCATTTCAAGTTAAATAATTATCAACAACCGCCCTCGCACCCTACAAAACTACATAAATCCCCTCCCTTCTCCCACTCTGCGTTCTCTGCGTTCTCTGCGGTAAAAAAACATTACAAAAGCATATTCCCCATGACAATCAACAACAAACCGCGTCAACTTGTAGGATACTGGGGCTGCGATTCTCGGCAACAATTAGAAACGCTGCTAACAAAAACAATCGCCCAATTTTTCAAAGAAATCCCAATTCAAAAAATCGCAGATACTGCCAACTTCTCCACCGCAGCAGGCGAAAATCGCGCCATTTGGAACGTTGCCAGTACCGAACTCGATCGCCCGCCCAACCAGCCAACCAAAAATGGCAGTGCTACTTGGCAAATCGCCGGCCTCTCCGCATCTGGACTATCTAGTTACCGATCGGCTAACGGCTTTTTGTTACCTGATATCTGGGTAAACCTTCGCAAAAACTGCCTAATTTTGGGACGAGAACCCTTCGGGCGAGTAACACTTTACTGGACAAAGATCGGGCAAACTATTTGGTTTGCATCGAGATTGCAACTGCTGTTAAATATCTGCGAACAGCCAGAAGTCAGCATTCCCGGTTTGTACGGTTATAGCTGTTTTTCCTATGTTCCAACTCCTTTAACTCCCGTCAAAAATGTGTTCGCCGTTACCGCCGGAACCGAATTAACTTGGAAGTGCGATCGAGATAGCAGTGTTATTCTTAAGCTCCAATCAAAACGCTTATTAGAATGGCAAGAAAGTTCCGAAAAAATAGAAGACGAAACAAAGGCGATCGCCCAACTACAAAACTTACTTAAAGAAGCCGTTGAACGTCAAATTGCCGACACAAACAGCAGCCAAACAGTCGGAGTATTTCTCTCAGGCGGTTTAGATTCCTCAGTCATCGCAGCATTATTAGTACAAGCCGGAGTCAAAGTCCGTGCTTACACTCTCGACTTCGGCGAAGCCGGAATTTCCGAATATCCTTGGGCCCAAAAAGTAGCCCGCGCGCTGAACATTCCCTTAGTAAAAGTAGATGCCAGCCCGCAACGAATAAAACAAGTTTTGAATGATGCTGTCAAAGCTTTAGATTTACCTTTTGGCGACGGAGTTACAGTGCCGCTGTATTTGTTAAATCAAGCTGCTAGTCAAGAAACCGATCTTGTTTTCAACGGCGAAGGAAGCGATCAATTATTTGCTGGTTGGACGAACAAACCCCTGATTGCAGCGGCTGTTTATCAAGCCGCAAATCCCGCCGCAAACGAAACTTTTGCCCTGCAATACCTGCGAACTTTTCACCGCCTTTGGGGATGCGAAACTAAAGTTTTTCAGCCGCAATTTTATCCTCAAATTCAGAATGTTCACCCCCAAGAATGGCTGCTAGAGGCTCTTAATCCTGCTGTGGGCGCGTCTTTGCTGTCCCGCCTCCGGCGCGCGAGTTTGATGCTCAAAGGCGCGCAGAACATCCATCCGCGCGCTGCTAATTTAGCTTTAAATTTTGGTCTGAAAGTGCGATCGCCCTTTTGCGATTTTGCCCTTGCAGACTGGACATTTCAACTGTCAGGAGAATTGTGTTTGCGAGGCGCTTGCGAGAAATACATTCTCAAGCGGGCGGTAGAAAATTGGCTGCCGGCAGAAATAGTTTGGCGGGAAAAGCGCGGTATGGGAGTTCCCTTAACCTCCTGGTGTTTTAATGAATTTTGGCATCAAATTGGCGATTGGTTAAATCCAGCCGTACTAATGTCAGAAAAACGCTGGCAACCCGATTTAGCCGATCGCATTATCTCCGGCAAATTGGCCGCCGGAATTCAAGGGCGCAGGATTGGCGAGATACTTTGGCTGTTAATTATGTGGCAAAAATGGCGATCGCAAATTTTAGGCGAAGAAGTGAAAAATAAATCTTGGAATCATCCATTTTGGTTGCCTCGAAAGGTTTGGCATTACCGCCAGCGGTGGCAAGAATAAAATCAACATTTTTTATTTAACTCACATCTTACACCATTCTCAAGAACAGGCTCTCCGGCCTGTTCCACAAAAAAATAATTTTCTTGTGGGGTGGGCATCCTGCCCGCCCGTGAAGGCTTATTGAGAATGGTGCAATATCTCAGAACAAACATCTACTTTACACTTATGCCAACAATTACCGATCGCAAATCAATCCTCAAACAACCGCTGTTTACTCTCCCCCTAGCCGAAGAGTTGTTAACTACCTACGGTTCGCCGCTTTACGTTTATCAAAGCGACATTTTGCGGCAAACCATCGCCCGCATTACTAACGCAATTACCTACCCGCAAACAAAGTTTTGTTTTGCCAGCGTGACGAACGGCAACATCGCACTGCTGCAAATCTTTCAAGCTTGCGGTTGGGGATTGCACGCCAATACACCGGGAGATATTTATTTAGGAATTCAGGCTGGTTTTGCGCCAGAAAAAATTGTTTACAGCGGCAGCAACTTGCACAAAAGTGAAATGGAACAAGTTCTGAGATGGGGTGTCACAACTCTGAATTTTGACAGTCTCAGCCAGTTGCAATTGTGCTGCGAAGTTTATCAATTTTTGAGGGAAAACCAACAGATTTTACTGCAGCCGAGTTTGGGTTTGAGACTAAATTTGCCCGAACTAACTGGAGACAGTCGAATTGGAGTGCGATCGACCGAATTTCCCGATGCAATTTCCCTAGCTAAAACCGCCGGATTAAAAATTAGCGGTTTGCATTTCTATCGCGGTACAGGTACTAATTCTACCGCAGCTTTTACTCAAGTAATTGATACGGTAATTGCCGTCGCCCAGCAATTGCCCGATTGGGAATATCTCGACTTTG
Organism: Tychonema sp. LEGE 07203; assembly: GCF_015207285.1. GTDB lineage: Bacteria > Cyanobacteriota > Cyanobacteriia > Cyanobacteriales > Microcoleaceae > Microcoleus. The sequence continues at coordinate 40,083 of NZ_JADEXD010000040.1, read as the reverse complement.
GCGGCGGTTTTGGCTATCCTTATCGCGGGGGTACAGCCTTTGATTGGGAACTGTTTGGGGCGGAATTGACCAGCAGAATTGAGCGTCTAGATCGCCAAATCGAGTTAATCGTTGAACCGGGGCGATCGGCTGTAGCTGGATGCGCTACTTTGCTCGCTCAAGTTGTTTCCGCAAAATGGCAAGAAGCCAAACAAATTGTCGGCGTGGATACTACTGTTGCCAATCTTTCAGTACCGTCAGTTCACGGCGGTTATCGAGAAATTTATACCTGGAATTGCCGCGATCCATTGCATCTTACTGATGTTTGCGGCAATACTACTTATTCGCGGGATTATTTAGGCAAAAACTGTCAACTTCCGGCTTTGAGAGTTGGGGAAATCCTGGCTATTTTAGATGTGGGAGCTTACGGCTATGCGATGTCATCGCATTTTTTGCACCGCCCCAAACCTGCGGAAGTGCTGTTAGAAAATGAGCGACATCGCCTGATTCGCCGCAGAGAAGATTACAGCGTTTTGTTAGCTAATCAAGTTTTTTGAATAATCAATAGGAGATTTTTATGAAGTGCATTAAATGTGGAACTGACAATAAGTTAAGAGATCGCACGGCTTGGGGCGGTCGCTGCAAACAATGCCAGCATCGGTTTGTTTTTGAATCAACTACTATCAATGGTGTCAAAATAACTGACGCCATGTTTGCCAAGGCGATCGCCGATGTTTCGGTTAACGATACGCTGTTTTTTACCCCTAAACAGTTATTTTACTTTTTAGACAGGCGATCGCGACCCAAAATTTCTAATGCGTTATTAACAATCCAAGGGTACATAATTATTAATTTACTTTCATTTTCCTTTTTTGGTATGTGGGGATTGGGAGTAATAAACAGTTTATTGGTATGGCAAACTTTTGCTGCTAGCCGTTCTGACAAGTATCTGTACAAACAACGCCAGAAATTTGCAAAGACTTTGCACGTTTGGGGAGGAATAGTTCTGGTCTGCGGAATTGGTGTAAGTCTGTTATCAAGTTCCTTTTCGCTGTTTTTAGCTAGCTCTGCTATCGGAATCCTATCTATCTATTTGGGAAGCCTGAAATTTGACAAAATACCTGCAAATCGTCAACACTTTACTATTAGTTTTAATCTGTTTCAAGGCTGGATTAATACTTGGGCAGCAATTAACTCTATGACTAAAATGCTGCCGTCGCCCCGCGATAGCAATGCAAATGCCGCTGTCAGTCCTGATGTCAGCGCTTACAGTTTTGACAGATTGGTGGTGTGCGATCGCCCGGAAATTGCCCAATTTTTAATCGCCAACAACTTTCACTTTGAAAACAACTGTGCAGTCCTCAGCGTTACCGGATATCCTGAAAGTATTTTCGACACAACTATGCAAATGGTGCGCCGAAATTCCGACTTGAAAGTGTACGCTTTACACGATTGCAGTCCCAAAGGAATTGGTTTAGTCGATCGCTTGCGTACCGGTCATAATTGGTTCCCAAATAACAGCACCATAATTATTGATATCGGAATTCTGCCCCGGCAAATTATGGCGGCTGGCGACAATATGTTTGTGCTAAATTCCGAGAATTCGGCACGAGATGCTGTACAATTGCAGCCAGCGATTCGCCAAGATTTATCTGCTGAAGAATTGCAGTGGTTGGAGGCAGGTAACTATGTAGAATTGGAATCGTTTAGTCCTCAAAAACTCATTCAGATTTTGCATCGAGGCATTGCCAATATTCGAGATGCATGCAGTGATGATAGCAGTTTGATTCTGCTAGGCGGTACGGAGAGTTCTATTTATGTTGTTGACAGTTTTGGTTGAGGTTTGTATGGTGATGGGGAAGGACGTAGCAGTGTTCAGAGGTCTCAAGTTAACCCCAAAGACCGCCAGGGGTTAAAACCCCTGTCTAATAGCGAAAGTCCTCTAAAGAGGACTGATGAGTCTTTTAGTTCTAAGCAAGATTCGTCTTGTATAAAATTCATAATTTCTTTAGTCCTCTTAAGAGGACTTTAGCTTTGAGGCATGGGTTTTAACCCCTGCCGGACTCTGAGAAAGCGCGTGCGGATTTAATATTACTTATTAGCTTGCAGCCAAAGTTCTAAACTTGTCAACAGCCAAAGCTTAACACCGTAACGCCCCCAAGTATCTCCTTCATAGTCTAGCCATTTACCTATCAAAGATTGATTGAAATAAGGAGCGATCGCAGCTTTTTTTGACAGCAACAAACCCCTAGCTTCTCGCTGCCAAAACTTCTTAAATCCCAACTGTACCGGAACCATCATTCCGCTTTTTGGCCTGTCTAAAATTTGAGCGGGCAGAAGGTTTGCAACCGCTTGTTTTAACACAGCTTTTTCCACAACTCCCGACAGTTTGTACTCCGGCGGAACCGTCATGCTCAAATCAACTATTCGCTGGTCAAAAAGAGGCGATCGCCCGTGCAAGCCCGCAGCTTGAGTCAAGTTGTTCACTTTCGTCAAAATCTGGTCTGCACCCTTGAATTTAATATTTAATGCCATTAATCGATTGAGATAATTGGCAGTGCTATTCAAATCTTCACTAAATACCGAAGGTTCTGTTTTTACCGCAGCCAAAACTTCAGGTTTTAATAGTTGAGGTAAATCCGCAGCACACTTTTGAAATGAAATTAAATAGGCGGCTAGCGAATCTAAATTAGTGATAGAATTGTACAAGCTGTTAATTAGCATCGGTTGATTTTTCGGCCCGCCAAAACACGGATCGCCGCCTTCGCCGTTGAGCACAATTTCGACAGATTGTCGCGCCATTTTTCCTAACAGCAAGTTTGGCACTGTCAGCGGGTCGCCGATCGGATCGTCTAAATAAGCCATCGTTTCTGGCAACTTTTCCCACATATCCCGAAAGCTAATTTCTAAAATGTGATGTTGGGTTTGACAGTGTCGGGCAACTAAACTGGAAAACTCTAATTCGTTGGCGCATTCTTCACCAAAATGAATTGAGTAAGTGTGAATTGGTCGATCGCAAAATTGAGCAGCTAAAGCCGCGATGCAGCTAGAGTCTAACCCGCCGGAAAGAAACACGCCTACAGGTTGATTTGCTGGCAAATATTCTCGGACAACTTCATCTAAAACACAGCGCAATTTCGCGCCGTGCCATTCTAAAGATTGTTCGGTTTCGACAAGTTGTTCTCGGAGTTCCCAGTAAGCGGAAATGTTGTGGGACAGGCATCCTGCCTGTTGCGGAAGCTGGTCGGGGAAGCTTAAAACGGTTCCTGGGCGCAGTTCTCGGACTTGCTGCCAGAGGGTACGATCGCCCGGAACAAACGAACAACAGAGGTAATCTCGCAGCGCTGTGAGGTCGATCGCCCTTGAATGGTACGGTGCGATCGCCCCCAGTTGAGAACCGATCCAGCGAGTCGCGCCAACATTAGTATAGTAAAGAGTTCGCGCCCCCGTGCGATCGCGCGCCACCCGCAAAACTTGCCTTTCTCTGTCCCAAACCGCAAACGCAAACATACCCACCAGCAGCGGCAAACATTCAACCTCCCAGCGTTCCCACAGTTGAGCGACTAATTGGCGATCGCACCCCTCCCAACTATTAGCAGAAATCCCCAATTTTGCCAGCAATTCTAATCGGTTGCTCAGCCAAACATCCCCAACAACAACAAATTTTTCTGAATGACTTATATTTATCTGAGCATTTTGGTTCGAGCAAATAATCGCAAGTTGACCTTCTCGCCACCCTGTCTTATCTTCGATTTCCTCTGTTTTCCCCCAAGCTATCCGCCAACTAGAGGCAAATTCCACCAGAGGATTTGGAGGAACAGAGGTTTTTTGTTTTTGGCTACCTTTGTAATTTAGGAACAATTTTTTATCGAGCATTTTTGGAAGTTAAATATAATTCTGAATGATCTCAATTATAACAGAGATGTTGCACCAATATCAGCAACAGGTAAGATGCCTGTTCCACAAGAAATTCTTTGTGGAACAGGCCGATCTTACCTGTTCGTAAAAGGCTAGTTGAGAATGGTGCAATATCTGAGTTATCGCCCGCTAGCTAAAGCCTCCCGCAATTTGCGGCCCCGCGCTTTATCCCGAAGTTGGGGTGTCGCCATCCGCAACACAAAATCCAGCAGCCAAGGGGCAATTCGGTGACACCAAACTGCTAGATGACTTTGATATCCTACTAAGATTTCCGGCGAATCTTTGTGCAATCCCGCGACTAGCGCTAGGGCAACTTTTTCGGGAGTTGTGGGCACTACCCAGCGAAATTGTTCCAAGTCTCGCACCATGTCGGTATCTGTTAGAGATGGGAGCAAAGCAGCGACTCGAACATTGTACGGACTTAACTCGCTGCGTAAAGCTTGGGTGAATCCCAAAATGGCAAATTTGGTAGCAGAATAAGTTGCCATTGTGGGAGCGGCAATTTTGCCCATCAAGCTCGAAACATTGACGATGGTTCCCTCTTCTTGCGCCGCCATTCGCTTCGCAATCAAGCGGGTAATTGTGTAGGTTCCGAGCAAATTTAAGGCGATTTCTTCCTCGATTAACGGTAGCGGGGAACGCAAGAATGATGCTTGGTGGGCTACGCCCGCACAGTTGACTAACAGGTGAATTGGGCCGCAATCTCGCCAAGCTTGGGCGATCGCAATATTCACCGCTACTGACTGAGTTAAATCCAAAGCTAACGGCACTATTTCTGTGCCAAAAACATCGATTTCCTCTGCCAGTTCAATTAATTGCCGGCGGTTGCGCGCTACTATTACCAAGCGCTTGATTCCTTGTCGCGCTAATTCCAGGGCGATCGATCGCCCTATACCGCGGGAAGCTCCTGTCACTAGAGCTGTTTTTCCTTGAAGTTGCATAGATTAAACCCTCTGGATTTGAAGTGATCGCCGCGCGCGGAGTTATAAGTTGCGAGTTATGAATTTTGTGGAGTTAATTCAAAACTTTTGAATCGTCCACGCGCGCGAGTTGAACTAAACTTTGATTTGCCAGAACTAAGTCAGGAATCTGGTAAGTCAATCTCATTCAAGTAGACAAACTTGAGATGGGAAAACAAGCTAGGAAATCATACCAATGTTGGCTTAATTTCCCTGTTTCTTTAGTCCGCGAAGGCGGACTTTGTTTGTGTAGCAGCGAATTCTATTCGCCGGGATCTTTAGTCCGCGAAGGCGGACTTTGCTGTGTCGCCGCGAATTCCATTCGCCGGGAATTCATCGGGAATTCATCGGGAATTCATCGGGGATTCATCGGGGATTTGCCAGGATTGGCGGTTTTTTCCTGTGTAGCCGGGAGTTCCATTAGCCGGGAAAAAACACAGGATTTTTGAGCAGTGTAGAGCATAAATTCCACACCTCCTATATATGAGGATTTGCTCTCTACACACAGCTTAACAACTTGACAGAAAAGCGGCAACAATTTTTAATAAATCTTCCGCAACACTTCTTTACATTTTTTTCAGATAGCTGATTTCCAAGTACCGTGAAAGCTCAAAGGTATGACACCGGGCAATTCTAGCTGACAAATAGGAGCGCTGTTTAGCCCTTCGCTGTCAAATATCCAGACTTCACTTTTATCAGAATTGCCATCATAAACAACTGTCAAAATCCAATCTTTCTCCGAGAAAATATCTGGAACGCAGACGGGTTCTGTGGGATAGCGATTTTCGCCGCAATCGGCAATTGTGAGATTTCGGGTTTGCGTGTCCAAACGGGCGATCGCCCCGTAACGTTCCGCTACAATATCAACATCATGCCGATACATTGCCAGATAAATATACCGCGAGTCTTGACCAATTTCGGAAGCAGGTACAACCGGAAACTCGCAAGCTTTATCCAGCAATTGTTCGGCTGCTATCACCTCGGCAGTTTCAGGATTTAAACATACCCGCCACAGAGAACCTTCCGCATCGGTGCGAGTTTCACCTGTCGGTACTTCTTTGAGTCGCTGATTAGTTTGAAAGTCAGCGAAACGCACAAAATCTACCGCCACCGAACCATCTTCCTTGACAAAACCGTTAGCAAAGTGCCACTGAAACCAAGCATCAGTTTCGCCGCAACTAACTAAAGATAGAGTTTCCGAATCAATAACTAATATCTGCGTTTTTAACTTTGGTTTCCAGTCAAACGAGTCGCCGTAACTGCTAATTCCAGCTAACACTGGCAAAACATTGAGTCGCACCGGCGGCACAAAAAATATTAGATACTTTCGGGCCAAAACAAAATCGTGTACGAGAGAAATTCCATCCAAAGGAATAGTTGCTTTTTGCACGATTTTGCCCGTACAATCGCTTTTATACAAATTCAACTTGGGACTCGCACTGCTGGTAATTCCAAAGTTAAAAATATTGCCAGTAATCGGATCGCGCTTGCAGTGAGCGGAATAAGAAAAATTACTATCTAAATTGCCTAAATTGTCGATTCCTTTAGTTTCCAGAGTTTGCAAATCTAGGCTGTGAGGCGGGCCGCCTTCCCATAATGCCAAAAGGCGATCGGGCAAAGCTAAAACAGAAGTATTGGCAGCATTTTTAACAGATTTAGTCCACCGCAACCACGCAGGCCCCGGTGCTGTCATGCCATAATTAGTGTAGAGAAATCTATTAGCTTTTTCTTCAGCTAGATATCCCGCTGTTTGCACGTAGCGATAAACAGCAGCAGCACCTGCATCGGTAAAATGTACTGCCAAAATTGCACCGTCGCCATCAAACCAGTGTCCCGCAGTCATGCCGCCGCGTTCCAAACGTCCGGGCCCGTTGCGGTAGAGACTGCCGCGCAATCCGTCGGGAATTTTACCGCTTTTAACCGATAGCTGAGTCAGCGGAAACTCCGCAGCAGGATGGGCGAAAGCTTTAGCCCAGGATTTTTGAGCTGAAATTTTGGTGTCTGTTTTCATGTTAAACTGGCAATTTTTAACTGGGCTGGTAGCAATTTCAATATACAATTATATAGCCTTTCTCTGAAAGATGAGATACTGTGCGGCATAGGCCAAACCGGGCATAGGGCATAGGGCGATCGAACCGCTATAGCAGAAGTTATCTATAGCCGTTCTCAAGCGAGTAAAGTATTCACCAATTAATTAACAATTCCTCACATCTAAAATCTCACATCTAAAATTTCACTTAATTGAAAAATGGTATAACATTTATGACTATCCCCCGCCGCTATCTGCTCAAAACTTTTGGGTTGACTGCTATTGGCACTCTACTTTTGCCAATCGCCCAAAACAACATTTTCCCCCAAACAATTATTAAGCCTCCCCGCCTGCAAGTCGGCGATACAGTTGCTTTAATCAATCCTGCCGCTTTCAGTTACGAAAAAGAAATCCAGCCATTTTTTAAAGTTATGGATAACTTGGGTTTAAAAGTTAAACTGGGAGAGCATTTTTACGATCGCTACGGCTATTTAGCAGGGAAGGATGCCGATCGCGCCGCCGATGTCAACAGCGCCTTTGCCGATAACTCAGTGCAAGCTATTTTTACCGGGATGGGCGGCTGGGGCTGCAACCGAATTTTGCCGCTTCTAGATTACAATATTATCCGCAACAATCCCAAAATAATTATGGGATTCAGCGATATTACAGCACTTTTATTAGCGATTTATGCTAAAACTAATATAGTTACTTTTCACGGCCCTTTAGGTGTCTCAAGTTGGAGTCCCTTTACAGTAAATTACGTCAAAAAAGTTTTGTTTGAGGGAGGTTCCGTGACCATGCAAAACTCCCAAAGCGTGCCATTTCAAACTATCGGGCGCGGCACAGCTAGGGGAAAACTAATCGGCGGCAATTTATCGGTAATCGCAGCAATGGTAGGCTCTGCTTATTTGCCGGAGTGGGACAAGAGTATTTTGTTTGTAGAAGAAGTTGGAGAAGAAGTGTATCGCATCGATCGAATGTTGACGCAGCTCAAATTAGCTGGCATTCTCGATCGCATATCCGGTTTTATTTTCGGACAGTGTACCAAGTGCGATGCCGAAAAACCGCAAGAATCCCTCACCCTAGCTCAAGTCTTGTCCCACCACATTCGCCCTTTGAAAGTTCCCGCGTGGTACGGTTCAATGGTAGGACACATTCGGGAACAGTTCACTTTGCCGATCGGCAAAGAAGTCGAAATCGACGCAAATGCTGGTACAATCAAATTATTAGAATCCGCCGTCAATTAATTTTTGTAATTTCAATGTTTTACAATGATAGCCTAAAAACCCAAGGCAAACAAAATTTACGATCCGCTCAAATTCATTACCAAATCCACAAAAACTCTTGAAAACATCCGCGTCTATCTGTGTTAATCTGCTTTTCATCTGCGGTTAACTTATCAATCAAAAAATTAAGCCATTCAAACATTCAAATAAAAAACCAAAAATATCGTGAAAAAAACCGCACCATTCATCAAACAATTAACAGTAATAATCCTGACAATTATTTTACTGTTGCCGCTCAACGCTTGTACAGCAGTCACAGCAACTAACATCGCTCAAAGTGACAGCATTTATCAGCAGCGAACCGTCCACAATCCCGACGGTATCGGCAAATTTTACATGGGTCGAGAAATTGCCCAAGTCATGGGATATGAAGGCGCTGGTTGGCTGGAAAGACCGTCTCGCGGCATGGAAGAAAAATCTGCTCGGTTAGTCAACAATCTCGATTTAAAACCAACTGACATTGTAGCAGATATTGGAGCCGGAACCGGATATTTTAGCTTTCGCATCGCTGCCCTAGTTCCCCAAGGCAAGGTTTTTGCCGTTGACGTGCAGCCGGAGATGATTAATTTTCTTGAATTGAACAAACAAGAAAGAAATATTTCTAACGTTGAGCCTGTATTGGGCAGTCTCGACAATCCGAACTTGCCGGAAAACAGCGTCGATTTAGTTGTGATGGTGGATGCTTATCACGAATTTGCATATCCTAGAGAAATGATGGAAGGAATTGTCAAAGCACTCAAGCCGGGAGGGCGCGCGGTATCGATCGAGTATCGGGGCGAAAATCCGCTGATTCCCATTAAAGGTTTGCACAAAATGACCCAAAAACAGGTAAAAAAAGAAATGGCCGCCGTCGGTTTAGTATGGAAAGAGACAAAAGATATGTTGCCCCAGCAGCATTTAATGGTGTTTGAGAAACAATCTCAAGTTTAGTAACAAAAAATACCAATTCTTTACCATATTTTCTAAGTTTTGTCAAGAACAGAAACCGTATTAATCGGAACCAGCGATCGCCCAAAAACACTCATATTCAGTTTCACAAAAAAATGTGACTGCTCGCCTTAGCTCCAAACCCTTAGAGCATAAGTCATTCCCCCATCAAAAATCTCAAATCAGCAGCAATCAAAAATGGTATAAGCCTTAAGTAAGCATTAAGATAGGGATTGCACTCAAAATGTCAATTTACAATTAAAAATTGACAACCCAGAGTTGCTTCCCTAATTGTTCAAGCGAAGAAGTGTCGCTACTACAAGGTATCAGCGTGAACATTCCAAGTTCCATCATCACCATGCTCGTCGGCATCGGAGTGACTCTGATCAGTCTCTGGTACGGGCAGAATCACGGTTTAATGCCGATCGCCGCCTCGGCCCAAGCATCCCAGATCGACGGGCTCTTCAACACAATGATGACCATTTCCGTAGGATTATTTATCCTAGTCCACGGAGTGCTGATCGTTGCTGTAATTAAATACCGCCGCCGTAAAGGAGACAACACAGACGGCCCGCCTTGGCATGACAACTTTCCTTTAGAAATTCTATGGACAGCAGTGCCAGCGGTGGTAATTTTAGGAATCGGAGTCTACAGTTTTGAGGTTTACAACTCAATGGGAGGCCTCGATCCGATGGGCAATCATGACCACGGCACCATGCAATCGCAATCTCAAATGCGCGGAAGTGCGATCGCAGGCACGCTGTCAGATACACCACAAAACGCCCCTCAAATTCAGCCAGAAAAACGAATTGCCCTAGGCGTAGGTGCTGCCCCAGAAAACGAAGGCAAACCAGCAGACTTAGTAGTAAATGTCATGGGTTTGCAATACGCCTGGATTTTTAGCTATCCAGAAAGCGGCGTTAGTTCCGGCGAACTGCATATGCCAGCCAACCGCGACGTGCAGCTAAATATTGCAGCCCAAGACGTGCTGCACGCATTTTGGATTCCGGAATTTCGCCTCAAACAAGATGCAATTCCCGGGCGGCCGAGCGAACTGAGATTCACCGCAAATAAAGTCGGCGAATACCGGGTTGTTTGCGCTGAATTGTGCGGCGCTTATCACGGAGCGATGAAAGCTTTAGCATTCGTTCACACTCCCGAAGACTTCGATAGTTGGGTAAAAGAACAGCAAATTGCTAGCACTCAAAACTTAGAGGAAGCAATAGCAGTTAATCCGGGGGAAATGTCAGACGGAGAATTTTTAGCTCCCTACGTCAGGGAAATAAAAATCAATCCAGAAACCCTAGAAAAACTTCACCCAAACCATCACTAAAAATAGTCCGTACCTTCATCTAAAAGTTTCGCAGTCAGGACTTTAGTCCGGCTCCCCAAGATGGCAATGACTAAAATCCTTACTGCAAAAAGGTTCGTAGTAAGGACTTTAGTCCGGCTCCCAAGGGTAGAAACAAATCAAAAAATTACTGCAAACTAAGATTGAAGTTTTCACGGCAAACTAGGAAGCCTTTATATTGTTCTTATGACACAAGCACAGTTCCAAGAAACAGCCAACCTTGAGGCTCGCGGCACAGAGCCGGCCGACAGACATTGGCGAGATTACTTCGGTTTTAGTACCGACCACAAAGTAATCGGTATTCAATACCTGGTTACAAGTTTTATGTTTTATCTGCTTGGCGGAGTGATGGCAACTTTAGTGCGAACCGAACTCGCCACCCCGGATAGCGATTTTGTCAGCCCCGAACTCTACAACAGCTTATTTACCGTTCACGCCACGGTAATGATCTTCCTGTGGATCGTACCAGCCGGTGCCGGATTTGCTAACTTTTTGATCCCCTTAATGATTGGGGCAAAAGACATGGCATTTCCTAGGCTGAATGCGGTTGCCTTTTGGTTAATTCCAGTAGGCGGCATCTTGCTGATGAGCAGTTTTTTTGTGGGAGCTCCGCAGGCGGGTTGGACTTCCTATCCGCCTTTGAGCTTAGTTACTGCTCAAGCCGGGGAAGAAATCTGGATTCTCAGCGTTTTGATCCTGGGAACTTCTTCGATTTTGGGGGCGGTGAATTTTGCCGTTACCATCTTCACGATGCGGATACCAAGCATGAGTCTCAATCAAATGCCTTTGTTTTGCTGGGCAATGATTTCGACTTCAGCGCTGGCTTTGGTTGCTACTCCAGTGTTAGCCGCAGCTTTGATTTTGCTGTCCTTTGACTTGTTAGCGGGGACGGCATTTTTTAACCCGACAGGTAACGGCGATCCCATCGTCTACCAGCACTTATTCTGGTTTTACTCGCACCCGGCAGTTTACATTATGATTCTGCCCTTCTTTGGGGTAATTTCAGAAGTTTTGCCCGTGCATTCGCGCAAGCCGATTTTCGGTTATTTGGCGATCGCCTATTCGAGTGTGGCTATTAGCTTTTTGGGCTTGATTGTCTGGGCTCACCATATGTTTACCAGCGGTACTCCCGGCTGGCTGCGGATGTTTTTTATGATCGTAACTATGATCATAGCCGTGCCCACTGGGATCAAAATATTTAGCTGGTTGGCAACTATTTGGGGAGGCAAACTCCGGCTAGTCAGCGCCATGCTATTTGGGATGGGTTTTATCTCAACATTCGTCCTCGGCGGCATCACCGGGATCATGGTAGCTTCCGTACCTTTCGACATTCACGTTCACGATACTTATTTTATCGTCGCTCACTTGCACTACGTGCTGTTTGGCGGCTCAGTGTTTGGAATTTTCGCTGCTTTTTACCACTGGTTCCCCAAAATGACGGGGCGGATGCTTAACGAATTTTGGGGTAGAGTTCACTTTGTTTTAACCTATGTGGGCTTCACTGTAACTTTCTTGCCAATGCACGCTTTGGGGATGCAAGGAATGCCCCGGCGGGTGGCAATGTACGACCCGAAATTTACCACGATTAATGTCATTTGTACGATCGGCGCTTATCTGCTGGCAGTCTCGACAATCCCGTTTATCGTTAACGTGATTTGGAGCTGGAGATACGGCCCGAAAGCAGGCGACAATCCTTGGGAAGCTTTGAGTTTGGAATGGATGACTACTTCCCCACCGCCGATCGAAAATTTTGAAGGAGTGCCGGTATTAGCAACCGGGCCTTACGATTACGGCATGGAAAAAATTCAGCATACTGGGGAACGTCTCAGGCTGAAGTTGAGGGAAAATGCCACTCGCAACGCCAAGAAAGAAGGTATTCCGATTGCAGAGGCTCAAGCTTCAACTTTCTTTGGCGGTACTGCAACTTTAGTCGCTCCTGAATCAGAAATAAAAGCTGATTCTCCTGCAGATGAAAGTCCAGATGACAATTAGTCATCAGTCATGAGTCATCAGTCATTAGTCATTAGTTATTAGTTATTGCTCGTTGCAATAGGAGAACTTGCAACTAATGACTTTTGACCGCACAGCAGCGATGTACCGATAAATTTTTTCTGTCTCTTCCATCTTCCATCGGACTGATGACGTTGTACGGAAAGCTCGGAGGCGACAGCAAAACATGACTGATGACTGATGACTAATGACTTCTTCCATCGGACTGATAACGTTGTACGGAAAGCTCGGAGGCGACAGCAAAACATGACTAATGACTGATGACTAATGACTGATGACTAATGACTAATGACTAATGACTAATGACTTCAAAATCCCATTACCAACTAGCAATTTTTTATCATGCAACAAATTCCAACGATCGATCCAGAAAAAACAGCTCTCAATTACCACCAGAGCGCCGAAATAGAAGGGCACGAAGAGCATCCCGACCACCGAATATTAGGGGTAATTGTGTTCTTGGGTTCTGAAGGCATGATATTTTTCGGTATGTTTGCCGCCTATTTGATCTATCGGGCGATGGCCCCGGCGTGGCCACCTGAAGGTACGCCCGATCGCGAATTATTGCTGCCTGCAATTAATACAATAATTTTGATTGCTAGCAGTTTTGTGATTCACAATGCCGATACTGCAATCAAAAAGAACGATGTGGCGGGTATGAGGAATTGGTTGCTGGCAACTATCCTCATGGGCGTAGTGTTTTTGTGCGGTCAGGTTTACGAATACGCTCATTTAGAGTTTGGCCTGACAACTAATTTGTACGCTAGTTGCTTTTACGTTTTGACTGCTTTTCACGGCTTGCACGTTACGTTTGGAGTGCTGCTGATGGCCGGGGTAGTTTGGCGATCGCGCGTGGAAGGTCATTATTCTAGCGAACACCACTTTGGCATCGAAGCTACGGAGATTTACTGGCACTTTGTCGATGTGATTTGGATTGTTTTGTTTGTACTGTTGTACGTGATTTGAACCTGTAGGTTGTTCTACTTAGGGGGCAGGCAAGAAGGCTGCCCCACCAGAAATTAATATGACCTCCCGTTGGGGGTTTTTTATTGTTTGCAAAGTGCGATCGACCTTTACTCACTTTCTGAAAGCCGATCGCCCTAAACTACGCTAAATTAAAAGAAGCAATTGCCTATCAAACAGCATTGAGAAAATTATGCAGTGCGAATTGTGCGATCGACAAATGGCAGCATTAACCGCCCACCACCTGATCCCCAAACAAAACACCAAGCGCAAAAACGAAGATCCCGGCCCGACGATCGACATTTGCTCAGCTTGTCACCGCCAAATTCACTCTCTCTTCGACAACAAACACCTCGCCCAAGAGCTCAACACCCTAGAAAAGCTCAAAAATGACCCCCAATTCCAGAAATTTCTCTCTTGGGTGAAGAAACAAAAAACCGACAAACGCATTCAAGTACGCGGCAAAAAAGCTTGAGAATGCAAAACTAGCACTCAGATATAGCCTTTTTCAGAAAGATGAGGTACTATGCGGCATGGGGCATAGGGCATGGGGCATGGGGCATAGGGCATACCTCACTTTTTTAATAACCGCTATATCTAGTCCCCAGGTTCGATCGTTCGGAATGCGAGTCAGCATTCATCAAGGACTAAAGTCCTCACTACAAACCAATTTTATTGTTTTTAATTAATAGATAGCAATTGCTTAAACACCGGGTTAGGGCTGCTGAGAAAACCCGTGAAACTTGCGGTAAAGCATCCTCTCTACCCGCTTTCCTCCCCGCAAATGTTGCTCGGTAATTGCCGCAACTTCCTCAGCACAAACCCCACTGTACCAAACCTCTTCGGGCAGCACCAACACCATCGGCCCGTTGCCGCACTGTCCCAAACAACCGCTAGCAACAACTTCAACTTCTGAGGGAGACAATTTCTCAAACGCTGCTAGTACCTTTGCTGCACCTTGCTTGCGACAAGTGCGGTTTTGGCAAACAAGAACTCGCCTAGAAGATTCTGTGATTTTCATGTTTTTTTACTTGACATTCGACTACATATATGCTATTTTTTTATCATGGGAATAGGTGCGGCCATATATAACCAAATCTGACGATCGACCTTTTGAGGCTAACCATTGGCTCGCCTGACATAAATTTTTGATAAATCGGTTAACCGCAGATTTCAGGCAGACGCAACACCGATTGACGGGGATAATTTCCCGACAATCTCGATACACCCGTGCAATGCGGAGGCTAATCTGATGATAAACCTTTGGAGGCCAACCATTGGCGATCGAACAAACGCGACTGATACCTCGCCCCGCCGTCGCAGAGTACCGTAACAATCGTATGTCCCGGCCCCATTTGCTTCGCCAAAGCCACCGCCGCCCCCACATTAATCCCCACAGAACCGCCCATAAACAGCCCTTCTTTCCTCAACAATTGGTAAATCACGCGGACAGCTTCAGCATCATCAATTTGAATAGCATCATCTACCGGCGCATTCTCCATATTTCCAGTGATGCGGCTGGTACCAATACCCTCAGTAATCGAACTACCTTCAGTCTTAATTTCTCCAGTTTTGAAATAACTGTAAAGCCCGCTGCCCATCGGATCCGCCAAAACAGTTTTAATCGCCGGATTTTTTGATTTCAAAAACATTGCTACACCCGCAAAAGTCCCGCCCGTACCAGTCGCAGCCACCCAAGCATCAATTTTTCCCTCGGTTTGTTCCCAGATTTCCGGGCCGGTTGTCTCGAAATGAGCTTGGCGATTGGCTAAATTGTCAAACTGATTTGCCCAAATTGCATTCTCCATTTCGGCTGCCAACCTTCCCGACAATTTGACATAATTATTCGGGTCTTTGTAAGGAACAGCGGGAACAGTCCGAACTTCCGCGCCCAAGGTTTTCAAAGCATCGATTTTTTCTTGGGATTGAGTATCGGGAATCACAATCAAACATTTGTAACCTTTGGCGTTGCAAATGTGTGCCAAACCGATGCCAGTATTGCCCGCAGTGCCTTCTACAACGGTGCCGCCCGGTTTTAACAATCCTTTTTTTTCGGCATCTTGGATGATGTAAAGTGCGGCCCTATCTTTAACGGAACCGCCGGGATTGAGAAACTCTGCTTTGCCGAGAATTTCGCAACCTGTTTCATCGCTGAAGCTGTTTAACCGAATTAACGGCGTGTTGCCGATAGTGCCTACAAAGCCGTTTTTGATATCCATATTTTTTGCCTGCTGCATTCTATTATTAAGTCTGATAATAAGTTGATATTTATTGCTGTGCTACCAAATTTTGCTCATATTGAGTACGAATCCCGGCAAAACTGGGTCGCCGCTGACTGTCGCGGGATTGTCCAAACATTCCTCTGGCAAATCGGGACGGTAAATGTAAACTCGGCGATTTTTGCGGTCAATTAACCAGCCCAACTGCACTCCTGGTTCTCTCATGTATTCTTGCATTTTTTCTTGCAGCGGCTCTAAGTCCTCAAAATCGGGTCTGAGTTCAACTACAAAGTCAGGGCAAATCGGCGCAAATTTTTCTTGCTGTGCTTTTGATAAAGCATTCCACCTTTTCAGTTTAATCCAGGAAGCGTCGGGCGATCGCACCGAGCCGATCGACAAAGTAAATCCCGTACAAGAAGCAAAAGCAATGCCAGTTCCGTCTTCCTGTGTCCAAATGCCCAGTTCTCCAGTTAAAATAGCATTGCGGTTGCTGCTGATTCCGCCAACAAGAGTCAATAATAGTATTTCTCCTCGCTGGTTGCGTTCAATTCGCAAGTTGCGATTTAATTGACAGAAGTCAAAAAATTCGTCCTCTGTCATTTGCAATTCTGGCAACATTCGCAATACGATCGGAGATGACAGCATTTTGCCTTTCCTCAAATCTCAATTGTTCAGACAATAGGGCAATTTCTTTGTTCCCAGCATCGGAGTTCAGTCCTCAAAAACCAGGATTAATGACTGAAGTCCTGACGCACGGGTACTCAGAAACCGGGTTTTTTTACGAAAATATTTCGCACTCGCCCACAAATTCGGTAAAAAACCCGGTTTCTTTGTCCTTAATGCGTAAGTCCCGGACTCAAGTCCTGACTGCAAAAAGTCCGTAAATCAAACTTATTTATTCGGTTGAGGAGTCATCCGCAAATAAGGTTTGACTGGCGTGTAGCCTTTAGGGAATTTTTCTGCCAACTCTTTCGGGTCGGTAATTGAAGGTACAATTACGCAGTCGTCGCCGTCTTTCCAATCAACTGGAGTCGCAACGCTGTATTTGTCCGTAAGTTGCAAGGAGTCAATTACTCGCAGAATTTCATTAAAATTCCGACCGGTGCTCGCCGGATAGGTGATGCTCAAACGCAGTTTCTTTTCTGGATCAATTACAAAAACGGTGCGGATTGTTAAGTTGTTGAGGGAGTTGGGATGGATCATGTCGTAAATGTC
This sequence comes from Tychonema sp. LEGE 07203, assembly GCF_015207285.1. Lineage (GTDB taxonomy): Bacteria > Cyanobacteriota > Cyanobacteriia > Cyanobacteriales > Microcoleaceae > Microcoleus. The sequence goes on along the minus strand of NZ_JADEXD010000040.1, from coordinate 23,227 downwards.
GGAAACTTTACGATCGCCATCTGCTAAAATCGGATAATTGAGGGTGACATTTTGAGTTTCCTCGATATCTTTAATCCAACCCATGTGAGAATCTACATCATCGACGCTGAGGGCGATGGTTTTCACGCCGCGTTTGTCAAATTCCGACTTGAGACGGGCGACTGCGCCGAGTTCGGTGGTGCACACTGGGGTGTAGTCTTTCGGGTGTGAAAACAACACCACCCAACTATCGCCGGCCCAGTCGTAGAAATTGATTTCCCCTTTAGACGAGGCTTGGGTAAAGTTGGGAACTGTATCGCCTAATCGCAGTGACATAACTGATTTCCTCTAATTTTATTTAACTACGGTTCTCTATCATCCCATAATTGCCCGGTTTATCGATCGCACTGTAAATGATTTTAAACTTTTTGGTCGATCGGTCGCCAATTCCATTACTGTAATGTATAGCCCGCCTTCAACTGCTACATTTTGTTGCTATGCTTTACTTTTTGATTAAGGCAATACAGCCTGTTTTAGTTCCGCTGTGTTTTGTTTCCGCCTGGGGTTTAGTTTTTTTGCTGTGTTCGAGTATTGGGCGCGCTGTCGCCGACTCTGTGCGCCGAGCTGGGCGGATGCACCAAATTCCTTGCGCTAACTGCGTATTTTTCACCGGCGACTACCACCTCAAGTGTCCCGTTCAGCCTACCATAGCTTTATCTGAAGATGCGATCGACTGTCCTGATTATCGATCGCATTCGGGAACTTACGGTTAAAAAATCCGGCCGCCGTTTTAAACATTTCTTAACATTCCTCGCTCTTTCAATTAAACTTAAGTTGTGGTAAAGAAATTTTCAGGAGTGCCGAAAGAATGCTAATTCAAAAGCTCAATGGCTGCGACGAGTTTATTGCTGGCGACGGTACTCAACTGCGAGAATTGCTGCATCCAGACAAACAAGCTGTGGATTTGCGTTACAGTTTAGCCCGCGCCACTTTGCCGCCGGGACAAACTTCGGCGCTGCACTCCCTGACAACTTCTGAAGTTTACTACATCCTCAGCGGTACTGGGGAAATGCACATCGATGATGAGACTCAATTGGTGCAAGTCGGAGATGCAGTTTACATTCCGCCAAACGCCAAGCAGTTTATTTACAACTGCGGCCAAGAACCGCTAATATTTATTTGTATCGTCGATCCCGCGTGGCGAAAGGAAGACGAGACAATTTTTCAGTAATTTTATAGTTTTTATCTTTGTATGCTTGTTACTTTCGCTCTGCCCGGTAACGCATATCTAGAGAATCTGTCTCTACTGAAAAAAATATCACAAACCGAAAATTTCTTTTAACAACAACAGCACCCAGCCATATTTACCGAGTGATTTCCTCTTTTTTAAATTCGATGTGGAGTTGCAATAATCCTCGGATTCAGTTGCATTGCTCCCCTCTCATTAGTTGAGGAAGTATCAGCTTTGTTGGTGGGTGCTGCTATTGGTTTTTGATGGGACAGATGTGAGATTAAACAGCGTTTTTACTCCTTAGATTCTATTGTGAACTTCGCTGCGGTATCTGGATGTGGTATCTGTCAGAGAAGCTTTTTGTTCGCTTCATATTTTTAATTTACCACCTTTTTTGAGAAGCGCAAGCACCTGCAACTAAACTTTACAAAAGAAGTCATTAGTCGTTAGTCATTAGTCATTAGTCGTTAGTCATCAGTCATCAGGACAAGGGAAGACAACCCTCTAGGGGCGTAGATAATTGCGGATAATTGTGAAGTTAAATGAAGCATTGAGGTTTGTGGATGCTCGGGTAAAATCCTAGATTTCGGCTGTGCTTGGTGCTGCGAGAAACGGCATAATATTTTTATGAAAACAACCAAACTCATCAAACTGTGCGCCTTATCGCTGAGCATTTTCCTGCTGTGCAGCAATGTGATAGCGACAGCAGAACCGACTGTGAAGCCTCAACCTCCGCAAACTTACACTAACCAAGAGATTCTGCAACAGTTGGTGAAGGCGAAAATTGTGTATCTGGGAGAAACCCACGATAGCGAGGCAGACCACCAAGCTCAACTGAAAATTATTCGAGAAATGCAGCGGCAAAATCGTAAAATTGCGATCGCCCTTGAAATGTTTCAGCGTCCGTTCCAAAGTGCGATCGACAACTACTTAGCTGGTAAAATCACAGAAGAGCAATTAGTCGAGCAAACAGAGTACGATCGCAGGTGGCGTTTTCCCTGGGAATATTACGCCCCAATTTTGCGGTTTGCCAAAGAAAACAAATTGCCAGTGCTCGCTTTAAATACACCGTCGGAAGTCACGAGAAAAGTTGCGTCTCAAGGTTTAGAAAGCCTGACAGCAGAAGACAAAAAGTACATTCCGCCCATTTCGGAAATTCGTACCGACAACGCCGAATACCGGCAAATGCTGCTCGAAGTTTTCCAACAGCACCAAAAAGCCGGACAGGGAAACAGTACAGCCTTTGAAAGATTTTTGCAAGCCCAAGTTTTGTGGGACGAAACTATGGCCGAAAGTATAGCCCAATTTGTCAAAGCTAACCCCGACTATCAAGTTGTAGTGTTGGCGGGGAAAGGACATATTATGTACGGTTACGGCATTCCCAGCCGCGTGGAAAGGCGTTTGGGAACGGGGAAAATACAGCAGCAAACTGTTGTATTCAATTCCGGTAAAAATCCTCCTTTGTCCGCAGACAAACCCATTGCTGACTTTGTTTGGAATCACTCGGAATAGTACAGTTATAATCGGAAGCAAAAATCGGGAAAGAATCAATGACAAACAGACCAAAAATACTTGCCTTTGCCGGAAGTACCCGCGAAGGCTCCTACAACAAACTGCTGGTAAAGGTTGCGGCGGCTGGGGCTAGGGCTGCGGGTGCAGAAGTTACTTATGTAGATTTGCGCGATTTGCCGATGCCGATATTTGATGAAGATTTGGAAGCCAAGGAGGGAATGCCAGAAAATGCCCGGAAGTTGAAGGAATTGATGGTAGCGCATGACGGGTTTTTGATCGCTTCTCCCGAGTATAACAGTTCGGTTACGCCCGTGTTGAAAAATGCGATCGACTGGGTGTCGCGCCCCGCTCCCGGCGAACCGGGATTGGTGGCATTTACTGGCAAAGTAGCGGTAATTATGAGTGCTTCTCCTGGCGGACTTGGCGGTTTGCGGGGATTGGTTCATTTGCGATCGATCCTGGGGAATATTAACGTATTGGTGCTCCCGGATCAGAAGGCAATTCCATCAGCATTTCAGGTATTTAATGATGACGGTACAATGAAAGATCCCAAACAGCAGGAGTCGGTTGAGAATCTCGGTGCTAAGCTGTCTAATGTGCTGTCGAAATTAATTGCGTGAGGCAATAAATTCCTTTGAGAGTAGGGACACAGCAATGTTGTGTCCCAATCCCAGGAGCTGTGATTTTGCTGGCTGCATCAAAGTGCGATCGCCTCCTAAAGTTGCTATCATCATCATAGTCGATTGCCTGTTATTATCACCCCCAAATTAACATGACATTCACTGGAGATCCAAAATCAGCACCTGCTTTGCCCACAGCCGAAGAAGCAGCAGTTGCCAAAATTAGCAGCCGCGCTTTAGAATCGCATTTAGAAAATCATCCGTCTGGCGAATCCCTCAAATTAATCTTAAACGAAAAAGAGGGAAAGACAATTGACATCCCTGCAGCAGCGTTGTCCGTGCTATTAGAAATTTTGCAACAGACAAGCAGCGGCAATACTGTTAAACTGACTCCAATTACTGCGGAACTCGATATCTGGCAGGTTGAGTTCCTACTGAACGTGTCCCGCGAATATGTGTGGAAGTTACTAGATTCTGGCGAAATTCCTTACAAAATGGTACGCAACTGTCGCCGGATACGTTACGAAGATGTCATGAAATATAAAAAGCAGAGTTACGAAAAAAGTATGAAAGGGATGGATGAGCTTGTAGCTGAATCAGAGGCACTAGGCTTGTACGATTGAAGTATGACTATTTTCACTGTTGTTTATGATGCTAATATTTTATATTCTGCACCGCTGCGGGACTTGTTCGTGCAGTTAGCTGCTAGCAAAATACTTGAGGCCCGCTGGACAGAAGAAATTCACAGCGAATGGATGAGAAATGTACTTCTCAACCGTTCGGATCTCAAGTCCGAACAGCTTGCCAGAACCAAAAACTTAATGAATGAAAATGTTGAAAATTGCTTGGTGCAAGGTTATGAGCGAATTATACCAGAGTTGGAACTTCCAGATCCGGGCGATCGGCACGTTCTAGCCGCAGCAATTCATTGTCGCGCAGATTTTATCGTTACTTTCAATCTCAGAGATTTTCCTGCTGAGAATCTCAGACAATATAACATTGAGCCGCTGCACCCAGATGAGTTTATTTTGCGCCTTCTCAACTTTAACTTTGAAGGTGTATGCAAAGCCATAGAAAAACAAAGAATCAGGCTCAAGAATCCGCCAAAAACGCATGACGAGTATTTGCAAGGGCTGGTAGCATTGGGACTGCTGCTGTCGGCAAATCGGATGAAAGAATTGTGCTTTGAAAATAGCGATCGCCCTTTTCAAAGCACATAAGTTTAAAATTAATATTGGAGTGGAAACTACCACAACCTTCCTCGCGCCGCATCACCCGATCGGCTAAAATTAAGTCACCCGATCGGAGGAGGAACAAACCACCCGATCGCACATTGGCAGAAATAGACAACAGCAAGCATACTTTAACCATCGGTCATCGGTCGGTTATACTTGTTGTAAACCGCAGGGCAGGCGCGGGAGACTCCTCCGTCACGCCTGCCCTGCAGTTTTATTTAACAATTGTGCGATGCCCTGCCGGATAGTTTCGCTGCACGCCAATCACCCCATTTTTTTCTTTTTCCAAGCCTCCACAAACGGCAAAAACACCGACACCAACTCCTGCCGGTTCAACACCAAAGTCGGATAAGAAACCCTCCCGTAATTCTTCCCCACTTCCAGCGGAAAAATCGCCTGGGATTCCAGCGGCAACCAAACCGCACCCGCAGCCTTCACAATTACCCAACTTCCAGCAATATCCCAAATTTTCGGAGTCGCTTCCACCCCTCCCACAGCCACACCCGAAGCCACAGTCAAAAAATTGTAACTAGCCATACCCAGCATCCGAATTTTACTCGGAAGATTAGGCCCGATTCCCACACTCCGGGAACACAAATTAAAAATATGATTTCCGCTCATTTTATCAGGACTAGGGTGAATTGGGCGATCGTTCAAAAACGCACCTTGAGGCATATTTGTCAATACCTCATCCCCCGCTAAATCCCCTGCATAAAAACCGTGAAAAGTTTGATTCAGCGGCGGCAAATGCACGCAACCAAAAACCGGAATTCCGCGATACAATAAACCCAAAGAAATCCCCCAAATTGGAATTCCGCGAGCAAAATTAGTCGTAGCATCCAAAGGATCGACAACCCAACACCATTCAGTATCGGGGAAAATGTGTTCTCCTTCTTCGCTCAAAATCCCGTGACTGGGAAACGCAATTGCGATCGCATTTCTAATTTCCGCATCCGCCCAATTGTCAGATTGCGTAACCAAAGTGCCATCATCCTTCTCATCGGCTTGTACGCAACCGAAATCTTTCAAAAACTGCTGTCCAATTGTTTTGACAGTAATCTGAGAAAAACTTAAAATAGAATCCCAAAAATCATTCATTAGTTATTGGTTATTGGTTATTGGTTATTAGTTATTGGTTATTGGTTATTGGTTATTGGTTATTGGTTGTTGGTTGTTGGTTGTTGGTTGTTGGTTGTTGGTTGTTGGTTATTGGTTGTTGGTTGTTGGTTGTTGGTTGTTGGTTATTGAAACTAACAACGGGCAACTGCCAACTGCCAACTGACAAAATATCAGTCTAATTCATTTTCAAGAATAGTGGCGATCGCACTTTTAGCATTATCCTGAAACTCGGCAACATCCACCCTACCCAACAGCCAAACAGCCAGAATCATACCCGCAGCCGGCACAGCAAAAACCAACCCGTAAGCCAACATCGGCACCCCAAACAAACTCCTGCCAAAATCCAAAATAGCACCGCCGCTAACCGTCGCCACACCCCGCGCCATCGCCTGCGACAAACCCCAAGCGCCAATGAAAGTCCCCGCCGTTTCAGCAGCAGTCAAATCCAACATCAAACTCAGCGCACCAGTCGTCGTAATTCCTGAAGCTAAACCGAAGAACATCAAAGCCGACTTAAACACAATTGGATTGCCAGTAAATCCCGATAAAATAATCAAACAAAAACAAGCAGCCACCGACAAACAACCCAACCTAATCGTATTTTGCTTGCCGATGCGCGGCACAATTAAAAAACCAGTAGCACTCAAACCAAAAAGCACGCCAGTACCGTAAATAGCATTCAACCGCGTAGTTTCCGAAATCGGCATCTTAAAAATTTCCCCGCCGTAAGGTTCCAAAACCGCATCCTGCATGAACAAACAAATTGTCATAATCAGCAGGAAAGTAAAAAACAAACCGGTTTGGCGGCTGGCAGTCAAAATCCGCAGCGCACTTCCCAGAGTAATTTTATCTTCTCGATTCACTGCGGACGATCGCACTTTGTACCGCGAATACTTTTTTTCAACCCCAAAAGTTGCAATCCCCAGCAACAGCAAAACCACCGCCGGCACTTTCACAAACAAACCATTAATCGAAGCCTGCAACACTTCCCGCGGCACATCCCCATCAATTTGCTTCAGCAAACCGCTGCTGACAATCGCCCCGATAATGATACCAACCATCAGCATCGACCACACAACACCAATCAACTTCGATCGGTCTTCCTCATCCGAAACATCCACCAACAAAGCAGCAAAAGGAGTCGAACTCGAACAAATCGCGATACCGTAAACCGCAAAAACCAAACCCAACAAACCCACCCAACCGTAAGTCGGAGTCGTCCATCCCACAGCCTCCAAACTCTCGCCCAAGCGCCACATCACCTGCACCGCCAAAAAAGCCGAAATTACAAACAACAGCCCTCCCAGCCACACGTAACCCGTGCGGTGATGCCCGAACAAAGGCTTAGCATCAGACATTTGCCCGAACCACACCCTAGCCGGGGCGACAAACTGGTGCATCGCCAGCGTACCAGCCACCACAGTAGCCGGAATCGCCAACTCCTTAATCATCACGCGATTGAGCACCCCCAGCGTCAAAATCGACATCATGCCCAGCCCCATCTGAAACAAACCCAGCCGGAACATAGTCACGAGGGTAACTCTCTTGATAGCAGCAGTTGCGGGATCTGTTAATCTAGAATCTGGCAAACGGTCGATCGACATAACTATTAAAATAAATACAGCATGACTCATTTATAGTAACTGAGATACAGCCGCCTTTCCTCCCAAAGCCCGAAGCTCAAATGCGATTATTCGTATAAAAATAATAGACAATAAAGAATTGTGGATTTACCAACCGTGACAACCATTACCCTAGGACAAAACGGCCCAGCCGTCATTCCCCTGTGCGTCGGAACTTGGGCGTGGGGCGACAAACTATTTTGGAACTACGGCAGCAACTACGGCGCCGCCGAAGTAGAAGCAGCATTCAAAACAGCCCTAGACGCAGGAGTCAACTTTTTCGACACAGCCGAAGTCTACGGTAACGGCTTGTCAGAAGAATTGCTGGGGCAGTTTATCAAAAAAACCAGCCAACCCGTGCAAATAGCCACCAAATTCGGCCCCGTACCTTGGCGGATTACCGGAAAATCAGTTTCCGACGCTTTGAGTGCCAGCTTAAAACGCTTGCAAGTAGAACAAATAACCCTCTACCAAGTCCACTGGCCCTTCACTTTTTTACTGAGTCAAGAAACCCTAATGAACGCCTTAGCCGACGAAGTAAAAAAAGGCAGAATTCAAGCAGTAGGAGTCAGCAACTATTCAGAAGAGCAGATGCGAGAAGCCCACAAAATACTCGCAGCAAGAGGCGTACCCCTAGCAACAAATCAAGTCCGTTACTCATTGCTATCGCGGCAAGTAGAAAAACAAAAAATTGTCAGTACCGCCTCGGAATTGGGAGTAACAATTTTAGCCTACAGCCCCTTAGCCCAAGGATTACTGACAGGTAAATATACCGCCCAAGAACAACCAGCCGGAGCCCGTAAATTCGACTCCCGCTTCAGCAAAAACGGCATCGAAAAAATCGAATTAGTCATGTCCACCCTGCGGAAAATGGGCAAAAAGCGATCTCGCACGCCGGCCCAAGTAGCCCTAAACTGGTTAATAGCCCAAAACGGAGTCATCCCCATTCCCGGCGCTAAAACCGCAAAACAAGCCGAAGAAAACGCAGGCGCATTAGGCTGGACTTTAAGCCAAGATGAAGTAAACCAACTAGAACTAATGACACGTCCTTGGCTAGAATGAATTTGTTAATTGTTGACTGTTAATTGTTAATTGTTAATTGTTGACTGTTGACTGTTAATTGTTAATTGTTGACTGTTGACTTTTCGCCGTAGGTTGGGTTTTAAGCTGTAGCGCATTTTGATTGCATATTCAGGGCGGGCTCTCGTGCCCAACCCCTACTCCCCACGCATTGTGAAGATTGTTTTTTGACATACAGTTTAAATGCCGCAACAGCTTACTTCCCTCGGACTTCTTCCTTCTTCCTGATGACGTTGTCAGTTGTCAGTTGTCAGTTGTTACCAATAACCAATAACAAACAACAAATAACCAACAACCAACAACCAATAACTAATGACTAATGACTAATGACTAATGACTAATGACTAATGACTAAGGACTTCAACTATGAAAATTTTAACTGACTGGGGTTTCACGCGCGAAGGCTGGCGCAACAACAGCCGCGGCGAATACTTAGTTTTGCTGCAAGGCGCATTGCTAGCAGGATTTGCCATTTTACCAGTTTATCAACTGCCGGGATTCAAAATACAATCAACTCAATTAATTTATGTTACCTGGTTTCTGGCAGCTATGCTCGGCTTGGGTTCACTAATTTTAATCGTCAAAGGATTGATAGACTTAGGAAAAAACCTCACACCTTTACCCTATCCCATAGAAAACGGAGAATTAGTCCAAACAGGAATTTACAGCATAGTGCGACATCCATTATATAGCGGTTTAATTTTAGCAGCTTTCGGCTGGACAATTTTTCAAATCAGCTTATCTCATTTAATAGCCACCGCAATTTTCCTCATATTTTTTGATATCAAAGCCAACCGCGAAGAAACTTGGTTGAGTGAAAAATATCCCGACTATTCAGAATACCAGCAGCGAGTCAAAAAACTAATTCCGGGCATTTATTAACAGAACCCATCTGCATCTGCGTAAATCCGCGTAAATCCGCTTCAATCTGCGGTAAAAAAAATGAAATTTCACAAAAACACAAACATTAAACTGCTAGCATTAATCCTATTTATATGCTTGTCAACAACAATTAATGGATGTAGCTTTTTTATTGCAGCAACAAAATCCTTTAAACTTCCCGACTCAGCCAAACAAGAACCCTGGCCAGTACAAACAGGCCTCCGAGTCAACATCCTCCGCGAAAACATCCCAACAGTTAATCGCATAGTTTTAGTACCAGACGAAGCCACATTCTTAGCAGCAATCCAAAAGTGGAATCTCAAAGGAAACTGGCCCATTCTCATCGAAGATAAAAAGTATGCGCCGATGTTTTTGCAGCGCTTCCAACCCGAAGAAATCGTCCGTTTGCCAAGCATCAAACAGCAACTCCCAAAAAGTCAAAAACTCCAAGAATTAATGCTCACCAGCGCAGCAGCAGCCTGGAATGCCACGGATACTCAAACCTTAAAAGCAAAATGGACTGAGCTGGGCTGGGAGCCACCAGGAGTAGTAATCACATCAGAAAATGACCCCGCACGCTCAGCAGCAGTTGCCTTAGCAGCAGCCCGCGGTGAACCTTTAGTATTTCTCGAAGGTAACTTCGGAAAACCCAACGATAACCTGAATGACGCACAGTGGAAAAATCTGCAAGCAGCGGTTACAAAAGCCGTCGAATCCACTGGATATTTTTACTCTCAACTCGGAGATCCGATCGACACAATCACCATTGTACGCCAACTAGCAGTAAAATATCAATCCCCCAAAAATAAAGACGAACAATGGGCTGTTACCGACGGTTTGGGAAGGCATCCCAACGGCGAACGGTGGGCCGCGGCTGGCTGGATTTACGGCTCCGAAGTACGATCGATCTATCAAGCCATGTCAGCCATATTTCTAGACAGCCAAACCGCGATGCTTTATGACAGCTACCCAAAAGAAGGAAATTGGGGAAAATATGAAATGGAGGAAGCAGCTAGCGGACTAAAAACTCTAGGCATTAATGTCGAATTAGTGCAGCAACCAGAATCCAGCCTGGAAAGGTGGCGGACTTTAGCATCAATACCGTGGGCCTTTGACTTAATATTGATGAATTCCAAAGGCTATCCAAAATCATTTCAAGTCGGTAACGGCGATGCTGCAGTTGATGATATACCAAAACTTCAATTTCCCGCAGCAATCCACATGATTCACAGTTGGTCAGCATCAGATCCAGACAATCCAAATACTGTTGCCGGCAGGTGGTTAGAAAATGGCGCTTATGCCTATGTTGGTAGTGTAAATGAACCTTTGTTATCGGCATTTATTCCACCTAAGATAATGGTCGATCGCCTGAAACGAGGAGCGCCCTTTTTAATCGCAGCGCGCCAGCTAGAATCCCCTCCCTGGAAAGTTGCCACCATCGGCGATCCGCTAATGTCGATCGCCAAACCCACACCAAGAATTCCGCCCGACAAACAACCAATCAAGTGATTTTAGATTTTAGATTCTAATCCAAAAAACATCTTACAAAAATCAAAAATATCTGGAATTGCATCTGCGTTCATCCCCGTCAATCCGCCAACATCTGCGTTTTTTTGTATAAATTTAGAAACCCTGTCGCGGACTCATTTTGTGTTGTGGATAAAAAGGATGAGATATTAGTTCAATCTCCCCGATTCATCAGGGTAACAAATCAAAAATCATTCAATATTTTAAGTAAATGAGTATACAATCACCTCGAATCCGCTGACTCTCATAATCGGTCATTCCACCCCCGCCGCCAGCCTCAAAAATCTGCTCTCAAATAGATATTAATTAACATTAGTTCAAAAAAATAAGATAACTGTACGATCGCGCTCTCAAGCACCAGATTCATCATTCATTCCCAATTCTTCAATTCTTCAATCTAAAATCGCATAGCTTGTCAATTCCCCTAAAATCACTCAAAATTAAGAAAAGAAATAAAATGTAATATTTATCTAAATTCTCACAGAAGAATTAACCCCTAAATGAGAGTCACCCCTCCTGCGGATCTGCCGCCACCCGATCCAACCGCAGAAACTCCCGAAGCCTCCCGCCTCAGCCCGCTGTTCAACCGCCTGCACCCTAGCCCCGAAACACTCTTGCTCGTCCTCTCCCTAGTCATCGGGGGAGTTACGGGCGCAGGCGTTGTCACCTTTCACTATCTGATCCACTTCATCCACAGCCTGATGCTGGAAGACTTCATGGGGGCGATCGCCTCGAAAGGCCCTTGGACGCTAGCCTGCATTCCCACCCTGGGCGGAGTCATCATCGGGCTGATGCGCTGGCGGTTTCGGGATTTTGGCCCGAATATGTCATCGTTAATTGCAGCCACCCGCGGGCTGCAAGAACTCTCCCCCCTCAAACCCATCACTAAAATGGTGGCAGCCTCCGTATCCCTAGGCACCGGCGCATCCCTCGGCCCGGAAGCCCCCAGCGTCGAAATCGGCGCCAACTTCGGAATGCTGCTGGCTCAAGTCTTGCAGCTCTCCCCAGAACGGCAGCGCTTGCTCCTCGGCGCGGGAGCAGCAGCAGGTTTATCCGCCGGGTTTAACTCTCCCATCGCCGGAGTGTTTTTTGCCCTAGAAGTCGTGCTCGGCAGCACCTTCGCTACTTCGTCAGTTAGCGTTGTCTTGCTCTCTGCCGTCGTTTCGGCGCTGATCGCTCAAATTTGTTTGGGTGCTCAGCCGGCCTTTGCTTTGCCTGTCTACGATGTCCGCAGCCCCCTAGAACTGCCGCTGTACATGGGATTGGGACTTTTGGCGAGCTGTGTGTCCCTAGCTTATACAGAAGCAATTCAATTGACCGATCGCTGTTTTCAAGGAAAAATCCGAGGATTTGGTTGGCTCGGAAGACTGCCCCGCCCGTTTCATCCGATCCTCGGCGGTGCGATTGTCGGTTTAGTCGCCCTGCAATTTCCTCAAGTTTTGGGCGTAGGCTACGAAACAGTTGAAGCCATGCTGCAAGATGTGAAATTTTCCTTGCCTTTGCTGTTGTTGCTGCTATTTGTCAAATTAGCGGTGACAGCAATCAGCCTCGCCAGCGGTTTAGTGGGGGGGATATTCGCTCCGGCGATGTTTTTGGGAGCTTGTCTGGGTTCGGCTTACGGCATCTTTTTGGAAATGTTGCCGGCAATGAGCGATCGAGTTGCAGGCCCTGCTGCCTATGCAATGGTGGGCATGGCCGCCATCCTTGCCGGCAGCGCCAAAGCACCGCTGACAGCCATCCTGTTGATGTTTGAATTAACCCGCGATTACCGCATTGTTTTGCCTTTGATGGCAGCAGTCGGCTTGAGCGTTTGGTTGGTGGAGTTTGTCAATCGCCGATCGACCACTCACAGCCTTAACCTGCACCAAATGGGCGTAGATGTCGCTGTCAATTCCCCGATCGCAGCCAGAGAACAGTTGCAGGATTGGGAAGACGTTCTGGGCGATCGGATTGTCACAGAACTAATTTCTTGCCAGCTTCCCATTGACGGCGAACAGAGCAGCGAAGAGTCAGAATTGGCGATCGTCAACGCACATTTACCGGAAAATGTCAAGTCTTTGCCTGAAACAAAATCAGCAGTTTGACTGCTCTCAAATCCCCTACTCCGTCACAAAACTAATAACCAAAAACCTAAATATTACAGCCATGATATTTATCAACCCAAAAACCGATTACGCCTTCAAAAAAATCTTCGGTTCCTCAGAAAGCAAAGACATTTTAATTAGCTTTCTCAACGCCTTGATTTATGAAGGCAATCCCACCATCGAAGACTTAGAAATTATCTACCCAAATCTACCGTCCAAACTTGAAGGATTAAAAGATAGTTATCTGGATGTGAAAGCCCAACTCAACGACGGCACTTTAGCGATCGTTGAAATGCAAGTGCTCAACGTCCAGTCTTTGGGCAAGCGAGTTTTGTACAATGCAGCGAATAGAACAAGGCATAGAACAAGGGATGCGATTGGAGAAGTTGGCGATCGCCCGACAGTTACTTTCACGCCTCGATGATGAAACCATCAGCGAAACTACAGGGCTGACGCTGGAGGATGTGCGGAATTTGCGATCGACACAGGCGCTACCCCCAACTTTAGGCTAAGATGATTGAAAAGTATTCATAACAAGCCTAGAGGCGCTGAGGTGAATCCTAACCAGGCAACTGCGAAAAACAAAAGTCAGAAAACACCAGGCAAAACCCCCTTGGGTTCCAGTCATTACGGCTTGTTAGGGCTGCATCCTTCAGCCAGCGCGATCGAAATTCGGCGATCGTACCGGGAACTGAGCAAACTCTACCATCCCGATACCACCAACTTGTCGCCCTCCGTCGCCACCGCCAAATTTCAGCAGCTAAACAACGCCTACGCCACCCTCAGCAACCCAGAACGCCGCCTCGCCTACGACCTCAAAATAGGCTACTCTCGCGCGAACGTGATTCAGTCGCCCCCAGGCTTCAATACTCCGGTTTCTCGATCGCGTGAAAAAACTTCTAACTCGGCTTATCTAGACCCCACGGATCGCCCTCTTTCCCCAGGAGAAATATTCGCCCTGTTTATGATGGGAACTACTTTAATCGGATGTTTGGTACTGGCGATCGCGATCGGCTTAATTCGCGGCAATTAAACCCTCAAATCCCCAATCTAAAATCTAAAATCTCCCAATCTAAAATCCCATGACTCTTCCTTCGGCTGATACTCCTTTGTACAACCATCCGCTGCCAGAAATCGAGCAGTGGCTAAAAAGCCGCGGCTGCCAGCAAGACAGGCGAGAACTCCACTGCTGGCAGATCGATCGACCTACCTGGAAAGCAGAACTCTCCCTCGATATCGACCAAATCACCGTCCGCTACATTGACGCAGGGGCCGACGGTAAAGACATTCAGCGCTCCTTTAAATACTCTCTCTCGCGTTACGACATCGAAGATGCCGTTTTCTCCGGGCCCTAATTTGATTTTAGATTTTACACTTTGCCAAATCGGCGGCTGCGCTGCTGGTAATCAGACAAAGCGCGGTGAAACTCCGATCGGTCAAAATCCGGCCACAACGTCTTAGTAATGTAAATTTCCGAATAAGCCATTTGCCACAGCAGAAAATTGCTCAACCGCATTTCCCCACTCGTCCGGATCAGCAAATCCGGATCGCAAACATCAGCAGTATACAAATAGCGTTTAAATAAAACCTCATCAATCTCTTCCGGCTGCAACTTGCCTTCTTGTACCTGAGTGGCGATCGCCCGACAAGCCTGTACAATCTCCTGGCGGCCTCCATAATTCGTCGCCACCCGAAACAAAATCCCCCGATTGTGCTCCGTTGCCGTCACAGAACGCTCGATTTCGGCCTGCAAAGACTTCGGTAAAGCCTGCAAATTCCCCATAAATTGAATTTGCACGTCCTCGTCCACCATCTCCCGCAATTCTTGTCGCAGCTTGCCCTCGAACAAACTCATCAAAAAATCCACCTCCCCAACCGGCCGCCCCCAATTCTCCGTCGAAAAAGCATAGGCCGTTAAAGCCAGAATCCCCCAATCTTTGCAGCAGCGCAACAATTCCTTCAGGGCGCTAGCGCCCCGGCGGTGTCCGGCAATCCGCGGCAACCCCTTATTCTTAGCCCAGCGCCCGTTGCCATCCATAATCACTGCTATGTGCTTAGGCAGTAGTTCTTTTTGTAGATCCTCCGGCAACTTTTCCAAGCAAATTCCTTGACTCATGGTTTCTCCCGATTACCCAACTAACGGCGCAGTATCCGCTTTAACAGTGTTACTCCCTTCAATCCTATCTGCCGTCCGAAATTGCCGATCGGAATTGGAGCCACAACTCTTTCTCCCTCCGACGGAAACAGCTTTGCTTCGAGCAATTCCTTAAGTTTGCTGCTAGTCAAAGGTCGATTTAACATTCCCATCTGCGCCAGAGAAATCGAACCCGTTTCCTCGGACACCACGACGCACACGCAAGCTTGCACCCGTTCGGTAATCCCCATCGCCGCCCGGTGGCGGGTTCCCAACTGCCGGGACGCGCTGCGATCGGACAAAGGCAAAATCACCCCCGCCGACACGATCCGCGAACCTCGAATCAACACCGCACCATCGTGCAGCAAAGTTTGCGGCTGAAAGATTGTCTGTAACAATTCTTTAGAGACTTCAGCATTTAGCTTGACTCCCGGCACTGAAAAATCCCGATCGTCGATCGGAGAATCTGTTTCTACAATTAATAAAGCGCCCGTGCGGTTTTGCGAAAGTTCTTTTACTGCGTCCACAATTTCATCTATTACGCTGTCCGGTGCGGGAGTTGGTCGGCGATCGCGTCCAAACAATTGTATAATTTCCCCCCGACCCAATTGTTCCAGAAATCGGCGAAACTCCGACTGCAATATTACCGCCATTGCTACAGCCGAACCAGTCACCAAGCTGTTTAAGGCAACGTGCAACAACCTCAATCCAGCCCAGTTGCTCACTGCCGTTGCCAGCATCAAAATAATAAATCCCCGTACCATCCACAGCGTCCGGCGCTCTCCGACAATGACGAGCACCAAATACGCAAGCGTAAATACCAGTCCAATATCGATCGCCTGAATCAATAAGGACTCAACGAGGCCAAAATCATAGCCAGATTGTTGATTGTTCATGGTTCATCGAACGCTACCGCCTGTGAACCGCGAACCGTGATGCACTCGAACCCGTGAACCATGAACAGTTGTTATTCCAATCGCGTGACTGAACAAGCCAAAAGTAAAAAGTTAAAAGACAACCATTAAGAAATCAAAATGAATTATCTTACTTTTTACTTTTTATTTCTTACTTCTTACTTTTGAGTTTTGAGTCGTTCCGGCAAGCGGTCAAGCCTCAGCAAATCCTGGTAAGTTTCCCGCACTAAAATCGTGTTAACTTCCCCATTTCTAACTAAAACCGCTGCCGGTCGGGGTACTCGGTTGTAGTTAGAAGACATACTGTAATTGTATGCCCCTGTAGCCGGAACCGCGAGAATATCTCCGGCCCGACACTCGGGCAATTTGGCATCTTCGATCAGAATATCGCCTGATTCGCAGTGTTTCCCAGCAATTGTCACTGTTTCCGTTAAGGGAGCGGACATTTTGTCGGCTGCGACTACTCGATAAACTGATTGATAGGTAATAGGACGCGGATTGTCCGACATCCCTCCATCGACTGCCAAATACGTCCGCATTCCCGGAATGACTTTTTTAGAGCCAACGGTGTAAGCTGTAACGCAAGCTGTACCGACGAGCGATCGACCCGGTTCGCAAAGCAATTTCGGCAATGGCAATTGCTGCCGCTCGCAAGCTGCTACCACTGCGGTGCAAACTGTACGAGCCCAATCTTCAATGCTAGGAGGATCGTCCGTCTCAGTATAGCGAATGCCCAGCCCGCCGCCAATATTAATTTCTGTCGCTGGCAATCCATAACTAAGTGCTTTTGTCAAGGTTGCAACTATGACATCGGCTAAATCGTCGTGGGGTTGCAGTTCAAAAATCTGAGAGCCGATGTGAGCGTGCACTCCCACACAAAATAACGAGGGCTGTTGGCTGATGAACTTAAATACTCGATCGAGGGAATTGGGATCGAAGCCAAATTTGCTGTCGATTTGACCAGTTTTAATGTAATCGTGAGTGTGACACTCAATTCCAGGAGTAAACCGCACCATAATGCGTGTCTGCCCGCCTGTTTTACTGGTGACACCCAATTTTCCCAACTCCGAGAGAGTCTCTAAATCATGCCAGTTGTCGGCTACGGTAATGCAGCCGCTTTCGACGGCTAGCTGGAGTTCCTCGCGGGACTTGTTGTTACCGTGGAAGTAGATTCGATCTGGACTTACACCAGCTTGCAGTGCGGTGTGGATTTCTCCTGCAGATACCACATCTATTCCTAAACCTTCGGAAGCTGCGATCGCGCAAACCGCCAAACAACTCCAAGCTTTAGAAGCGTACAGCACTTGAGAAGAGCCCGGATAGTACCGTTCAAAAGCATCTCGGTACTGCGTGCAAGCCGCCCGCAGCGTTTCTTCGTCTAAAATGTACAGTGGCGAGCCAAATTGCTCCACCAACGCTGTCACCTCGCACCCTCCGATTTCCAGCCGATCTCGGCTGTTAACACTGGCACTCAGCGGTAAAAGCTGTTGATTGGGCGATCGACTTTTCAGGGTTTCTACAGACTCAGACAGGTATCCAAGTCCAGATTCCATCCCGATCGATTGAGTTGATACCATCGCGCAATAACTATCCTTACTGTCTTTCCCAGTGTACAATTGACCGCAAGCAATTAGGTCAGTTGCTCCCAGATTGATTTGGCAAGCAAGCCGATCGACTCAGACTCGATCGAACTCCGCATCCTGGCAGTGAGTAATTATCAAATTTAAAATCTCAAATCTCAAATTTAAAATCGTCTGTGCGTTTTCTAGAAATTAAACATCTCGCCCCAGAACACCTCAACAGTGCAGTCGAGCTCGATCGACTTTGTTTTGGCGGACTTTGGTCGATCGAAGGCTACAGGCGCGAATTAGACAGTCCTAACAGCGATTTATTGGGTTTGTGGCTGCGGGAAACTGCCGAAAACGGGGCGCCGCCAGAGATTCCCCGAACGTTCATCGGTATCGGTTGTTTGTGGGCAATTTTAGAAGAAGCTCACATTATCATGCTGGCAATTCATCCTGAGTTTCAAGGTCGGGGTTTCGGGCAAGCTCTGCTTTGGGCGCTGCTAAAATCCGCGTGTGACAGACAATTAGAGCGGGCTACTTTAGAAGTGCGGGAATCTAATTTAGCCGCAGTTTCTTTGTACAAAAAATTTGGTTTTAAAGAAGCCGGACGGCGGAAGCGATACTACGAAGATACTGGAGAAGATGCTGCGGTAATGTGGCGCAGCGGTTTGGATAAACCGGAGTTTCAGGAATATTTAGCGGTTGAGGAACGGGAAATGCGCGATCGGTTGCATGAGAAAAAGTGGGATTTGGCGATCGACATTTTTGAGCCTTGAGGAGATTTATTTTAAATTTTTAACTTGCATACTTCACTATTGATAATTTTGCACAGATAGTCATTCATAAATCTGTTTTTTTGACTAAAATACTTCGCTGCAGCCGTCTCTTCGACAAAACAGCCGATTTATTCACACACAGTGCGTAAGTCTCGTATTGCTAGCAGAGAGTTTCCCGAAGCCGGAGCTTAAATATACAGCGTATCTCAGAGCGTACTTCATATAGAAAAAGACTACAATCCAGCTTTAGCCCAGAAGCGAATAGTGATTGAATATGTTAATAGGAGTCTAAAAGTTTTCAAAATTTTGTCAAGTCGTTATCGAAACCGCCGCCGTTATCGTCTCCGTTGTAATTTGTTGTCAGCACTTGACAATTATGAGTTAGCTTTCAAGTTTCAAATTCAAAGCCTTGAATTGTAACATGAATTTTTCAAAAAAAATTAATAACTAATAACTAATGACTGATAACTAATGACTAATTACCCATTTTTCAGTGCGAGCTAAAACGTCGTTACTTTTTTTGATAGCAACACAAACTTTTAAATTTAATTCCAGAATATGCAACGAAGGCGAAAACTTTCTGAGGGGTTCTATTTCGCGAGCAGAACAGCCCAACATTTCCATATAAGCTAGCGTCCACCCAATAGCTGCAATATCGCTGACATTGCCAGAACCGGCGCACAATTGACAACCTGAGTCGCCATCGGAACCGCAATCGGGACAAACCCAATTGATTACTTGTAAGTTAGGCTGGTTTGTGCGGGAGGTCGATGCAATTGTCAGTGCTTTAATGTGGTTTTGAACTACTTGTTGAAAACCTCGGTTTTGATGGCTGCTGCGGTCGGAATTGTTGCCCGATCGCCCGCTCGCCATTCCGGGCTGTGGCGGCGCAGCCAGAGATGCTGTTTGGTTCTGAATTTTGACTTGAGATTCGCCCAGATTCGCCGTTAGCTGAATGCCGTAGTATTTCGACTCTTGGGGGCCTGAGTCTTTGATGGCACCGGAAGAATCGGATTCTGTGCGATCGGCTTGTGCTTGCATCGAGAGGTGATGTTCGATCGCCAAAGACCAAGTTCTTTTATGGCGGAGGTCGCCATATTTTCTAGCTTCTGCTTCGGTAATGCCGATCGCCGCCGCCTCTTGGCGCAGCATATTCATCGAAGTCATGACATCTGATATCATTAGTTTGTTGATAGTTGATTGGCGATCGCCCCCGAGCAAAGCTGGCAAAAGAGGAGCTGTTCGCACATAAATTACCTTAAATATAGTAGCCTAGGTTTGCGAAATTAGAAATAAGAAATTCAGCCACCAGCCGCCTGGTTTATCTGTGCAAACATAAAAAAGTGTGGTATCCTTCCTAACCGGAGAACGGATTTATCCGAGTCGCAATCCCTCAATCTCAAATTAAAAATTGAAAATTGAAAATTGAATGGTTTCAATTATTCCCGATCGACTTTTGCCCGATACAGCTTTATCTGTAGCTGGACTAACATCATACCTGCAAGACTTGTTGGAGGGCGATCGCAACCTGCGATCGATTTGGCTGACAGGCGAGGTGTCCAGCGTTTCGGACCACCCCACAGGCTGCTATTTCACTCTGTGCGATCCCGACAAAAGTGCTGCGATTCGCTGCGTGGTGTGGAATTCTCAGCGGCAAAAATTATTGAAGTTGCCCGCAAAAGGCGAACAGTTGCTGGTTTTGGGAAGCATCCGGCTGTACGGCAAGCGCGGCGACTACCAGTTAAATGTTGTACAGTCGCTACCGGCTGGGGAAGGATTGCAGGCTTTGCGGTTGCGACAGTTGCGAGATCGCTTGGAGGCTGAGGGTTTCTTCGATCCCGCCAGAAAGCGCCCGATTCCGGCACACCCGCAAGTTGTGGCGGTAGTCACATCGGATACTGGCGCTGCGTGGGGAGATATTCAGCGGACTCTAGCTCAAAGATATCCGGGTTTGCGGGTGTTGCTGTCGCCGACAGGAGTCCAGGGAGAATCGGCGGCTGCGGAAATTGTCAGGGCGATCGCCCGTGTAGAATTGGACGGTAGGGCTGATGCGATCGTTTTAGCGCGGGGCGGCGGTTCTGCGGAAGATTTGGCTTGTTTTAATGACGAAAGAGTTGTCAGGGCGATCGCCAATTGCACAATCCCAATTATTACAGGTATTGGCCACGAAAGAGACGAATCTCTCGCCGATTTAGTAGCAGATAAACGAGCGCACACTCCGACTGCGGCGGCGGCCCAAGCTGTACCAAATTTGGCAAATCTTTACTTAGAACACCAGCAAAGAATGCTCAATTTAGCAAGTGTTGTGCGGGAAAGATTTCAGACAGAATCAGAGCGTTTGCAACTGCTGCAAAACCGATTAAAACGTTTGCCTGCGACATCGCGAACTTTGCGGCAAGCAACTGGTAAACTGGAGGTATTGCAAGAAAAGTTAGCGGCGCTAAATCCGGCGGCGGTATTGCAAAGGGGTTATGCGGCGGTAATCCAAAGTGACGGTACGATAGTCCGCCAAACTGAGGGTTTGGAATTGGGCGAGGAGTTGACTGTGAAGTTGAGTCGCGGTGTGCTGAAAGTTAAGATTGTAGAAGTGTTGGATGCAGAATAAATGTTATGGTTAAGTCGAAGTTGCGCCAGTCTGACTGGAATTATGAGGAAACTGTCGATCGAATTGAAGCGATTGTCGATCGGGTGGAATCGGGAGAATTGCCTCTAGAGGAGGTTTTCGAGCAGTTTGCGGTGGCTGTCGAGTGCTTGCAGGAGTGCGAAAATTTTTTGGCGCGGGGAAAGGAGCAGATGGAATTGTCGATCGAGCTTTTGACTGCGGAACCCGATTTTTAACCGCAGATAAACGCCGATAAATGTCAGTCGAAATAGCGCGTTTTGCCCAAACTCCGACAAGAACTTATACCAGTTGTCAAAAACTTTCCAACAGTTTTTTAGGGGCGGGTTTAGCAATATCCGTGCTAGAACCCAAAACATTAAACAACCCGCCCTGAATAATGTTGCACAAATGCAAGAGAATCGGTACTAAATACCCGAAAGCTTACAATTTGTCGATCGCCCTTTTGGCCTTATCTGTCAGATTTTTTACCCCATCTTTCATATCTTCTGCGGCGTGGCGGGCGGCGGATTCCGCTTGTTTTGCTTTGCCCTCAGCTTGGTCTTTCTTGTTGCCCGTAATGTTCCCTAAAATTTCTTGAGCTTTGCCTTCTACATTTTTGCCGATCGCCTTTGCTCTGTCTTCTACACTCATAATCAGCTCCGGTGAGTAGTTGAACGTTACTGCTACCTTAACATTAACTCAACTGAAGTTCCTCGCTAACTTTACATTAATTTATGTTAATTTTGATTTTTATTGGTTTTCAGTATACTTCTTGTCAAATATTTTATTGATACAGAAACCGCAGATGATGGCAGATGCACACAGATAAACGCAGATGTTTTTCAGATTGTTTTCGACTTTTGCACGATGCCTAGTAGGGTGCGTCAGAATGACTTGATTGTTTCGATTTACTCGCTATATAAACTGAGGCAAACACCCTACAGTTATACTAAAATTATTGTGGGGTGGGCACGCGAGCCCGCCCAAAAAGTTACAAACTATTTCAAACTCGCCGCAGCAACCTTAATCGGTTCCAGCAATTCTAACGGCAAATGCAGCATATTCAATTGGGTACTTTCAACGCCTTTCCTGTGATTCCGTTCCGGCTCGGGGCCGTGATAATCGCTGCCACCAGTTACCAGTAAACCGTATTCGAGACACCAATCTTTTAACTTTTGAATTTGGCTGGAACTGTGGCTGGGATGGTATACTTCAACTCCCATTAAACCAGCATCTACTAATTCTTTTAAGACTTCCTCAACAGCGCCGCCGCGAAATAAATAAGGGTGCGCCCAAACAGGTACTGCGCCACAACTTTTTAGTAAATCAATGCCTTCGGCGATCGAGAATTTCTCGTAATGAACATAAGCCGGGCCGTCATCTCCCAGCCAGCGATCGAAGGCTTCCCGCGATGATTTGGCGTGACCTGCTTGTACCAGCGCCGAGGCAATGTGAGGCCTTCCCGGTGCCATTCCTGGGGATGTGGCTGGCAGTTCGATCGCGTATCCCATTGCTGTTAATTTATTTACCATTTCTTGCGATCGCCGAAATCTTCCTTCCAGGCGATCGTTCAAAGGAACGCGCAACTTATTTGCATCGGGATAAAAACCTAAAATGTGCAGCGATCGGCCGTTGTGCACTGTACTGAGTTCCAATCCGGGGACTATTTCGATACCGTGCAAACTAGCGGCGGCGAAGGCTTCATCCCAACCCGACATCGTATCGTGATCGGTGACTGCCAAGGCGCGAACCCCCGAAGACGCGGCGGCGGCTACGAGTTCGGCTGGGGTGAGAGTGCCGTCTGAATAAGTTGTGTGACAGTGGAGTTCTAGCATTTTTTTATGGTAAGTTTAAGTCTGTAATATCAATTCCGGTTGCACCGTCAGGTGATTGTTGGCTGTTGACTGTTGACCGTTAACTGTTGACTCGATTTTATTATTCCGATGCAACCGGAAACTATATAAAATCTGGAATTATTCCCCTCACTCACGCGAGATATATTGTCACAGCATTTTAGCTTTTAGATTGGCAATGAGTCGTGGGATAATGGTTGGCAGATTGTTTGCAAAACTTGCTGTTTTTTCAAAAAAAATCACAGCAATCAACAATTTATTTAATAATTTAAATCTGTTAGCTATAATAAGTTTTCCCGCCTTTACTTTCTATTTTTTGAAAAAATACGGGGGCTGGGCATCCCGATCGCCTTTTTAGTTAAACTTATAGTCATTTCAAATAAAAAAGAGACACTATTGAGCGCAGTAGGCACAGATGAGTTCATCTAAAGATGTGCCAGGAGGAGCATACATTCTGGCTCGCTTTAAGGCACTAAAATCGTGTTCAATATC
>NZ_JADEXD010000257.1 GCF_015207285.1 Tychonema sp. LEGE 07203 | reverse complement strand
CCCCAACTATCTAGAAGCGCAACAACTTAGCAGCGGATTTGGTATAATTTTAAGGTTTTTGGTCGATCGCCCGACATCCAACAAGTCGCGCCGCCAGAAACCTTGATATGATAAAAATTGACCTGACCAACAAAAAGGAGAAAGAATGACCCAAGTTGTAATCGGCGAAAACGAAGGGATTGAGTCAGCCCTGCGACGGTTTAAGCGACAAGTTTCCAAAGCGGGAATTTTCCCCGACATGAGAAAACACCGCCACTTTGAAACCCCCCTCGAAAAGCAGAAGCGCAAAGCGATTGCCAGAAGGACTAAGAGACGCTTCCACCGCAACAACAAACCCTAGAGTTAGCCCTAAATTGATTCGGCAGATATAATGCCTTGCGATTCTAGTACCGCAGCGACTCGGAGAATCACCGCTTCGCTGTAGGGAGCACCAATAATTTGTACCCCCAAAGGCAAAGCGCCGGGCCGCTGTACGGGCACGCAAAGAACGGGCAAGCCTATAAATGATAAAGGTTGGGTGAACAGTCCGAGATTGGGACGTACTAAGATTTCTTGTCCGGCGATGACTATTTTCTCCGCGCCAATTTCAGGAGCAGCAGTCGGGGTGGCGGGTGCGAGAATGATATCTGTATGTTGGAATATGGAGCGAATTCGATTTCTATACCACTGCCTAAATCTCTGCGCTTGCAAGTACCAAGTCCCAGGAATCAAGGTTCCAGCCAAAAAACGATCGCGCGTGGCAGGATCGAAGTCTTGAGGGCGCGATCGTAAATTGTCCAAATGCAAATTTCCCCCCTCGCAGGCGGTAATGATAAATGCCGCAGCCCTGGCGCGATCGGATTCCGGTATGCTGACAGTTGCAAGCCCCCCTATTTTTGGGGGTTTTGTTGTTTTTCCCGTCCCTGTACCACAATTTAAAATATTTGTCAAGGCCTTGGCAACTATTTCTACAGCATCCATTACTTCCGGTTCGGCCCCGGTGGCGAAATAACCATCAGCAACAGCAATTCGCAATCCTGCGATACCTTGATTTAACTGCGGCGAACAAACTTCAGGCGGGCGTTGAGTGCAAACTCGATCGCGAGAATCAGGGCCTTGCAGGATATCGTACAGCAGCGCCATATCTCGGATCGATCGCCCAAACGGCCCCACACAATCCAAACTGCTCGAAAACAAACAAGCGCCAGCCCTTGACAAACGGCCGTAAGTAGGCTTAAATCCAAAAACACCGCACAAAGCAGCCGGCACGCGGATGGAACCGTTTGTATCCGAACCGAGAGTGATGGGTACCAAACCCGCAGCCACCGCAGCAGCCGAACCGCCGCTGGAACCGCCGGCGATGCGGGTTGTATCGCGGGGATTGCGAGTCGGCCCGTAGTGGCTGTTTTCCGTAACGAAACCGTAGGCGTACTCATCCATGTTGAGCGTACCTACGAGCACGGCACCGGCTTGTTTGAGTCGAGCGACCACCGCCGCGTCTTGGTTCGCCGGAGGGTTGTCAGCGTTGATTTTTGACCCTGCTAGGGTGGTAATTCCGGCGATATCGAACAGGTTTTTGACTGCGAAGGGAACGCCTGCTAAAAAGCCTGGGTTTTGGTTATTTGCGATCGAATTATCTATTTTTTCGGCATCTGCAAGCGCGCGATCGACCATTACATTAGTAAAACAGTTAAAAGCTCGATCGGCAACAGCAATCCGTTCCAAAGCAGCACTTACCGCCACTGTAGCCGTAACCTTACCAGATTTAACCGCCGCTGCCGTAGCAACCGCATCAGCCTTCTCTAAAAAACATCTGCGTTCATCCGCGTACATCAGCCCTCATCTGCGGTTAAAAAAACTAAGGTTCAAACACCGGCGCGACTTCTACTTCTGGGGGTAAAGGAAATTCTGTCACGAGTCGGGCGATCTCCGCTATCCTCTCGAAGTTTAGCACAACACCCGGCCGATGTTCCGGTTCTAACGGTAAGTTTATCAGTTCGGCGGTGCGATCGACATATTCTTCTACATTTACCATAAGTCCATCCAAACAACATCAGCGTACATCAGCGTACATCCGCCCTCATCTGCGGTTAAAAAATTAAGGTTCAGATATAAGTGCGATCGACTATTGTACTGTAATGGCGATCGGGCACTCAGTTATTATTGCTCAGTTTTTTGTATTCCTCGGATTGTCTGATATCATCTAAAGGAGATTTTGGCTCTGGTGGTTCATCAGGACAAAACTTTATAGATGTCTGAGTTTTTCCAGACTGAAAACTTTTATTAACTTCAATTTTAAGCTTTCCTTTTTGCCAACCTTTGGCACCAATTTTGAGAATTTGACAATCGATTCCTTCTTGAGGGGAACTCCAGTTTATATCCCCTGCACGAATTGTTGTTTCTTCATTAATCGACAGAGATTGCATCCAATAAGATATCGATTTATTGCGAGATTCCTTTTCTACTGCCTCGATATAATTTAGTATATAATCAAACTTCTTAGCGACTAGCTCTTTAAACCTCCGAACCGTAAAAGTAGCTTTATCCAATAACAAAACATCATCATCGCCATCTA
This sequence comes from Tychonema sp. LEGE 07203, assembly GCF_015207285.1. GTDB lineage: Bacteria > Cyanobacteriota > Cyanobacteriia > Cyanobacteriales > Microcoleaceae > Microcoleus. The sequence goes on along the minus strand of NZ_JADEXD010000257.1, from coordinate 2,582 downwards.
GTATCTCACAGCTTCTATTGATTTCATTTTTTTCGTTCATTTTATTTCACCAAATTCTGCTGATTCCTATTTGATACCATTTCAAGCTATCTGAGTCAAGCTAGTAAATAAATAAATTGACTATCGCACTTTCCCCACTCAAACACTGACAGTTTCCCGCAACTTCTCAACCGCCACATCCAGCGGAGGCAAAGCAAAATCCTCAGCATCCATCAATTCCTTAACCTTCTCAAAAATCTCAACCTCCGCCTCTTCCCGATCCGTCAGCTTATCATAAAAATAAGGGTCAGTAAACCACTGCTCAAACGCTATCATTAACAAGCCATTGGGCGAAAGTTTAAACCGCCAATACTTAGAAAGTCTGCTGTCAACCACTTCAAACATCGGCGCCGGATTATGGATGGGATAATAGCTATAATTATCATTGCAGATGTAGTACCAAATAGTCCCTTTCCATTCTCGGATAGCATAAACAACATATTCCTTGCCTATAGTTAGCGGTAACTCAACCTTTCTAGTGTAACCGCGTGGCGGATCTATATATTCTTCAGGAAGAGATTCACCAGTCTTAGCAATACAACGAATTTTCATAACTTGATTACCTACAGATTTTTAGGGGCTGTTTTGGGATACTGTCGCTTGAACTTAAACTCCACATCTTGAAGAGTCTGACTGTTCCGAAACCAATGGACTTGTACGGAAGATCCATTAATTTCAAAAGCCTCAATACTTGTCATTTTATCCCAGTATTCAGCATTTCCGCCATAAACAGCAATCAGTCTCGGTGCATCCCCAACAATCTATCTGTACCGCAATGAATTACTATGCAATTACCAGCCTTGGCATCTTGCAGCAGCAGTTGTTCTACCAAATTTCTCGGAGTTTCATCGGGAATAGCACCTTGAGTCATAATTTAACAGTTTTTAATGTAATTTGTCAAATATCATGAAAACAAATTTTAGCTAATACTGTTTCCGCCAGCAACTTTCCCAAAATCACATACCGAACCCCCGCGCGCCTCGTGATAGCATCATATAAACAAGCAGATTTCCCGCCTCAACTATGTAGATTTTATCAGAAATTTATAAAATTTTAACACCTAATATTTTCCGTGCCAAAACAAAGTTTAATCTCATACATTCCCGTTGTTTTACAAACATGAACCGCCCCGTGAGCGACATTAAATATACTAGCATTTCCCAAAGTGTACCACGGATATTGCACGCCTTTGCGTCCCAGAATTGCGTCAAGCTCATGTTGTCGTAACTCCTTAACCTGCCTCACTCTCGACACTTCTAATCGGTGAGATCGCGACCTTGTAAAGTGATATAAATTAAAGGATTAATTCTAAAATTTATCGGCAATTTTTGCAAAATTTTCATCACCTTCAAAACACAAAGATTATCCTAATAACCAAAATTATGCTCTTCCACAAACAGAGGAATAACTAAATTGCTTTGAATGTTAATTTCGCGTTCACCAAGTTCCGAGATGAGGGGGCCACAGTCCAGCCTTGTATCCGATCAAATCGGTCGATTACCGTCACAAAAAAGGTTGGTAGTGCGGACTTGAGTCCGCGACAATAGAACGGAGAGTCGTCCGCACTACGAACCAATCAGAACTGCGGCAATCTACCGGATACGATATCATCATCGATCGCAATATTACCATTGGGCGATCGCCCGCACCAAACAAACGACATTGGCGCATAACTCTGCTATACTTTTATTTAAAAATAGCCTATTCACCTACTGGTTCCTAGTAAGTACGACCGTCATTTATTAAATCCAATAGGTGAGTTTATTCAGACAATCTCAAACTCCAGATTGTAATGCTTCACAAAATCAAAACTGAAATGATCGACCACATTAGTATCTCTCAACTCAAGATTGTAAAAATCCACAAAATCCGCCTCAACATAAGGCCCAGCGTGCCAAGTCCCCACCTCTAGCTTAATAAAACAACTGCCAGGAATCCGAAAAGCAACAATATCCTCCAAACTCGGTTTATCGCTATTTCCAGGAGGCGCAACAGCCATCAACCAACTCTTCCCATCCAGAGAACCCAAACACTGAGTACATTCAACGTGCCGAGTAATTTTACCAAACTTGCGATCGTTCTCGTACAACCGCATAATGTAAAATTTAGGAATACCGTTTTGCAAACTTAATTGAGCATCCTCAGCATCAAAAGACTTACCATCAACACTCGCAAAAATAACTTGACCGTAACTCCGAAAATTTTCCGGTGTCACCCATTGCGCCAATAACCGCCTAGTCGAAATCGATACACTCATAAATCCCAACAGCCCCTCCCAGCATTCATCAAAAACATTCTAATACAGCAAGCCTCTCTATTCTCCGTGTCCTCCGTGTCCTCTGCGGTTAAAAAAACAAAAAAATCTAATTAGCTTTCTCGATCGCCCAAAACACCCTGAAAATCAAAATCAGCACACTGCTGCAAAAGTCGAAATCGATACACTCATAAATCCCAACAGCCCCTCCCAGCATTCATCAAAAACATTCTAATACAGCAAGCCTCTCTATTCTCCGTGTCCTCCGTGTCCTCTGCGGTTAAAAAAA
>NZ_JADEXD010000039.1 GCF_015207285.1 Tychonema sp. LEGE 07203 | reverse complement strand
CTTCTCCCCCCCTTGGTAAGGGGGGGCCGGGGGGGGTGAATTTTCGCACCCTCACCGACAAGGGGATCAGAAATACTCAGCAGAAAATTCTCGAACATATCAAATTAGATTACGATACTTTTATTAACTCGGCCTATTTGCGGCAGGGGCGTGCTGATGAGTTTATGCTCAAAAAGCCGATCGAACGCAAGCAAGTTTTAGCCAGCCTGCTCAAACTCGATCGATACGACACTTTAGCCGAACAAGCCAAGGAAAAGTCTAGAGAATTTAAAGCCAAAGTCGAAGTCCTCAAACACAATTTGCAAACCGTACAAGAGCAACTGCAACAAAAAGACGATCTCGTCTCAGAACAAATTCAATTGCAGCAAGCAACCGATTTGCTTCAGCAGCAGCAGCAAGCCGACACTGCAGAGTTGCAGCAACTCCAACTCCAGCACCACAACCGCCAAACTTGGCAAAAACTCCTCGCCGGCCACCAGCAACAGCACTACAATATTTCTCAAGAATGCCGCCGCTTGCAGCAAGAACTCGCTGCCGCCAAACAGCAGGAAAACGAGCTGCAAGCCCTCCTCAAGCAAGAAAATGAAATAACAGAAGGAATCACCTATTTCCAAAGCTTGCAAGCCACAGAAGAAACTATGGCGGGCAAATTCAAGGTCAACCAACAAGCCCAAAGCCAGCGCCAAAAATTACAAGAACAGCAGCGCGACGAATTGAGCTTTTTGCAAAGCAAAATTCAGCAGTTGCAAGCTCAATTAGATGTTTTAGAACAAGATGAAAAAGATGTTCTAGATGTTCTCAAACAGCAGCCGGAGGTTGACAAAGGACTCGCACAGTTGCAAGCGGTTCGATCGCGCCTCAGCGAACTCGACCAACTGCAATTGCAAGTTTCGCCGCTCCTACAACAGCAGCAGCAAAAGCAACAAAAGCTCGATCGCGCCCGCGCCGGTTTAACCGCCCGCTTAGAGGAAATCAACCGACAGGTGCAAGTTCAGCAGCAGCAGCGACAGCCGCAATTGCAGCAGGAAATCTCCGCCATCGCCAATCAAATTTTGCAGTTGGAAAACAAGCGAGTGTATCAAGAGCGAGTCCGCGAAAAAGGCCAAGAAAGACACAGCTTTCTGGAAAACCTGCAAGCCAAAAGCCGCGACTATCAAACCAGACTTGCCGAAATCGACCAAAAACTCCAACTGCTGCGGAAAAATGAAGGAGAAACCAGCGCCGGCGAAGCTAAAGTCTCGAATTTTGAGGAAAACGAGCAATCGAATTCGCGTTTGATGGTGCGGGATGCAAATTTTGGCAATTGTCCTTTGTGCGATCGACCTTTAGACGAACACTACTGGAATTTGGTAGTCGCAAAACACCACTCCCAACAGCAGGAAATTTGGAACCAACTGTGGGTTGTGCGCGAACAGTTGGCCGTCTCCGAGCGCGAAATTCAAGTCCTCAGACATGAATACCGCGAACTAGAACAGGAATTAGCGCCCTACCAAGAATTGCGGGAACGCCGCAGCCATTTGCAAGCACAATTAGACGGCTTGGAGCAAGACGAAAACAGGCTGCAAAGTATGCGTCAAGATGCGGAGGAAATAGAGCGGTTGCTGAGTACCGGCGAGTATGCCGCCGATGATTTGGGCGAACTTCAGCAAATAGAACAGCAACTGCAACAGCTCAATTACAGCGATCGCAGTCACTCCCTCGCCCGCAGCGATGAAAAGCGCTTGCGGTGGGCGGAAATTAAGCAAGCTCAAATCAAAGATGCTCAGCAAAAACTGGATAAAATTAATACCCGCCGCCCGGATTTGCAAACTCAATTAGCCGCGGTACAACAACAGTTAGAACAGCAAAAAAATAGCTCCCAAATTCAGCAGCAAATTCTGTCTTTAGATAGATACATTGCGGAAGTTGGCTACAATTTGGAACAGCACGAACAAGTCCGCAGCGAAATGCGCCGGACGCAGTTTTGGATCGCTAGGGCCGAAAAATTGCGATCGGCAACTGTGCAGTATCCGCAAGTGCAGCAGCGGATTAATGAAATTGCTAATTCCATCGCCGTGCGCGATCGAGATTTGCAAGCTGTCAGCGCTCAAACTTCCGCGATGAACCAGCAGTTACAAGAACATCCCGATCCAACTGTTCGCATCAGCGCCGTAGAACAGCAAATAAGCCGCCGCCGCCAGCAGTTAGACCAACATTTGGGAAGTCTCGGAAGACTCCAGCAGCAACAGCAAAATTTGGAATCCCTGCAAGTTCAGCTAATAGCTCAAAAAGAGCAAATGCAAGTTGTAAAGCGCCAGCACCGAGTTTATCAAGAGTTGGGTCAAGCTTTTGGCAAAAACGGCATTCAAGCTTTAATGATTGAAAATGTTTTGCCTCAACTCGAAGCGGAAACAAATCAGATTTTGTCGAGATTGAGCGCGAATCAGTTGCACGTTCAATTTATCACTCAGCGGGCGGCTGCTTCTAAAAAAGCAACTAAGTTGATTGATACTTTAGACATTTTAATTGCTGATGCTCGCGGTACTCGCCCCTATGAAACTTACTCCGGCGGTGAAGCTTTTCGGATTAATTTTGCGATTCGGCTGGCGCTGGCGAGATTGCTGTCTCAGCGGGCGGGTACGGCTTTGCAAATGTTGATTATTGATGAGGGATTTGGGACTCAAGATGCGGAAGGGTGCGATCGCCTGATTGCTGCAATTAATGCGATCGCTCCTGATTTCGCCTGTATCCTCACCGTCACCCACATGGCGCAGCTCAAAGAAGTTTTTCAAGCCAGGATTGAAGTAAGCAAAACTGCTCAGGGGTCTCGCATTAGTTTGTCGGTTTAGAAGGATTTACAAGCCGCAGGGAAGCAGGAGAAGCAAAAAGTAGGAAGGCAGATCGTGTCAGGTTAGCAAATAACAATTATCAAGTCGTTTGTAGCGAACACTAAAGTCAAGATATCAATTCCGGTTGTACCGTCAGGTGATTGTTGACTGTTGACTATTAAGAGGGCCCGCCCGCACTATCCACCGCCCCTACTGACTGTTGACTCCGGGTCGAAAAACTGAATGGTTGAGTGTTAACTGTTGACTGGATTTTATGATTCCGATGCAGCCGGAAACGATATGATTGGCAGACAATTTAACTTTGAGGACTTGGGTACTCGCTACAAAATTGACGGTAGGTAATTTACCGGAGATCGCATGATATCAATTCCGGTTGCACTCAGACATGATGTTAACTGTTAACCGTTAACTGTTAACCGTTAACCGTTAACCGTTAACAGTGAATTTACTATTCCGATGAAGAGAGGATTTGATATGACTCTGTTAAAAAAGCTAAATTAATAATAAGATCGTAAAATAAGAATATCTCAAACTATTTATATTTTTTTATAGTTCTGTTCGCTCCTCTGGAGTTTGGGTATTTCCACTCATGAAAACAGACTCTTTGCACCTGTCTCTTCTAGAACGGGCGATCGCCGCGTCTAGCAGCAGCATCCTGATTGCAGATGCTGCGAAGCCTGACACACCTATTATCTACTGCAATCGTGCTTTTGAGAAACTCACCGGTTACAGCAGCCAAGAAGCTATTGGACGCAACTGCCGGTTTTTGCAAGGCCCGGATACCGATCGCACCCAATTAGACAAGCTCCGCAGCAGTTTGCGATCGGGCACGGAAATTAAGGTAATTCTCAAAAATTACCGCAAAGACAAAACTTCTTTTTGGAACGAATTAACCGTTTCCCCCGTGTTAGATAGCGAGGGAAAATTAACTCATTTTATCGGAGTTCAGAACGATATTACCAAAAGAGTCACAGCCGAAACAGCCAGGGAAGAAAGCGAGGAAAGATTGCGGGCGATTGCCGCTGCAACTCCCGTTCCCATGATAATTACGCGCTTGGAAGACAGCACGATAATTTACGCAAATCCAGCCTTCGGGGAAAGCTTGGGTTTGAGTTTCCAAAAGTTAATCGGCAGCAAAAAAAACGACTTTTATGCCAAGGCGAGCGATCGCCATAATTTGCTAGAATTAGTCAAAGAAAAGGGCTTTAGCGACAGCCAACAAATCTGTCTCAAAAAAGCAGACGGCAGTTTTTTTTGGGTAAAAATGTCGATGCGAGCGATCGATTTTAACGGCGAAGCAGCAATTTTATCGGCATTTTACGACATTACCGATCGCGTAGAAGCAGAAACAGCACTCAGAGTCAGCGAAGCGAGGTTCCAAAAACTAGCCGCCAACGTGCCCGGCATGATTTATCAATTTAAGCTAGCAGCAGACGGAACTGTGTCATTTCCCTACGTTAGTTCCGGCTGCCGCGAACTCTACGAATTAGAACCAGAGGTGTTCCAAAATTCTGCTGCCGGCGCGATCGAAATGATTCATCCAGACGATGTGCAAAGCTTCCACGAATCTCTGGCCCTCTCAGCTAAAACATTAGAACCTTGGCGCTGGGAAGGCAGATTAGTTTTTCCGGGCGATCGAATTAAGTGGATTAGCGGGGCTTCTCGACCAGAACTGAGCACAAAAGGTGACATTATTTGGGACGGCTTGTTGATCGATATTAGCGATCGCAAACAAGCAGAATCAGCACTCTGGCAAAGCGAAGCCAGATTTCAAAAAATGACAGCCAACGTGCCAGGAATGATTTATCAATACTTGCTGCATCCCGACGGTTCCAATCAATTCACTTATGTCAGTCCCGGCAGTTGGGAACTCTACGAATTAGAACCCGAAAAACTGCAAAAAAACGCAGCTTTTATGTGGTCGTTGGTGCATCCAGACGACATCAAATCTTTGTCAGAATCCCTAGCTATTTCTGGGGAAAATTTACAACCTTGGAAATATGAAGGGCGGATCGTCACCAAGTCAGGAAAACTAAAATGGATTCGCGCCATTGCCCGCCCCGAACAGCAACCGAACGGCGATATAATTTGGGAGGGGGTGACAATCGATATTAGCGATCGCAAGCTAGCAGAAATCGCCCTGGGCGAGTCAAAAATCGCCCTGCAACAAGCCAATCAAGAACTGGAAAAGCGCGTCCTGCAGCGCACGGAAGCCTTGCAAACATCCCAAAAAATGCTGTGGCTGGTAATTAACAACATCCCTCAGTTAATCGCCTGGAAAGATCGAGATTTAGTTTACTTGGGAGCCAACAAAAACTTTGCCAAATTCGCAGGTTTCAATCACCCCAGTGAAATCGTCGGTCTCACCGACTTCGATCTGCCTTGGCTGCCAGAAGAAACAGAAATTTTTCGAGCCAACGACCGTCGCATCATGGCAACAAACACCCCAGAATATCACATCGTAGAGTCCAAAATCCAAGCCGACGGCACTCAGTGTTCGCTGGATACAAATAAAATACCTTTACATGACAGTGGCGGCAAAGTTGTAGGCATTTTGTCGGCGTTTGAAGACATCACCGATCGGCTTTCCCTACAAGCTCAAGTCCGGGCCAGCGAGGAACTATTTCGCAAAATATTTGAAGATGCACCCATAGGTATCTACTTAGCCAATTTAGACGACAACAAGTTAGTGCGAGTCAATAAAACTTACTGCGAAATGCTGGGATATACCGCTGCCGAATTGCTAGACAAAACATTTATAGAAATTGGGCATCCTGCAGACAATGAAAAAAACATTCAAGTTGCTGCTGCTCTCCACCGGGGAGAAATTACAAGCTATCAAATCGAAATCCGCCAGATTGCGGGGACAGGTAAAATTGTTTGGGTAAACGTGACATCTACTGCGATCCGAGACGGCGAAGGAAAACCTATTTACAACTTAGGGATGATTGAAAATATTACCAACCGCAAAATTTCCGCCGCAGCGCTCCAAGCTTCCGAATCTCAATTGAGAAAACAAGCAGCCCAATTGCAAGAAGCCTACGAACAGCTACAACACGCTCAAATCCAATTAGTTCAATCTGAAAAAATGTCTGGTCTGGGTCAGATGGTGGCTGGCATCGCCCACGAAATTAACAATCCTGCAACTTTTATTCACGGCAATATTTCTCATACCCACAATTATTTTCACGATTTAATAGAACTCTTGAATGTCTACCAGCACTGCTACCCGTCCCCAGTTCCTCAGATTGTTGAAAAAATTAAGGAAATAGAGTTAGATTTTCTTAAGGAAGATTTGCCAAAAATGCTCAATTCTATGCAATTAGGAGTAGAAAGAATTAGTAAAATTGTGCTGTCGCTCAGGAATTTTGCGCGGCTGGACGAGTCGGAAATGAAGTTTGCAGACCTTCATGAAGGAATTGACAGCACGCTGTTAATTGTGCAGCATCGATTGGAACAGGAAAGTCAAAATAACCAAATTGAAATTATTAAAGATTACGGAAAAATATCGAAAGTATACTGTTGTGCGGGGCAGTTAAACCAGGTGTTTCTCAATATTATCAGCAATGCGATCGACGCTCTAAAAAACCAACCGCAACCGCGGACGATCGTGATTCGCACCCTGATGAAAAAGGCTTTGTTGACCGATCGCCATCAAAGCCAGCTCGATGAGTGCGATCGCATTGTCGTTTGTATCGCCGACAGCGGCGCGGGAATGACCGAAGACGTTCGCAAACGCATATTTGACCCCTTTTTTACGACCAAACCGGTCGGCTCTGGCACAGGCTTGGGATTGTCCATCAGCCATCAGATTGTGGTAGAAAAACATAAAGGAAGTCTGCGGTGTATCTCTGGGCCCGGACAGGGAGCGGAATTTTGGATTGAAATTCCCTGCCCAGCGATCGTCGGTATCATCTAAAAGTTTAAATATTTGACTTTTAATTGCCAACTGCCGTCGGTACTCGATCGGGGTTTTGAATTAATATCAATTCCTCTCTTCATCGTCCTGTATTCATTTCTCTGGGATCTCTCTGTGTTCTCTGCGTTCTAGCGCCGGTTAAATCACCTGACGATGCAACGGTCAACGATATAAACCGTTACAGTAAACAAACAGGTCAAATGCAGTTCCTGTCTGCTGTCTGACGATTGAGACCAGACCCCTCCTGTACCCCCGCAACGATTTGGAGGAACCGGAAGCGGCTCTGGCGCCAACCTCTACTCCCCAACAATCAGGGGAATGCCTGGGAAATCTGCTTTTGGATATAAACCTTGTAGACAAAGGTTTTCAGGTGATTGGTTGTTGATACTGGTGGAATTAACCGCACTCAGAGGCCGAAATTAGTCGCATTCAGCGGTGCGCTCATCTGCTGCCCTTATTCACTAAGCAATTATGCTGAAAAAACTACCTTTCTCCTGGTCTCGCTACATTCCAGCCGGGTTGACGCTCGTTTTGGGTGTGGGAATGTCTGCCTTGGCATTTGCCTTGGTTTGGGACTGGGAAGACAAGCGCCGCGACTACGAAATGCACCGCCGCATTGACGATATTTCGATCGGCATCGAACGCCAGATCAACTCCGACTTAGACGCAGTTCTCGCCCTCAGCGACTACATGAAAGCCTTCAGCGCCGTAGAGCGTTCCTCTTTTGCCAGCTTTGTCGGCCGTCCCCTATCCGTCCACCCCAGCCTGCAACTGCTGGCTTGGGCCCCCCGCGTCCCCAATTCCGAGCGGCGCAACTACGAAGCCAAAGCCAGAACCGAAACCGACTCCAGCTTTGAGATTACAGAGCGCGGCCCCCGAGGAGAACTTCGCAAGGCCCGCCAGCGTTCGGAATACTTCCCGGCTTTCTACGTGGAACCAACAGCCGGAAACGAGACAGCGTTGGGCTTTGACCTCGCCTCTGCCCCAAAAATCCGGGCGGTGCTCGATCGAGCGCGCGATACCGGAGAAATGATGGTCACCAGCTACATCGGCCTAACCGAGGGCAATTCCCCGGAACCCGGTCTTTTGGTAATAGTTCCGATTTACCAAAACAGCACTAAACCGATTACCCTCGAATCGCGCCGCCAACTGCTGCAAGGATTTGTTCTGGGCATATTTCGAGGCAAAGATATTTTTCAAACCTCTTTAAAAGGACGCAATACCGACTACCTCACCATTTATCTCGCCAGCGAGGCTTCAGACAACCAAGAAGCACTGCCGCTGTTACCGCCAAGGGGGAACCCAGTTCTCAAAAATCTGGCTCCTGAGAGCCAAATTCAGCAATTTGCGTTGATATTCCAATCAGCCAGCCAACAAGTGCTGACAGCATCGACTGCGGCAGAACGAGAACTCCGCTCCAACTGCCCGATTCAAGACGATGCAGATCCAGAGCGCACAGCCTGCCAGAGGAACCTGAAAATTAGCGGCCGCCAGTGGTCTCTGTACGTGTCCGCAACGCCGGAAATTCGCAAGATTCGCAAGCACTGGCGCTCTTGGGGAACTCTGACGATGGGGATGCTGTGGACTCTGATTCCGGTGACATATATGCTGACAGCTTTGAGCCGCACCGCCCAAATCGAAAAGCTAGCCCGAGAAAGAATTAGCCAAGCCGAAAAGTTACAGACTGCTTACCAACAGTTGGAACTCGAACAAGTTAAATCTGAGGAATTGCTGCTGAACGTTTTGCCGGCAGCGATTGCCTTGCGTTTGAAGGACAACGAACACAATATCGCCGAAAGTTTTGCGGAAGTGACTGTGATGTTTGCCGACATTGTGGGCTTTACAGAGCTTTCGTCGAGAATTTCAGCTACTGCGGTGGTGCAAGTTCTCAACGATATTTTTTCGGCTTTTGACCACTTGGCCGATCGCCACGGTTTAGAGAAAATTAAGACTATTGGTGATGCTTACATGGTTGTCGGCGGCTTGCCTACGCCGCGAGAAGATCATGCCGAGGCGATCGCCAATATGGCGATCGATATGCTGCACGAAATTCGGCTGCTGAGTTTAGAGCATTCGGAACCTTTCAGCATTCGGATCGGAATTAGCAGCGGCCCTGTAGTTGCCGGTGTCATCGGCTTAAAAAAGTTTATTTACGACCTTTGGGGCGACACAGTAAATATTGCTTCGCGCATGGAATCCCACGGCATAACCGGCTGCATTCAAGTCACCACCGACACCTACGAAATATTAAAGGATAAATATACATTTCAGAAGCGCGGCGCAATTCAAATCAAGGGTAAGGGATACATGGTTACTTATTTGCTCACAGGCAAAAAATATGATTGACAGCGCCCGAAAACGGATACAAGCCTCCGAATGGCGATCGGCTAAGACTTTCGATCGCCAAGCTCAGATATGATAAGCTCAAGGTATTCTGTCATATCGTTGACCGTTGCATCGGAATGCTTTAACCTGACTAGAACACAGAGAACACAGAGAGAAATGAATACAGGACGATGAAGAGAGGAATTGATATCACACCTGCACCAACAGAGAAAAAACCATGACGAGGCTGCTAATTCAAACCGAAAGCGTCCCACTGACGGTCAATTTCCCTGCGATCGAATCGATGACTGTTGAACAGTTCTATGAATTCTGTCTGGTTAATCGCGATTTAAGAATTGAGCGGACAGCCAGTGGGGAAGTTATCGTTATGTCACCAGCATTTTCAGATACAGGGAACCGAAACGGTAAGATTTTTCAGCAACTTGCGAACTGGGCAGAAGAAGATGGCACAGGTGAAACGTTTGACTCCAGTGCAGGCTTTACCCTCCCGAATGGAGCAACCCGCTCTCCCGATGCCTCGTGGATTAAACTAGAGCGCTGGAATGCTTTAACTGAAGCACAAAAAGCCTCATTTGCACCGATTTGTCCCGACTTTGCGATCGAATTGCGGTCTGCTAGTGACACTCTCAAGGGATTGCAAAACAAGATGCAAGAATATATTGACAACGGTGTGTCGCTCGGCTTTTTAGTCGATCGCAAAAACCGAAAAGTCTACATCTACCGTCCCGATCGCGAACCTGAAATTTTAGATAATCCTGAAACAGTCAGCGCCGATCCAGAGTTACCCGGATTTGTCTTGCGAATGGCAAAAATCTGGTGATTTAAAGCGTCAAACCATCATCGAAGACATCAATTCATCGGTCATTTCAAAATTAGCCGTCACGCTTTGCACGTCTTCCAACTCTTCCAGCGCGTCCATTAACTTCAAGAGCGATTTGGCTTTTTCAGGACTGTCAATTTCCACTGTATTGCTCGGAATCCAGCGATTTTCTGACTGCAAAACTGTAAAATCTTGTTGTTTCAAAACATCAGCAAGCTTTTCCAAATTAGCCACATTTGTAAAAACCTCTGCACCTTCAGTATCCTCATCAATTGATATCAATTCATAGGATTCTGCTTCGGCTTCTAGGGAAGCTTCAAACAATTGTTCTTCATCAATTTCGCCGCCTACGGTACAAACCCCTTTCTGGTCGAACATCCAGCCCACACAACCAGTTTCGCCCAAATTGCCGCCATTTTTACTAAAAGCTTCTCGCAAGTCAGCCGCCGTGCGGTTGCGGTTGTCTGTCAGCGCTTCAATCAAAATCGCCACCCCGCCAACGCCGTAACCTTCGTAGCGAATAGCTTCTAATTCCGAACTCCCCCCCACCAAACCAGAACCTTTGGCGATCGCCCTTTCTATGTTTTCATTAGGAATATCCGCCGCCTTGGCTTTTTCAATAGCTGTCCGCAGTTGAAAATTGCCAGCGGGATCGGGAACTCCGCTGCGCGCCGCGACAATAATTTCGCGAGATATTCTAGCAAAAACCTTGCCTTTAACAGCGTCAACTCTAGCTTTTTGGCGTTTAATATTCGCCCATTTACTGTGTCCAGCCATATCGATTATTGTTAGTCAGTAGTCAGCAGTCATTTTTCTAATTAAACCGGATCGCAGTTTCAACGTCCGTCAGGTGGGAAGTATCGCCATTAAGTGCGATCGACCATTGTACATCTTCCCGCACCACTTTCACCAAACAGCACAGAGAAGCGTTAATTTCCGTTTCAGCACCGCCCGCCAGCCCGATCGCACTTCCCAAAACCGACGCACCGTGACCTACTAATAACATATCCTCTGGAAACTCAGCAGCGAGGCGTTTAGCAGTTTCCCCAGCCCTTTTGAGACAAGCTTCTCCGGTTTCGGGATAACTAGCAATACCGCCTTTGTAAGCAGCATCAATCCTCGGAAAGCGCCTGCACAAATCCTCGACAGATTCAGTTTCCGGCATTTCGGTCATCCATTCAGGATTCAGCCATTCGCACAGTCCCCACTCTAGTTTAATCGACAAATCGAGAGCTTCTGCCGCGTGATTGGCAGTTTGGACAGTTCGCAAAAAAGGGGAAGCAAAAATATGAGAAATTCCTTCACCTTTGAGGCGATTGGCGAGTTGTTTGGCTTGAACGTGACCGTCTTCGGAAAGGTGCGGATCGTAGCGGTGTTCTGCAGTGAGAAACCAGTCAGGGTTAACGAAGTCGATGCGGTTTCCGTGTCGTGCGATCCAGACTGTTTGTGGCATGAGTTGGTTTTAGTTTGGCTTCTTGATGTAATATTATATCAAAGATGCTGATTTGTGATCTTTATGAAATTCGAGTGGGATGAAAACAAGGCTGCGGTAAATTTGTCCGAGCATGGGATCTCATTTTAGGAAGCCAGAACGGTTTTTGACGATCGCCACTACGTCGATTTCTACGATCCGGATCGCTCTGATGAAGAAGATCGCTATATTATTCTTGGATAGTCACAGCAAGGTAATTTATTGATAGTGTCGTATACAGAAAGAGCAGATTTTATTCCTTTGATTAGCGCCAGAAAAGTAACACGAGTGGAGCGAGAAGTTTATGAAGAAGGATGAAACAGCGATGGACGATGAGCTTCGGTCGGAATATGATTTGAGGAAGTTGCGTGTAAGAAGGGTAGGATCTGGACACAAGACATTTGGTGGTGTAAATATTCATTGATCGCCGGATGTTGCAGAGATGTTTCCCGATTCTGCAGCAGTGAATGAAGCTCTGCGGTTTTTGATTAGAATTACTAAAGAAAACGTCGTGTCTGAGAAATAATATCATTTTCTGTTGCATCAGAATGTAATATTATCGGGACTTACGCACCACGATCGAAGAAACCGGGTTTTTTACTTAATCTATGGACTATAGCGCAGGATTTTCGGCAAAAACCCGGTTTCTGGCCACCCATGCGTAAGTCCTAATTATATCAAAATTAGGTAATTTGATTTGTTGTCAAGTTATTGATTTGATTTTGTTAACCGCAGATGCACGCATATCAACGCAGATAGATGGTGGATTTTGGCAAGGAGTGAAAAGTGCGATCTGATTTTTTACGTTAAAGTCTTTCTCGCCATTTTTCCAAGGATAAATTTACCAAAAAATCCAGATAATTCAATTTATTATTTTGCTTACTTATCTCAGTTACATAGTGTTTTAAATCCCAAGTTTGAACTTGCGAATCAGAAGCAGAATAACGAGAACCCACAGGCCAGTGGCGAAGATAGGAATACTCATCTATTTTGCTAAGGGATAAAGCATCATTCATCTTTCGGTTATAAATCGCCATTCTCCCAATCCTGTTACAGTTATCTGTCCAAGGGGAAAGAGGTAGCCATAACATAAGTGCGGGTCTAATATAGCCTTCATAAGCTCTTCTATCTACACAAATCTGAGCGCATAGTTTACTTTTTCCTTTACCATAGCTAATGCTTTTAGAGAAAACTATTTCTTGCATACGGGTGTCAAATCTGAGAATTTTATCCCGAATTCTCCAGAGCACCTGCTGTTCGTCATCAATAAACTTCTTAAGTAGATTCCGAAACTCTTTGGGTGGACTCGGTATATTATCGGTGCTTTCTATTTCTTGATGTGTAATCTCTACTTGTGAAGTATGCCCAGTATCTACATCTTTCAAAGAGAAATATAAATTATCCCCAGCAGGAACGATCGCAAATTGCCAAAACTGAAAAAATAGCCCGTGATACTTCCTGTCTGTAAAATTATCCCTGTGAAATTTTGGCGTAATTGCTATTAAACGAACGGGTTGAGCGTAATCCACGCGATCGGCAAAAGGTTTGTGTTCCAACAAAGCATCGTAATAACGAGTTAACTGCTGGACGATATATCGATCTTCAGCGTTTTTCAACTCCACCACAACTAACTGTTTATTCTCGTCCACCGCTATAATATCGCATCTTTGTTCGTTAACAGTGAATTGCCGCTTGATGACTGTCAAGCCGAGTAAACTTTGCAAGTGAACTTCGACAAAATCCTCTACAGCCTCTTCGCTGACAAATTCCCACCCTGTCCCTGTTTTTCTTAAGTCTGCGTTGCTGAGCATTTTGACCTTGGTATATAAAATAATAACTATTGTCTTCCAGTCCGCGCACCATCCGGACATCGTTTGTATAGCCGCGAATTTCATTCGCCGGTAACTTAATTTGTACAGCCGCGAATTCCCTTCGCCCGGCCACTTACATTCGGCCGGTAACTTACATTCATCTCCTAACTCGCATCATCTTATTTCCACCTTTTTGAAACTCATAAGGAGCCTCTTGAATTTCCACGCGAAAATTTCTGTTTTTCAACTCGGCAACAATCGGGTTTAAATGCTCTGATTCCTCCCCGCTAAAACTTTGCAACAGCGGAAACACCCGAACTTCCTTCGCAACCCGACACATTTCTGTAATCGCTTGCAAATGAAACTCTTCCGCAAGTAAATGAGAATAAGTAAATAAGAAATGGCTGCACAAAGCTAAATCAAACTGACCGTCATTGAAAGGCAAGATCGGCAATTCAGCATTCATGTAGCGGCCTTGCTCCAAACCAGAGGGAAAATCTGCTAAAAATTCCTGCATCGCCTTCATCCGCACTTCGCCTAGCTGGTAGGGCGATTCAAAATTGTTCCACAAATAGCCGTCTACATTGGCCTTAACGCCCTCAATCACAGTTTGATATGTTTCTTGGATGCGATCGCCAATTTCCACCGCCGTAAACTGATAAACTGGATCGCAAGAAATTACCTTTTTACCTTGGCGAGTCATTTCGGCATTGAAACTCGCCGGGCCGCCCGCACAATCAAGAATTCCTAGCTTGAGATCGGTTGATGTTAAGCTAAACATTCCTATGTATTCATCCAAGCAGCGTCCCCAAGGAATTACTTTATCCAATTTTAGTGACACTTGTTCTTTGTCCTGCAGAGAGAATTATTTAATATTTTACATCAACAGGACTTGCGCGGATCAGTTCAAAAACCCGGTTTCTTCATCAATGTATCGAGAAAACAGCCACTATTTTCAAAGAAACCGGGTTTTGTAGGGTAGTGCCACCCCTACTCCCCGTGCCTACCCCCTCCACGGACGATCGAATCAAGGCGATTTGTTTCTCTCCCTTTTCTGTAGCGGGTTGATTTGTATCCTGAGTTATGTATAAATAATTTTGGTCAAACAAGCTCCTAATTCTAACAACAGCTTGCTGGCTTTACAGTTTCTTTACAAAAAAGGATCTCGATAGCCGCACAATTTTATGATTCCACATGTGGATTTTGTAGCCAAGCGAGGCTACACTAGACAACAGGGAAAATAACCTAAAATCAACGGGCTAACTTGCTCTCCTTCATTGGCAGGCTGCAACCAGGAAACAAAGATGAAACATACCGTTAAAACCGCTACAAATCTGAGTTTGTCAGCACTCCTGGTGCTCAGCAGTTCGCTGCCCTGTACAGCTCAGTTGCCTGCTATCAGAAATCGTGCACCCGTACCGCCGCCACCTCCTCCGGGTTCGAGTTTGCCTCTAGGCAATTCGGGTGCGCTGACACAAGAAGCAGCTTATACTTTAGGTTCTGGCGATCGCATTGCTTTAGATATCTTCGGCGTTCCAGAATTCAGCAAAGAATATCAAGTGTTAGTTGACGGGACGCTCAATTTGCCAATCATTGGCAGCGTCTCAATTCAAGGATTGACCCTGCAACAAGCAGCTAACGTCATTACCAAGCGCTACGAACCCTTCATCAATGTTCCCGTTGTCACCGTGACTCTGATGCTCGCTCGCCCCCTAAATATAGGTATTGCAGGTGAAGTTACTCGCCCCGGTTCCTACAAAATTAATCCCGCAAGAGAAGGAAGTGGAGGAGGAGTAAAATTTCCGACTTTGATGGAAATGCTGCAACTTGCACAAGGGGTGACGTCAGCAGGAGATATGCGAAACGTCCAAATTCGCCGTTCCCGCAGAGGTGGGCCAGAGCAAGTTATTACAGTTAATTTGCAGAATTTTTTAGATACGGGAAATTTGCGCCAAGATGTCACGATCCGAGATGGCGATACAATTTTTGTACCGACAGCAAGTTCCCTCAATACTCAAGAAGTCCGTCAAAGAGCAAGTGCTAATTTTTCCGCTGATATTACTAAACCAATTGGTGTAGTAATTGTCGGCGAAGTGAACCGGCCAGGGCCTTATACTGTATTTGCTTCCGATGTGCGATCGACCAACCAACAAACAGAGTTGAGTTTTGTATCTATCGACCAGCAGCAAGGAGCAGTTGTGGGCTTGCCAACAATAACTAGAGCCCTCAAAATTGCCGGCGGTATCACTACAGAAGCCGATATCCGTCGCGTGCAAATCCGCCGCCAAGTCAGAGGCGGCAACGAACAAACTATCATGGTAAATCTGTGGGATTTGCTGCAAAAAGGCGACTCAACTCAAGATATTTTGCTGCAAGAAGGTGATAGCGTAATTATCCCGACAGCATCTACTGTAGACTTGACTGAAGTTTCCCAAATCGGAAGTACGAGTTTCTCTCCAAACGCGATTAGCATCAATGTTGTGGGGGAAGTAATCAGGCCTGGAGCTTTACTGGTTAAACCCAGTACATCCCTGCACCAAGCTTTGCTCACTGCAGGCAGTTTCAATCAATTGCGGGCGAAAAAAGATAAGGTGGAACTGTTGCGTTTGAACTCCAACGGTACTGTTACTCGCCGCACTATCGATGTGGATTTTGCTCAAGGGTTGAATCCTGACAATAATCCAGTTCTCCGCAACAATGATGTGATTCTCGTAGCGCGATCGGGCTATACCAGAGTAGGAGACAATATCAACAGTTTCTTGCAGCCAGTGATAGGAGTTGCAACAGGGATCAACGCTGTTAGCGGAGTTTTTACTGGGTTTCAAACAACTATCAACGCTTTTCAAAACTTATTTTTGGGAGGAGATTTCGAGCGGCGAAATCAACTCAGACAGATTCGCGAACAACGTCAAGACAGACAAGAGCAGCGTGAAGACAGACAGCTAGAGAGACAGATACAACGTGAAGACAGACAGCGGCAAGCAGAAGACAGATTATTGCAACTTGAAGACAGACGCTTGCAACTTGAAGACAGACAGCGACAAATAAATGTTGAAAATCAGCAACTTCAACTTCAGCAGCAGCAACTTCAGCTACAGCAAATGCAGCCGCAGCAAATTCAGCCCATGAATCCTTGATATCTAATCACGTCAAATAACCGTTAGATCGTGTCCGATCGATTTACCGCGATCCAGGAACCATTTCTGTTATAGCAATCAACCGGACACGCTCTCAAATCGAAAAATGGCAAATCTCAACTTCTCACCTTTTTGAGAAAAGCTATAGCCTTTCTGTGCTCTGGTATGAGGTACTATCCGGGATAGGGCTCCGTGGGCATAGGCCGCCGTGGGCATAGGCCGCCGTGGGCATACCTCACCTTTTTGAGAAAAGCTACAACTATTAGACTTCTCCCACAATGCTTGGGGAGGAGGCATTCGGCAAGCTCTTTACAGGGTTTTTAGGAAAAGTATATTATATTGTCAAAACTGCGGGTTGTTAAGGGAGAATTTAAAATATTTAACAAAACTTTTCTGTATATATCTAAACCTTTGGCATTGAGGTGAACGCCATCAATTGTTAAATCTGAATTCAGAGCTTTGTCCTTAAATAAGGCTTGTATGCCGCTAGATTCCACGGTGATATTTTCTTCGGCTGCTACTTTATTGATGAGAACATTGATTTCGTCAACTCTAGCAATTGTTCCTGCAAATTTAGGATTGTGGCTGGCGGCAAGAGTTGAATAAAAAGCAGGAATTAGAATAATCTGTTTGCTGCCGAGCGATCGCAATTATGCGATCGCCTCTTTCAAATTGCTGACAAACTGCTCGTCGCCAATCCCGTACACAGCATCATTTGTGCCGATCGCCAAAATCGATTTTTTGCAGGTAAAGCCCTGCGGCACTACCAGTTTTAGCTGTTCTAGCAGGGAAACAGAGCTCATGCCGCCGATCGCAAAATTAAAGTTTTGTTCTCCCAAAGAATCGCCCAGGGCCGAAGAAATAGAATCGCCCCACACGCAACCTTCATATTGCTGCTCTTTAATTTGCTGCACCTGATTGTACACCGAAACTTGCCACCACAGTGCAGAACTAACAGTATCTCCCGAAGGTTGCGGGTTAGCTAACCCCCGAAACGGGATGTACGCGGACAGCGACAACGCCAAGAGGACGGAAATCAACCTAAATTTAACTTTCATAAAACTTGCTGCTACTCTTCCTGCTACTTCAGTTTATGCTATTGCTTTAACCAGCCATGAGGATTTATGCAAATTTATCGAAATTGCGATCTTTGACATACTCACCGCACAAAAAAGGTCGGTGAGTATGTCAAAGGAAGGGCTCATGCAAATGTGCCGACACCTCACGCCGTTGAATACAAACACAACCAAAACTCAGCAGGAGACATTTACGTGCAAGCTGAGAAAACAGTTAGGCCAGCTAGATTGGATGAAATACCCTAGAAATTATGTTCATCGAACAAATATCCTTGAATGCAGATCAACTCAGCGATTTCCAGCAGTGG
Organism: Tychonema sp. LEGE 07203; assembly: GCF_015207285.1. GTDB lineage: Bacteria > Cyanobacteriota > Cyanobacteriia > Cyanobacteriales > Microcoleaceae > Microcoleus. The sequence continues at coordinate 27,015 of NZ_JADEXD010000039.1, read as the reverse complement.
AAAAAAGCCAACGGCGATGATTTTTCACTCTGGGATTATCTTTTTGGATCTGCTAATATTGAAATTGCCATAGCTTTCACAAAACTATTCTGGCCAGATTTTGTCGAACATGAAGGCGGCATCTTTTTGTCCGAAGCCTTTAACAGTCAAATCTACGAACAGTGGAAAATCGAACTGGGGAATGATGTCGCTGCAATTGAGCAGGTGATGAACCACCAGCACATTGATGACATTCTCCCCGGTGCCCAAAACGCTAGCAGTGACAATTTATTGTATTTAGGACAAGCATTAGCTCAGATGTGGGAAAGTCGCCTAAAATCGCTTTATCCTCAGCGCCGTTTTCAAGTTAAATGCGATCGCGACGAAGACACGGTTGTAGTGACATTTTTTCAGGATAATTAATCAACCTTTCGCCCCCAAAAGCTCAGGTTGCAAAACCTGATTTAATTTCCCGCTGCGAAACCCCTCCAAATCCAAAGTCGCGTACACAAAACCAAACTCCTGAAACACCGCCACCAATCCAGGCAAATCCGCATTTACCACAAACTCTTGAATCTGCTCCGGCGGCAGTTCAATTCGCGCCGTATCTCCATCCGATCGCACCCGCAAATTTTTCAGCCCCAACTGCCGCAAATACCGTTCGGCGCGCCCCACTCTTTGCAACTTGGCAACAGTGATTTCTTCGCCGTAGGGAAAGCGCGAACTCAAACAAGGTTGAGCCGGTTTGTCCCACCAAGGCAAACCCAATTCTTTTGCTAACTGTCGCACTTCAAATTTAGTCATGCCGACTTCTGCTAAAGGCGATCGCGCGCCGCGTTCCTTCGCAGCCTGAATTCCGGGACGGTAATCCTTTAAATCGTCTGCATTCACCCCATCCACCACATAAGGATAACCCTTTTCTAGTGCTAGCGGTTTCAAAGTATCGTGCAGTTCGCTTTTGCAGAAATAGCAGCGATTAACCGGGTTAGAAGTGTAATTGGGATTGGCCATTTCCTGAGTTTCTACTTCCTCGTGGACAATGCCAATTTCTGCGGCTTGAATGCGCGCGTCTTCTAAATCTTCTGGCAGTAGAGACGGGGAAACTGCGGTAACTGCCAAAGCGCGATCGCCCAAAACGTCCCAAGCAATTTTTGCCACCAAAGTGCTGTCAATGCCGCCAGAGTAGGCAATCAGCGCCCGTTCCATCTGCGCGAAAATATCTTTTAATTGTTCTGATTTTTGAGCTAACATAATTTCAAAGTTTTGTTACATTACAAACACAGGAGCAAAAAACTAGACTAAACAAAAAGATATCGACAAAGCCGATCGCGATCTGTTACCTTCTTGCCGCTTCTTGACATCCGTTACATCTGCTGCCGAACTTCCTTCTCGTGCTATTCTGGATCGATACCGAGGGCTGCCAATCTCGCCAAAAGTTCTTGATTTCGCTGTCTTTCTTGTTCCAGCAGCGTCTCGGCTAACTCTTTGTCTTGCTGTTGGCGATCGGCCCGCTGGCGTTCGTTTTCCGCCCGCTGGCGTTCGTTTTTCGCCCGTTCTTCCGGCCACAAAAGTAACTCTCCTCCCGCATTCCACCAGCGCAGCCAAGAGCCCGTTCTACCTTCGCGAGTTCCCTCCCAAACTCCCAAAAATAGATTTAATCCAGGTATTAAATAGCGCCCGTTTTCATCGGGATTTTGATTGTCGTAACGCTCGGATTCGAGCGCATAAACTTCTATTTTGCCCGTAGGCGGTCGAAAAATCACATAGCGAGGAACTTTGATTACTTGTTCGTAAAAAAACCATTTTCCGATTTCTTCTGTGTGTTCGACAGAATATTCATCGCCGTAAGTAGCTGACAGAAATTCCATCACTACAAAGGGAACTGTTCCTTCGGTATGAGGCGTGTAACTGCGGCGCGGATAGCTGTGGGGCCAAGGTTGCACTGGCCGCACGTACATCCAGTCTGGGGCTTTGCAAATAGTGCGATCGTCCACAGCCGCGCACAAAGCAAAATTAGAAACTATTAGTGCGTCTTGGATTAGTTCCGGGGAATCCACTACAGACTGGCGTAAACCGTGAGCTAGCAAGGGATGGTCTGTATCGTCTACAGGGTCATCTGGTAGGATAAAATCATCGGGCAGCAGGGGCCAAGTAATCTTTAGCTGCGATATCGGTTTTTGAATTACAGCAGTCATAAGTCACCTCATTTTACCCATAAAAATTTGAGTTTTAGTCGAGATGGGCGATCGACAACCTTCTCTATATCTTAGCGCGCTAATTCGATCGTAAAATAGGTTTGTAGTGAGGAATTTAGTCCTCACTACAAACCATTGCCCCAGGCGGTGTGCAAGGCGCGTTTTAAAATTCCCGGCGGGAAAATATGGCGATCGCAACTGACAGCAGCAGCAGCACATAAAGCAAACCGTAGCCAGCATCTGTAATCAAACCCGGCAAATAAGGCACTTGTCCGTAAACAGCATCATTTCTCAAATTGAATCGGGCTAAATCCGGCAAAACCAGATAAAGTCCCATCATCAATTGTTCAATGCCAGGATTTTTCGTTAACTTACCAACAGCCACCAAATCCCGCGTCGAATGTCCCATCAAATAAACGCCAAATGTCAGTAGACTTGCCAGCAGCGAACTGCTAAACACCCCAAATAAAATCCCGACAGCAGCCATGAGACACAGCTCAAACCAGACAAACAGCGAAGCGATTAAAATGCTTTCCAAAGGGTAAGGAATCCGGCTCAAACTCAGAATCAGCAGATAGATAACAGTCATTGCTGCTACCAGCACCGCCAGCACCGCCGACAGCCCCAAGTGCTTGCCCACAATTAATTCAGCCCGACTTATCGGTTTAGCAACTAACAGGTAAACAGTCCGCTTTTCAATTTCTTTGTTTACCAGTCCGGTAGCCACCAAGACTGTGACAATTAAACCGAGAATGCTGATACCAGCCAAACCGATATCTAAGATTATTTTTTTCTCGGTTGTCGCCGCCAATTCCGGTATCAAACGTACCGCTGCTCCCATCAACAGAGCAAAAATAATAATTAAGTAAAGGATGCGATCGCGAATTACTTCCCAAAATACATTAATCGCTACTGTCAAAATTCTTCTCAAACTCATCTAGTTATTAACCCGCTGGAAACTTTCGTCATATTTTAGTTTAAGGAAGAAGGAAGAAGGAAGAAGGAAGAAGGAAGAAGGAAGAAGGAAGAAGGATGGTGCGTGCCCGCCCTCCTGCCGTCATTAGTCAGTAGTTATTTGTTATTTGTTATTTGTTATTGGTAACAACTGGCAACTGACAACTGACAACTGGCAACTGCTTTCCGTCCAACTTCATCAGGAAGAAGGATTGGGAGCATCTCATTTTTGTAAAAAGCATTTTTTTGATTATAGTGCGAGCTTAAGAACTCGCACTATAATTAAACGGAAAAAACTGAGATGCTCCCGAAGTTTCGCTTCGGGTTGCGGGCAATTCTCCCCATCTCCCAACCGCCAGAGACTGGCTCAAACTTGACCGTCTCCGGCAGTTCCATCTTTTTTCAGTCCGGGTTTTGAGCGTTTGATAGCGTCGCAGGTTACAGTCGCCCGATTGGCTGTATCGAACACCTCGCAAGACTTGGTAAACGAATATATTTCCGGTCTAAAAACCAGCCCCATCCAGGTTGCCTGCATCTCTAATTGATAGCGGGACTGTCCTTGAACGATCGAAGTTTTGACATCCCAGCTACCATCTTCTGGGACCGATCCAATTGTGCTTAACGCTCGATTTTTCAGAAAAAAGCGCTCGTTGTCAATATCTATCAACATTTGCTCTACCTGCGGCCACGGTTTGGTGCGAGCTTCATTTTTTAGGTATCGCTCCATTGCATTGAGGATGACAACTCCTCGGGAGGGATTGATAGTTGGCTGTTGAAATGTCACCACATAATCGCTTTGCCTCAAATCCTGTGATAAAATACTCGGATACTGTTGTATCCAACCTTGAATTAAAAAGTGAAATGCAAACCAACAGGAAAACGTCACATGAATTAGAGTAATCATCAAAAAATGAGGGCGCATCAACTCCCTGATACTTTCCCGTTTTGAATCGCTCTTCCAAACCCTGATTATAGCAAGAACTACTACTGCTATAATTGGGCCGACTATCCATGCTATTTCCTTCTTGTCCGACGGCAATCTGATCAGCAACCACAGACCAATTATGATGCTTGTCACCCACGGACTCAGACTTACTCCTTTAACTATAAAAGGTTTCTGGCTGGTCAGCAAACCCATTGAAAGTGCAAACAACAACCAGCTCATGTCAAACATCAGAGTTCTCGTCCGCAAGTCAGTGATTGCAGCCACTGCCAGCAAACCTAAAAAGATGCTGAGCAGTAAAGGAGTCTTCCAGTGGACAACTCTAGGCGGCATCATCGCCTTTTGGACTTTTTTATTAGTTTCCCAAACGCTGTTACTCAGCTTAGTTAGTTGCTGAGTAACATCCAAAAATTGCTTCATCATAGATTTCAATTATTGACGCTTTGCAAAAATAACACTGTTAAAATAACGAAATTGCTAACAGTGTGGGCGATTAAAACTGCCCCAAACTGGGTAGTTACTTGAAAAGTCTTTTTGATCGGACGGCGGGTGAGGGTGGGCGGCCCTAAAAACTGAGGCTTGGAAGCTTTTTTGTTGCCTAAAACCCAGTTTTCTATGATTGCTAAACCCTGCCATTTGACTAGAAAAGTTATTGCCAACAACAAAACTGCGAGCGTAGTTATGGTTGGGTAAATATTCGGGTTTCCGCCTAATAAAATATAACCGATGAGCTGTTCTCGCAAATCTTTGGGAAGAACGCTTTCAATGCCGAAGAAAACTAACCAACCTACGCAAGTGCAACCGAGATTGAGGATGGCTGTATATTCAACGCTGGTTTTGGGGCCGAGTTTCAGTAATTTTTGGAGAAACCACGATTCGATCGCGATTGCCAAAAAAATAATTAAAACTTGCACCAAAACAGTCCGAAATGGGAAAACATTTGCAATCATAAGCTTTCAGGTATATCAGCCCGTGTTAGATTTTAATTGTACAGCACCAGCGGAATAATCAAGAGCCACAGGTCTTGGCGCTTAATCGTCCTCGATCGCCCTTGTGAAAATCAGGTCGTTTAGGCTGTATCCTATAATCTTTTGAGATCCGCCTGCACAATGGAAACATTCAACATTCAAGGCGCGCGATCGAATACCCACCCCAAGACAGACTCAAATAACTGCTGATTATGATAAGGAATGGCATTGGTATTCGGACAGCCTCATCCCGCTCGGAACGGGCAGCGGGTCAGATTCACGTCTACGACGGCGCTGGTAAAGGCAAGTCCCAGGCAGCTTTGGGAGTAGTGTTGCGCTCGATCGGGCTGGGTATCAATTCCGACTCGCCTACCCGAATTTTGTTGCTGCGCTTTCTCAAAGGCCCCGGCCGCTCCTACGACGAAGACGGGGCCATAGAAGCCCTGCAACGGGCATTTCCGCACCTGATCGACCAAGTACGCACCGGCAGAGCCGAATATTTTGGGGCCGAAGCAATCACCCGGTTCGATCGCGCCGAAGCTCAGCGGGGCTGGGACATCGCCAAAGGAGCGATCGCCAGCGAACTCTATTCCGTCGTGGTTCTAGACGAACTAAACCCCGTACTGGACTTAGGTTTGCTGCCAACTGACGAAATAGTCCAAACCCTCAAAAACAAACCAGAATATTTAGAAGTAATCGCCACGGGCCGAGCAGCCCCCGAAGCTTTGCTGGATATTGCCGACTTGCACTCAGAAATGAAACCCCACGATCGCCCCGCAGGAGCCGAGTACAATATTTCGGGTATCGAAATATACACCGGAGCCGGCAAAGGCAAGTCTACGAGCGCCTTGGGGAAAGCGTTGCAGGCGATCGGCAGGGGTATCAGCCAAGACCAATCTCACCGGGTGTTAATCGTGCAGTGGCTCAAAGGCGGTACCGGTTATACAGAAGATGCGGCAATTGCAGCATTGCGACAAAGTTACCCGCAGTTAGTCGATCACCAACGGTGCGGTCGAGATGCTATAGTTTGGCGGGGACAACAGCAAGAGCTAGACTCGATCGAAGCAGAACGCGGCTGGGAAATCGCCAAAACGGCGATCGCCAGCGGCTGGTACAAAACGATCGTGCTCGACGAACTCAATCCCGCAGTAGACTTAGAACTGCTGCCGGTAGAGCCGATCGTCGAAGCCCTGCTGCGGAAGCCCCGCGATACAGAAATCATCATCACGGGGCGCTGTCACAAACCCCACGCTTACTTTGATTTGGCAAGCGTACACTCCGAGGTATACTGTCACAAACACTACGGCGATCGGGGCGTAGAACTCAAGCGGGGTGTAGACTTCTAGACCCCAAAGCGGTACTCCAAACTATAAGATTGCTCTGGAAAACCAGGGTTTTGACTCTTGTCCTGCCCGGAGTGCCGACCCTCCCCATCCACAATATGGTAGGTGTTTGGCGAGAAACCGGGGCAGCCACTATTTGCCGCCCCTACAATAGAATGAAACAGCCCTGAAATGCGGTTGGCTAATTCGACCCGTACCATAATTATTTAAAGACGGCCCTGCCAGAGAAACCGGAAATTGCCACAAAGTCTTGTTATCAATTAACCAATCTCCCAATTTTTCCTGGTCTTCGAGATCGCCTGGATCTACCTTTAATTAATCTTTTGATTAATCTTTAATTTCCTCCCCCGGACGCGATCCCCGACCGCCAATCCAGAACGGAACATTAATAATAAGAGCCGCGTCATAAGAGAGCGTGAGCACCTGAGAGATTGCACAAGGATTATTAAAGGGTGAAGACATTGAAAATAAAAGCTTACAACCAAAAAGTCGGCGAGGGAGAAAGTCTAAACAGAGTTAACGCCACCAGGCTAGACTTGCGGCTGACAAACAGGTTAAACTACAGCGGCATCCAAACATTCGGTGTTCGAGGCAGTGTCTGCAGTCGCGAAAGCGATGACCAACAAGTAGAGGAGTGAAGCTGTATGACAACTTTAAGTGACGATCCTAATCAATTAGATTTAAACCTTCCGGGACTGGGTCCGGATACAATATTCGCCGGAGCCGGGGCGGATGTAATAAGAACTTCCACCCTGGGCGGCAGTTTAATATTTGGCCAAGGCGATAACGATACACTGACTTCCGTCGGCCCGAACGATACTCTATACGGCGGCGAAGACGAAGATTCCATCAGATCCCAGCGGACTCCCGCCTTGCTGTTTGGCGACGGAGGCAATGACACCATAGTAGCTGAAGCCCGCGCTACGCTGTACGGCGGTGCGGGAGAAGACTTCCTGCAAGGTACTGTCGAAGCGAACCTCATGTTTGGTAATGAGGACGCCGATACGATGCTGGGAGGGGCGCAGAGAAGAGACTCGCTCTACGGCGGCAAGGGCAATGACGCGCTCGGCTTCTTCATCGCAGGGGGCGGCAACAACCTTTCTTTACCAGGTGGCTTGGCTATTGGCTTCGCTGGCAATGAAGGCAGCAACTACTTGCGGGGCGACTTGGGCGACGACTTGGTTGTAGGTATCAATCAGAGAGACAGTCTCTTCGGCGGTAAAGGTAACGACACCTTAACAGGTGTCGCCAGCAGCAGCTACCTGTCCGGCGATCTAGACGACGATATCTTAGTCATTAGAAACTCTACCCAGTCGAGCCCATTTTCTTCCAGCGTCATCACGATCGGCATTGAGAGAACGACTTTGCTCGGCGGTGGGGGCAACGATTCCCTCTACGGCGGGATCGGCGACTTTGGCGGCGGCAGAAACTTCTTTGACGGCGGCGACGGCAACGACACGATCGAAGTTTTTGCCACGCAGGATACCGCCCTGGGAGGTGCAGGCGACGACTTCATCCAGTCGCGGAGCGTGCCGAATGTACTTTCGAGTGTAGGCGCATCGAGTGCATTTCCAGGTTTCGCCGGTCGGAACTTGCTCGACGGCGGATCGGGCAACGACACGATCGTGGCAGCTTTTGCGACTGATACAATGGTCGGCGGCGAAGGCAATGACACTTTGAGCGGTACCTTTACTCAAGCCAGCGGTGGAGATGGCAACGATACGATCGATGCTACCAAGGCTATTTTTGCTGGTACTGGTACTGCTTTGGTTACTCTCGACGGCGGGCTGGGCAACGATCGGTTAATTGGCTACACTAATCCTATTGGCAGCAGCTTCACCGTCACCAACCTCATGAACGGTGGTGAAGGCAATGACGCGATCGTGTTTGGCAGCACGCGCGATCAATTAATTGGCTCGCTTGGCGGTAACGACACCATCTCCTACGCTAGCACTGTCAACTTTGCCGGCGGCACAGTGGTAAACGTCATTACCGATAACTTAGGCAGCAACTTCATCACCGGCGGCAACGGCAGTGATGTGATTACTACCGGTTCTGGCGACGACATACTGTTCGGCGGCCCGCCCAGTCTTCCTTTTACCCCAGGAGTTGACGGAAACGATACCTTAGATGCTGGTGACGGAAACGACACGCTGTTGGGCGGCTTTGGGAACGACTTTTTGATCGGAGGAAACGGTAACGACTCTCTCGGCGGTGGGCCCGGTGCAGACACCCTGATTGGTGGCTTCGGCAGTGACAGCTTCTACTACAACAACTTCGGCGAGGGCGTCACTCTGGGTACGCCACTGGGTACCAACCCAGACCAGATCGGTGACTTTGAAGCAGGCGTAGACAAGATAGTCTTGAATAGCAATGCCTTCAACTTTGGTAATGTGAATGGGCCGAGCCGACCCCGTTTCGAGCAGTTATTAGTGCTTGAGGACACACCATACGATGGTAATGGCGGGCTAAACCCGTCAGCACCACTCCTGATCTATGAAAATCGACTGAACGCCGACGACAACACGGGTCGCTTGTTGTTCGATCCTGACGGTTCCGGACCGCAGGCAGCCATTACACTGGCCAACCTCAACGGCAGACCAGGATTGACGACGAATGATATTGTGCTGATTTAATTTAGGTGGCAGCGGGTAAGGCGGGTTTGGAAACAGCCATCGCCCGCGCCAACTCTAAAAACTAATTGTGCGATGTTTCGAGCTAGGGATATGAATCTCTAGCTTTTTTATTGGCAGCGATTTTGAGGGACTAGGCGGGTGTGTTAGTTTCTTGGTGTCGCGAGGTGTTTTCCTGACATTTGTGTCAACAAACACGTCTTATGTAGTAGCGGTCTACTGTTTGACTATTAGGCCAGATCCCCCCTAACCCCCCTTAAGAAGCAGGGTGGGACAAGAGCATTTTGCGTCTCCCGTCACCCCCATCACAGTTGGGGAAGAGCATCTTGCTTCTCCCGTCACCCCCACATAGTCGCCGGGACAAGATTCTTCTCAAAGTCCCCCTTCTTAAGGGGGATGCGAGGGGGATCTGGCCTCAGCTAAAAGCGAGATTTATCAATGGTTTGACCTGTTTGTTGACACTAATACCCCCCCTTCACCCATCCTACAAGTTTGCGCGAACAAAAAAAAGCCAGCAAACTGTGTGTTTGCGGGATTCAGTAGGCAGGAAAATTTTAGCAAATACTTTGACTAAGCTTTGTCTACAATCTCTTTTGCTTTATCTTTGAGGTCTTCTTTCAGGTGCATAGCCGATGCTTTGTCCTGCTTGGCTTGACCTTCTAATTTATCTTTTCGATCGCCTGTAACTTCGCTAACAGCTTCTTGGATTTTGCCTTCAATATTTTTAGCTGTAGCTTCTACTCTGTTGTCAATACTCATTATTTTTTTTTTTAACTCTACAACTACTAATATAGGATTTTAAAGTTGAGTCTGAATCCGTCTTTAGATAGATTTGTGCTGAACTTGATTTCTAAGTTGATGGTTCGATTGGAACTTCCACAAGTTTATTGCGGGAGGAAAAACCGCATTTAATCGCGATCGCAGATTTCGGCACTTTAAACTTTTTCGCCAACAGCACGATTAATTCTTGATTGGCTTTTCCATCGACTGGCGGCGATTTGAGATGTACTTTCAGGCTGCCGTCGGGTTGTTCTTCGATGCTTTGCTGTTTGGAATTTGGTTTAACTTTGACTGTTAAAGTTTTCATTTGACTAACAACTAATATCAATGACTGTTGACTGTTGACTGTTGACTGTTGACTGTTGACTGTTGACTGTTAGCTGTTGACTGTTGACTGTTGACTGTTAGCTGTTGACTGTTAGCTGTTGACTGTTGACTGTTGACTGTTGACTGTTGACTGTTGACTGTTGACTGTTGACTGTTGACTGTTAGCTGTTGAATCGATTTTATTATTCCGATGCAACTGGAAACGATATAACTAACAACTAACAACTAACAACTAACAACTAACAACTAACAACTAACAACTAACAACTAACAACTAACAACTAACAACTAATAACTAACAACTAACAACTAACAACTAACAACTAACAACTAATGACTAACAACTAATGACTATCTAAATGTTCGATCTTTGTCCCCAAAACTTTGAGAAATTCAGCCAGCCAGTTAGGATGTGCTGGCCATGCGGGGGCGGTGACTAAGTTGCCATCGACGACGGCTTCGGTAACGGGAACTTCTGTATATTTGCCGCCTGCCCGGAGTATGTCGGGGCTGCAAGCGGGATATGCGGTGCAGCGCTTGCCTTCGAGCACGCCGGCGGCGGTTAGGACTTGCAAGCCGTGACAAATAGATGCGATCGGCTTTTTGTTGCTGGCAAAGTAACGGGTAATTTGCAGCACTTGTTCGTTGAGGCGGATGTATTCTGGGGCTCTTCCTCCGGGGACGATCAAAGCGTCGTAATCGGCGGGATTGATTTCGTCAAAAGTCGCGTTTAAAGTGAAATTGTGACCGGGTTTTTCGCTGTAGGTTTGGTCGCCTTCAAAGTCGTGAATTGCGGTGCGAATTGTTTGGCCGGCGGCTTTGTCCGGGCAGACTGCATGGACTGTGTGACCTACCATTTGCAGTGCTTGGAAGGGTACCATTACTTCGTAGTCTTCTACAAAGTCGCCGACTAGCATTAATATTTTTTTGGCTGTCATGTTGGGAATTCGGCTGATTTCGTTTTGGTTAAAGGTGTTGGGAAATAGTGTTGAGACTATGGTAGCATCTGAGCCAATGAAATTGGGGCAGCCAAGATGAAACTTGTTGCCGATCGCGCGCTCAAATGTAGTACAATAGTACAAAGAAATAGCGAGGTCAACTATGCAACTCGAAGATTACTTCGACTTTTTGCGTCCCGATGATATTCGGGTCAAAGGCACAAGGGTAGGAATTGAAACTATTCTTTACGATTTTACATACAAAAAGCGGCATCCCGAAGAAATTGCTGAATCTTACAAAACACTTACTTTAGAACAAGTTTATGCCACTATTTTGTATTATCTGCACAACCAAGAAGCCGTTACAGCTTACATAGATGATTGGCTGGCATGGAGCGATAAAATGCTAGAAGAACAGCGACGAAATCCCCCACCAGTTGTTGTCAAATTGATGAAGTTTAAAGCTGAAAGAGAAGCAATGAAAATAGCTAATGAGTCTCAAGTATCTCTCGGATGAAAATGTCGATCCTGTTTATCAATCTCAATATCTCCTGCGGAATTCCAGCTTTGTGATGCGGGCTGTCGGGTAAAATGATGTTCCGCCAAAAGGCACTAAAGACCCAGAGATTCTTTGCTGGTGCGAGGAAAATGGATTTATTTTGGTGACAAATAACCGCAAATCTATGCCGGTACATTTGGCAGACCACATTGCCGCAGGTCGTCACGTACCAGGAATTTTAATTTTAAATGCAAATTTGAGTATCGGTCAGACAATTGATGAGTTAACTTTGATTGTGGAGGCAGCTTTTGATGAGGAATATCAAGACCAAATTGTTCATCTGCCGCTGCCTCAATAGGGTGAGATTGCACGATCGCACGTTGCTGGCAAAATCAAAGATCGGGCAGGCTTTTGGGCCTGCCCCGCCAGCTATTGTGGAATCTAAAAACCGTTGCGGCCCCAAATTACCATTGAAATTGAGAAGGAGAACAGAACTAGCACCGAAACCCAACCGAGTGACAAAATATCCATAGCTATTTATTGAACAAACTGTACAAAGTGACTTCAACCCATATGATAAGTCAATTTGAGCCATTTTTGAAATGAGGGCGCTGTGAAGGACTCGTCAAATTTTAGTTTCGCTGAACGGGTAGAATCTTTGAAAGCAGGGACTGTTGCTGCTTTGTCTTGTTTTTTTGGTTTTGGGGCGATCGCCCTGGTTAACAGCTTAATCCTAGCCCGTTGGTGGGATTCTCTGGCGAGCTTGCAGGTAATGGCCGTTGACCTAAATTTTGCCTTCAGAGGAGTGATGGTGCTTTTGGGCGGTTTCTTATTCGGCGTTACCTACCGCTACGCTATCCGGTGCGATACTAACCCGCACCTTAAATCTGGTGTGGTGTTGGCTTTTGGGCTGGTGCGGGCTTTTGGACAGTTGGATGCGGGATTTTCTTTTGACGCGGGGAAAATACCGGGTTTGCAGGAGTTATTGCCGTTTGCGGTTGGTGCGGTGGAGAGCGTGGTATTGTTTGCGATCGCGCGTTTGGTGTTGGATTTGGCGATCGGGCGTTTGTTGATTCAACCCTTCGGGCGATCGTGGATTAAGCCTTTCGATTCTTGAGGGCGATCGAGTTTTACTCACATGAGGCATCATTTTTTTGAACAGGCTGTCCGGCCTGTTCCACAAGAATTGAATTTTCTTGTGGGCCGCCCGCCCAAACAGGCTGTCCGGCCTGTTCCACAAGAAGTGAATTTTCTTGTGGGGTGGGCTTCTAGCCCGCCCAAAAAATACAATTATTTTGCGCTAAACCCGCCCCTAAAGATTTAATACCTCATATTCTAAATTGCCGTAAACCATTTGTTGATCTACCGCCGACAAAACCTTATTATTAGCAGCATCAGAAACTAAACACTGACAAACTAAATCCGCTACATCCGCCCGGTGAATCGTTCCCGCCACCCGACAATCTTCCGTCAAAACACCGTTCCCCGTCGCCGGTTCCGATTTCAATCCGCCCGGACGAATCACAGTATAAATCATCCCGCTTGCTATCAAATGATTTTCCGCTTTTTCCTTTTCAATTAACACCGGGCGCAAAGTTTCTAAAGCTTGTGGCGGCAAAGCACCGGCAGTGTTACCGCTGCCGATAGACGAAACTAAAATAAACTTTTGCACGCCTGCTTTGACGGCAGCATCAATCAAGTTTTTGTTGCCCAAATAATCGGCTCTTTCCCCATCCTTTGGCAAGCCGCCAACGGTGCTGATTGCAGCATGAATTGGTTCGCCGCCAGCCATTGCAGCTTCCACTGCCGATGCGTCCAAAGCGTCGCCAGTCACGACTTTGATGCCCATTGTTTCTAATTCGGTGCGGTGGTTGGGCGATCGCAAAAGTGCTGTTACTTGCATCTTTTGTGCTGCGAGATATTTTGCGATTTCTAAGCCAACGCCTCGGCTAGCACCTGCTAAAAAGATATGCAATTTCTCTGTCATATAAGTTTGGTTTTAATTTGTGCAGAAATTGGTTTTCTTGATTGGGGAGTATTATACAACAATTCTCTGTGAATTTGTGAATTTGTTTTTTTTACCGCAGAGGGCGCAGAGGGCGCAGAGGAAGAGAGGGGAAGGATTTGGTAATTCCGGATTTTTTTTAGATTTTTTTTCCCACCATTACTACCCAAGATTGAGCTTCGCGCGGTAAGCTGGGGGGGCGGTAGTAGTGGTTGAATATTGCAAATCCTGCTTGTTCTAAACAAGGTGCTAAAGTTTCGTATTCCCATCCTGCTGTGTAGCGTTTTCCGGTCGGCCGCTCGTCGTAGCCTTCCCAATTTCCCCGGCACATTGACATGACAATTGCACCGCCGGCAACTAAGGCTTTGTGCAAATCTTCGAGCACTTTTACCATTTTGTCGCTGGGAACGTGAATCAGGGAAGCATTGGCAAAAATACCGTCAAATTCGGCCTTTGGTAAGTCGAGATTTAGAAAGGATTGCTGCCAAACTTCGCAGCCGGATAACTTTTTTGCTATTTCTACAAAAGCCGGGGTTGCATCTAAGCCTACCACTGTGTGTCCTTGGCTTTTAAACGCTACTAAATCTCGTCCGGGCCCGCATCCTATATCGAGGATTTTACCCGGATTGCGGGGCATGGCAGCGGTGAGTGCGGATCGATTTTGGGATACGTCGTGATGCCATGTTCCTTGCAGGAAAGATTCGGCGGTTGCTTGGTATTCTGCGATCGTAATTTCTTCGCGTTTGTCCACAATTTCCCCCTCTTGTAGGATTTTAGATTCGAGATTGAAGAATCTCAACCGTAGAGACACGGCACTGCCGTGTCCTATTCTATTTAATCTACCATTTCCTACTCTATTTCATCCGATTGAAAACTGCTATAATAGTTAAACAACCAGGGTTTTTTGTGCGGATTTGGTAACTGCTGAATCAACTTCTAAGAGAGAACCTTCGGGAGATTCGATCGCAAATCCTGCATCTCGAATCATATCCCAATCTTGATGTGCAGCTTGTCCGGGGGTAGTCAGATAATCGCCCACAAAGATGGAATTAGCCGGGTAGAGTCCCAGGGGTTGCAAGGAACGCAAATGCACCTCCCTTCCCCCAGCAATCCGAATTTCTTGGCTGGGTAGCAAAAATCGGAACATACAGAGAATTCGCAAACATTGGCGGGGATTTAATGTGTTTAAACCTGCAAAGGGCGTGCCGGGAATCGGAATGAAAAAGTTGACGGGTACGCTAGTAACGCCCAATTTTCGCAGGGAAAGCGCTAAGTCTATCGCATCGTCATCCGATTCGCCCATCCCCAAAATTCCGCCGGAACAAGTGGTGATTCCCGCTGCTTTTACGTGTTCGACGGTTTCTGTGCGATCGCCAAAAGTGTGAGTTGTGCAGATGTCCGTGTGGTACGATTCGGAAGTATTGAGATTGTGATTTACGCGATCGACTCCAGCTTTAGCCAAACGGTGAGTTTGTTCCTCGCTCAACAACCCCAAACAAGCGCAAATTTTTAGGTTGTAATTTGCCTTCACAGTCTCGACAGCATCCAAAACGCGATCGAAAGTAGATGCGTTGGGTTGGCGGCCAGAAATTACCAAACAAAACGTACCAGCTTTTAAATCGGCCGCGCGCCCGGCAGCTTCCAGAATTTTTTCCTTAGCTAAAAGCGGATATTTTTCTATTTCTGCAGTCGAGATTTTGGACTGAGAACAATAATGGCAATCTTCAGGACAAAGGCCGCTTTGAGCGTTTAGCAAATAGTGCAATCTGACGCGGTTTCCCCAGTAATGGCGGCGCACCCGATAAGCTGCGTTTAGTTGTTCCAGCAAAACCTCATCCGGTGCACGCAATACGGCTAAAGATTGCTCGCGAGAGATACATTTGCCCGCCAGCGCGTCGTCAGCCAAATCGTTCCAATTGGGTAAATTCATCACTAAAATTAAAGAGTTTACAAAGTATCCAAAACCTGACGGATCGCCCGATAAATCGATTCTAGTTCATCGGGAGAAATGCAGTAGGGAGGCATCAAGTAAAGCGTATTTCCCAAAGGGCGGAGCAAAAAACCCGCTTCGAGAAATCTGGCTTTCAACATAGGAGCGATATCATTAAAATAACCGGAACTGCTTTCGGTTTTGACATCCATTGCTGCAATGGTGCCGCAAGTCCGAATCCGTTCGAGTTTAGGATGATTTATCAGCCATTGATTCAGGTATTTGCGGTGCAGTTTTTCCATCCCTTGATACACATTTGGGTTTTGCTCCAAAAGCTCCAAGGATGCTACACCCACCGCACAAGCTAAAGGATTTCCGGTGTAAGAATGACCGTGATAAAAAGCTTTGTCCGATTCATCTCGCCAGAAAGCTTGATAAATATCCTCCGAAGCCATTGTGACAGAAAGTGGCAAGCAGCCACCAGACAATCCCTTAGACAAACACATGATATCCGGTGCAGTTCCCGATTTAACCGAGGCAAACAGTTCGCCCGTGCGGCCAAAACCAGTCATCACTTCATCGTAAATCAACAATACATTAAACTGGCGGGCCATTTGTGCGATCGCCCGCAAAAACTCTGGGCGGCACATTCGCATTCCCCCAGCACCTTGCACCAAAGGCTCAATAAAAATGCCCGCACAGTCGCCCTGCTGCAACAAAAACTCCAACTTCTCCAAACTCTCCGCCTCCTTGCTTTCCACCTCCGCATCCCCGTCAAAAGTCGCCGGAAAAGGCACAACATCCCCAGGAAACATTAAAGGCGCAAAAGGCTCCCACCACAGCGAACTTCTGCCAGCAGACATCGCGCCCACAGTATCACCGTGATAACCTCCCTCAAAACTAATAAAGTTAGTGCGGTTAGTTTCTCCAACATTTAGCCAATATTGAAAAGCCATTTTCAGAGCAACTTCAACAGCAGTCGAACCGTTATCCGAAAAAAAGATTCGCGTCAAAGAATCAGGCGTGTGACTTATCAATTTATCAGCAAGTTTCTGTGCGGGTTCGTGAGTAAATCCCGCAAAAATTACGTGTTCTAAAGTTTGAGCTTGTTTGTAAAGAGCCTCAGCCAGAACCGGATGGCTGTGTCCGTGAATCGTCACCCACCAACTAGAAATACAGTCGAGAATTTGCCGCCCGTCTTCTAATTCCAGCAGCGCTCCTTTACCGCGAATTACCTTCAGCGGCGGGGGAGCAGTTTTCATTTGCGTGAAGGGCTGCCAAATCGGTGAACTTGAAGAAATATGCTTTTGATTAGCCGTCATCTTTACCCATCTAACTAATATCAACTCGCATTTTAATATAGCAATCTCAACTCAATTGTGAATTTTTTGTTATATTTTTTAATTCTTGATGGTTCAATAAATTTGAGTAAGGTGCAAATACACCCCTACAAATAGAGTGCGTGCGTAATTTTTTTTCTTCCTTCTTCATCTCTTCCTTTGCATCCTACCCTACGGGAACGGCTTCGCGCAACGCGCCTAAGCGCTTCGCGCAGGCTACGCCAACGCGGTTCGTTAAAAAAAATCTAGTTTGGTACTGAGGGCGGCTGCCAGGGAACATCTGCCCCATACCACGTATTCCCTGGCGACAGTTAAAATTGTCAGTTACAATTTTCTGCCTTTGAGCAAATAAGTCGTCATAGAGCCTTTGCCTTTAACATTAATTTTACCGCGTTTTTCCAACAAATACTTATCGCACAGCAACTTATAAGTTGAGCTGCTAACTTGAATTTTACCAGGAAGTCCCTGAGATTCCATGCGGCTTGCTGTATTCACAGCATCTCCCCACAAATCGTAAATAAACTTTTTAGTGCCGATGACACCTGCCACAACGGGGCCAGTATTGATGCCAATACGGATATTAAGAGGTTTACCGCATTCGTCGCGGAATTTCATAATTTCTTGCTGCATTTCTAGGGCCATTTCGGCAATAGATTCTGCATGATTTGTACAGGGCAGCGGCAAACCGCCTGCTACCATATAATTGTCGCCGATCGTCTTAATTTTTTCTAAGCCGTATTTTTCGCTCAAACAATCGAAGGCTGAAAATATTTTGTTAAGCAATTTGACTAATTCTTCAGGAGATGTGCGGGAGGATATTTCGGTAAAGCCTACAATATCGGCAAACAAAACCGTAACCTCGGCAAATCCGTCTGCAATATTTATCTGACCTTGTTTTAGGCGATCGGCAATCATTGCTGGTAAGATATTTAGCAATAAACGTTCCGACTTTTCTTGTTCGGCGCGCAATATTTCTTCAGCTTGTTTCCGCTGTGCAATTTCCTGGTAGACTCGGTGAAACATTTGATTGAATGCGACCATCAATTCTCCCAATTCGTCATCGCGCTTGACAGACAGAGAGTAGAAATCGGGTTTTTCTCGATCTTTGCTCAAAGCGTCTCCGGCAGCGAGCAAGTCATCGCGCAATCTCAAGATTGGTGCGATTACTGTTACCCCTAAAAAAAACATAGTCACAGAAGTTACAAAGGCTGATATAATGATGACCAGAACAGCAATTCGTCCGATAAATGCGTATAGTTCCGGTTGAACGGCGGAAGCATCGTGGCGAACAATTAAGATGTAATCGCCTCCAAAATGTCGCTCCGTCCAAGCAATATCGTAGCGCTTGATCTCGAAATAGTGTTTGTGAACTATACGAGCAATTTTTAGTTGATCTAAACCGATTTCAGGCGGTTCGCCAAGTGTATATATGAGCTCACCGTTAGGTTGGTAAATAGATACTCCTAATACTACTTGAGAATCCTTAGTAATATTTTTTACTTCTTCTTGAAACAAAGTGCGATCGGAAATATCTTGTGCGAGCAAAAATTCTAGAGAATCAACAGTCACGCGAGATAGCTGTTCCAGTTGACTTAAAAGTTCATTTTCGCGCCTAAAATAAGAGGGAACTAAAATAATTCCCTCTATGACAAGAATGCTAGCAAATACCCACAAAGCTATTTGCCGAGACAAGCGAGATTTGAAAAAACCCAAAAATGATAAAATGCGCGCTGACATAAAATTTACTATTCTGCAAATGGCTAATTTAGGATATAGGAAAACAAACCCGGTTTATCGCCATAAATTTTGGGTTTTTCGACGAAGCAACCGCGCCGAAACCGGGTCGATCGCATCCCCGTGTAATTGCTGTAATTGCCAGCAGTCAACAGCCAGCAGCTATGAAGTGTTAGTTCTTGGCTGATGGCTGGCGGCTGTTGACTGATGATTTTCGACTAACTAGCAGGCCCCTTAATAATATAATAAACAAATTAAACTAAAACTGCGCTGACTAACCTGCCTGCCAGCAGATAAGTATTCATATCGCCTTTGCCTTTGATGTGGATAACTCCTCTGTTTTCAAACAGATACTTATTTTGCAAGATATTGTAAGTTGATTGCGTGACTTGAATCGCGCCGGCAATCCCGTGGGATTCCATGCGGGCTGCTGTATTTACGGCATCACCCCAGAGGTCGTAAATGAATTTTTTGGTGCCAATAACCCCCGCAATTGCAGGCCCGGTATTGATGCCGATGCGAATGTTAATTCCTGCCTGATGTTTGGCATTAAATTTTGCTAATTCCTCCTGCATATCTAAGGCCATTTCCGCAATATTTTCGGCGTGGTTGGTGCTGGGATTTGGCAAACCTCCGACTACCATGTAAGCATCTCCAATTGTTTTGATTTTTTCCAAGCCGTACTTTTCCGTTAAACCATCGAAGGCCGAAAAAATCTCGTTGAGAAAAACGAGCAATTCTTCGGGAGATATTTGTGCTGAAAGTACGGTAAAGCCTACGATATCTGCAAACAAAATCGTGACTTCTGCGAAGCCGTCAGCGATACTGCTTTGACCGTCTTTTAACTTAGCTGCAATGGATTCGGGTAAAATATTGAGCAGCAGGCGATCGCACTTTTCCTGTTCTTTCAACAATTCTACATTAGTTTCTTGCAATTGTGCCGTGCGTTCCCTGACGCGATTTTCTAATTGTTTAGCATTTTGGCGCAACCTGCTGATAGACAAAGTTAATCCGGCGATGCCTAAAGTTGAAATCCCTGCTAACAGTAAAAACAGGTTTTTAAGTCCGCTGTGAGTTTTTTTAGTGATGGTTTCCAAGGGTTGAGTAATTTCTAAGATCCCCCGGACATCTCCTACTTTCCAATCAGTTTTAGGACTGTAGATGTGAGTGTTGTGACAGTTAACGCAGCTAGAAGTTAGAATGTCTGCCTCGGCATATCGAAATGCTGGCTTGCCGCGAAAATCCTCTATTCGGGAAAATCTTTGGTTGGGGTTTTGGGTCAAATAGGTAATAGCTTGACGTTCAAAATCGTCTCTAGCTCCACCTTCTTTTTGTCTCCAGGGAAACGGGTAGTTGCTGTAGAGACGAACTGATACTTCGGGATTTTTGTTGGCGATGTGGTTGCCTAGTTCTATTAAGAAAGTTGCGGGTACGGGAACTGTTACTTTTGTCGGTTTGTTGTCGTGGGTAAAGTTAATCGATTTAGCGGTGTTTAGAGGATTGACAACATCGGAACTGTAAAGGGTGCGGGCTTCTTTAATAGCTTGGGCGTAGAGGGTGGCATTTTGGAGGGCTTGCGATTCGATGAGGGTGGAGGAAAGACGAGACATATTTGCCATCGCTATTCCGACACCTACACAAAATAAAATTGTCACCGCAAGGAGAATTCGCTTGTAAATTAATTGGCTGATGGCAGCCGGAATGCGAGAAATCAACTGGCGCATGGTATCCTCAACTGTGAGGTTTAAGCTTGATTTGATTTTATGCACTACTAACATAACACTGCTTGTTCAGAGTGTTTTGCTGGCGTCAGGGTAAAGCCAGACAGGATAGTGCAAAGGATGGTTAGTTATTGTTTACCGCGAGTGTTTCGCTTATCCGTAAGAATACGCATAACTTGATAGTGGTTTTCTGTTGGGTGAAGTACAGGTGCTAGCCGATCCGCGCATTTTTTGTTCTATCTCGGTTAGGATAGCAATTGTAGTCTATGGTTGGCGATCGTGAATTCTGACTCTACTGTCTCAACTGCGAACAACGAAATTTTTCCGGGAGAAGTTTTCGTCAATACTGGGGATTTTGATACTGGCATTCGGCGGCTTTTACCGAAATATGACGAAATGCTGGATGTATTAGTAGCCTGCATTGCTAACACAAACCAGCGGATTTTAGAACTCGGCTGCGGTACGGGGGAACTGAGTTTAAAAGTTCTGCAACGCTACGAGTCTGCGGAAATTGTTGCTGTGGATTATTCGCCGCGAATGCTGGATTTTGCCCGCGCCAAAATAGAGTCGGCAGGATATGCAGCCCGGTGGACTGGCATAGAATTGGATTTTGGAGAATGGGCGAACAATCCAAGTTTTTCAGGCTTGGGCGATAAGTTTAATGCTGGCATTTCATCTCTGGCAATTCACCATCTTGAGGATGAGATGAAGCTGAAATTGTTTGAACGAATTCGGGAAAGTTTAACTGCTGGCGGCTGTTTTTGGAATGCCGATCCTGTGGTGGCAGAATCGGCAGCAATGAAGGATATTTATGGAGCGGCACGGGAAGATTGGGCGCTGAGTCAGGGGGAAACTTTAGCAGAAATTCGGGCAAAGGTGGGGACGAGTGTTTCTTACGGGTATTCTAATCCCGATCGCCTAGCTACACTTGCGGCACAGTTGGAAATGCTGGCAAATGCGGGATTTGAGACTGTGGCGGTTCCCTGGAAGTATTACGGTATGGCGGTGTTTGGGGGATTTGTTAATTAAGATTAATTTGGGCGGTTGAAACCGCTGCTAGAACGACTAATTTCGGCGGTTGAAACCGCTGCTACACTAACGAAGTCCGAGCAGAGGGGGACTAAGAAATTAAGATTAAAACTTGGCGGTTGAAACCGCTGCTACATAAACGAAGTCCGCCTCCGCGGACTAAGAAATTAAGATTAAAACTCGGTGGTTGATACCGCCGAATTATCTAAGAAATCAATTTAAGGGGCGGGGGCGGTAATTTCTGTAGGTGCGATCGCCCCTTGTGCAGGTATTGCTTGTTTTTCGAGTAGTTGGCGCTGTTTGTTGCGAAATTCTGCGGCGGCATCGTTCAAATTTTGGCGCTGTTCGGTATTGAATTCTTCCATGCTGCGGCCGCCTCCCAATCGGGATCTGTGAATTAAATCAAATATTCCGCTGCCGCTGCTGCGGCCGGAAAATGGGTCGCTGTTGTCTTGAGTTTGAAAGTCTTGCAGGGGTTGGGCATTATTATTATTTAAATTGCTGGCTTGAGCGAAGGTTGCTTGAGGCGATAAAATAGCACAGGTGGCGATCGCGCTGGCGGCAATCCGAACGATCAATTTGCCCGATCGAGAAGTTTTGGCTTTCATAATTTATTAGTTTAACCTTGAAAAAAACAATTGTATCTCAACAATATGCTGACTTGTGGCTAAATATTGTACCACTCAAAAGCTAGTCGAGGGCGGGCTCGCGTGCCCACCCCACAAAAATCGATCGCCCTAAGCAAACCGACGGCGCAGCAGGGGTTGAATGCTCAGCAGCGCTACGACATCAAAGGCTAGCAAGACTAACAGCGCTCCTCCAAAGGTAACATTACCCCAAGGAGCGTGCATGACGACGCTAGCTAGCGACCAATCGCTGTGCAGGTACAAATAGCGGATGGGTTCGATCGCGTAACTCAGAGGATTGAGAGTCACTACAACTTGCAGCCACTCTGGCATAAACGACAGCGGTGCTAGGGCGGTGCTGGCAAATAATAGGGGCAAGTTGGTAACAAAAATTACTGCGATTAATTCTACGTGGCCGGGGAGGGCGAAGGCTAAACCGAGGCTGATGCCGGTGACACCCAAAACTAACAGCAGGACTATTAGGGCGATCGCCCCGAGTCCGGCAAGTCCGGGGAATCCCGAACCCAAAAATGCTCCCGCCGTAACGATTGCGCCTGTTTGGATAAAGCTGAGGGTGACGATGAAAATCGCCGAAGCTAGGACGATCGAGAATCTGGAAGCTAGGGGCGCGACTAACAGGCGGTTGAGAAATCCGAATTCGCGATCGAACATAATCGGCAAACCGGCATTCAGCGCCCCTGCAAATGCAGTAAAAACAATCACGCCAGCGCCGAGAAATTGTCCGTAATTCTGGCTTTCGCCGAACAAGCCGGCGGGTGCATTTTTAAACAGAGCTCCGAATAAAACCAACCACATCAGCGGCTGAATAATTCCTGCAACTAGCGTCGAGGGGCGGCGCTGCAATTGAATAAACAGGCGTTTGGTTAAGGCGAGGGTTTCTTGGATGAAGTCGCCCAGCAGGGAACTCGAAGTGTCAGCGGATGGGGTGGCGAGTGGCCGCTGCTGGTTGAGGTTGTTGGGGGATGTAACAGTACCGCTCATAATTGCTTGGGTTGATTTTGATTAAATCTGAGATATTGCACCAGTTGCAATCATCCCTTTAGGGCGGGCTATAAGCCCACCCCACAAGAAGAAAATTGACTCTTTGTGGAACAGGCCGGAGAGCCTGTTCTTGAGAATGCTGCTCTGGGCGTGAGTTAAATCTAACTATCTTTAGGGTAGCAAGTCTGGGGGTATTGGTGGGGCCGGGCGGGCGATCGCCCTTACAATTGAGAATAAGCTCATCAACTATGCCAGATAAAAACTTGATTTAAGGAGGATTTGCTGATGTCATCAAGGGCGTTAGCGAAGCCCTCGAAGAGGATCGCCACTTTGGTCAAAATCATGGAATCTTTGCCGGAAACTCTGCAAGATAGAGTCGTTGAACATTTGCGAGAATATCTTGAAGACTTGAGGGATGAAGAGCAGTGGAATGTATCTTTTCAGAACACACAACAATCTCTGATTGTGGCTGCAAAACGCGCCAAACAATAAATTTTGGAAGGTAAAGCACAGCCATTAGATATTGATATAGGTTTGGAAATACCAACACTAGCCGACTATCCCAGTCGCCGAGAATTTATGCAATTGCCACTAGAAGAGAGGCGAAGTATTCTAGCAAAACAAGCTGAGGCAATGTTGCCACATTATCAGGAAGATAGAGAATGGCAAGAATTAAAAGCAGGAGATTTAATTGACTGCTAACTCTCCTTCTCCTAAATGGGGTGATATTTGGTTGGCTAATTTCAACCCAACAGTGGGAGCCGAAATTAAAAAAATCCGTCCGGCTGTAGTAGAGTATGAGTAGTTACTTATTAAGGGCGATCGCAGTAGCTCGATCGATTAACCAGCAACTATCGGAGTGTTTGATTTATGCTAATTGAGAAGATTGTTCAAGAACTACAAGACATTCCCGAAGACAAACTTGCAGAAATCTATGACTTGATTCACTACTTTCGCCTCGGATTAGGACGAGAACAGCCACAGCCTCGCACGCCTGGTTTACTGACAGGAAAACTCGGTGATGCTTTTTTTGAACCCCTACCATTCGAGGAACTCGAACAATGGGAATAAGCTATAATAAAGATCGACTGCACTTTATCTATAATCTGACTATGACTGTTATTGAACAAATCTACGAAATTGTCAAAACCCTTCCCCAAAACCAAGCTAGCGAAATTCTCAATTTCGCTGAGTTTATTCGTGCTAAGTACCTGAATGCAAACCAATCCACCGATACAGTAGATTCTTTAACTTCTTGGCAGGAATTAGTTTATTACCTCGCAGGAGCGTGGGCAGATGACTTTCCTACTCTGGAAGAGATTCGTACCGGGGAGGGGGAAGACATTTTGCGGGAGAGCTTTTAGATGTACATTTTGGATACAAATACATTAATCTACTACTTCAAGGGACAAGGAAAAGTTGCCCAGAATCTTGCCAATGTACGTCCTCAAGAAATTGGTATTTCCACGATCGTCCTGTTTGAATTGCAAGTTGGTATTGCTAAATCAACCTCGCCTGCAAAACGCACGCAACAACTCCAGCAACTCTTGAGCCGAGTTAACCTTGTTCCTTTCGATCGCGATTCTGCTGTTGCTGCTGCCACAATCCGCGCTCAATTGGAGCAACAAGGCACTCCTATCGGGCCGATCGATGTTTTGATTGCAGGGACAGCCGCTTCTTTTCAAGCAGCTCTTGTTACTCACAATGTCAAGGAGTTTTCCAGAGTTTCAGGACTTGCGATCGCGGATTGGTATTGAGTGCGTGACACCATCAAGTGCGGCTGGTTTTCGAGCAAAATCAAAGAAGGGCGAGCTCACTTTTTAGCGATCGCATACGAAAGAGAGTTAATGGGGATGGGATAAGGGCGATCGCACTTAGTTTAAGTAAGGGCGATCGCAGACTTACAACTTAGCATTCCCAGGTTACGCAGTCAGAAGGCAGTTATGGTTTAGCAGCTTTTACCACATCCTCAACCATTTTAATCGCCTCTTTGATTGCAATTTTACCGCTTTCTACGGCGCTAATTAAATCCTGAGCGTCTTTCGGGCTAATTAAATCGAGCCTGACGGGTTCTTTCAAGGAAACAATAAATTTAGTTTTATCGCTGTCTTGCAGGTTAGAGGCTCTTTCTTTGGCTTCAATATCTCTTGCCTGTTGTTTTAAGTTTTCAAGTATTTCTGCTCGTTTTCCCTCATTAAAAGTGCCATCAAATAAAATTCGTTTTACCCCTACAAGAGCCGCAGCACCTAAAGCTGCACCGCCAACAACTAATCCTACGGGAGGCGCAACGGTTATTAACCCAAAGAATACAGCTCCACCACCGAAAGCTGCCGCTGCCGCACCAGCACCGGCAGCCCCCACCACACCAATGCCAATATCGGCTAAAATCCCTAATTTATCATGTGGGTTTTTTTCCAGTTGCTCTATTGACTTCAGAATTTGCTCTTTGGTTGGCGTTTTACTTGCAGACATATTCGACCTCAATCTTTTTGCTAATTTAGGCAGTTAAGCAGTGATGACGTTGCAGAAAATTGTATTGAAAACGTCTATCAGTAGTTGAAAAAATGCTTTGGCAATCTCAATCATGTCTTGAGCAATTCCAATAATTCCATCATCAGACACCTCTTTGCCTTGGGCAAGTTTATCAAGTCGGTGGCCGGCTATTGCACCAATTGGGATACCCAGCGCTGTTGCCAAAGGTGCTAATAACGGGCCGACAAATGGTATCGAATTTGCCAAAATTCCTACAACGACGCCAACAGCAGCCCCGATCGCTAAATTAGGATGCGCTTTGACAAATTCTATGATTTTAATGAGGAGAATTTTGCCGATGAGTAAAACTTTGTTACCAGCTTTTTTCGTGTATGTGGCGAGTTCATGCAGCCGGATCGAGACTTCATGCGGCAAGCCAGTATCATTTAACCACACATACAAGTCGCTGCTACTCATTGCATCAGCATCGACTTGCCAGAGAGCCATTTTTAAATTAGCTTGCGGTAGGGATAATGCACTAGACATGATTTTTTATCCTATGGTAAATTACAAAATTTTTACGAACATTTCACGAGGCGAAAAGCCCCTAGACATTGCTCACAGATCCAGCAACATTGCGAGCAAATTCTTTAACCGCTGGAGTAGCGGATGCAGCCACATTTTGAGCAACTTTTTTAACCGTTAGGGATGGACGGTGCTATCTGGCATAGTTGCGCCCGTCAGATTTACATTGTTAAAATCTTTTAGGTTGCCTAAGATTGTTTTAAAGCCCCTGATTGAATTTTAAGTTAATTTTTATGTAGTGTAAAGTAGGATAGTGTCACAATTTGCCAGGAGTTAATAAAATTAGCTAGCCGTTAAAAGTCATATTGTGCCCTACTTAGTCAGAAAAAGTCAGAAAAAGTCTGATAGAATAGATAAAGCCTCCTACATTTACCCAATCAATGGATGTTCAAGAACTCTTAAGGTTTGCGGATGGCTTGGTGTTCACTAAGACGGGCAAACACCTAGACGATCTGCAACAGGCAGTAGTACGGGGAACTTGGGAAGGTAAAAGATACTCCGAAATTTCCAAAGAGGTTCATTGTACTGAACGCTATGTCAGAAATGTTGCCTCAAAGCTATGGCAAACTCTTTCAGAAATATTAGATGAAGATGTAATGAAATCAAATTTGCGCTCCACAATGGAGAGGTATCAAATTTCTCACTCTTCTAATTTCCTCAATTTAAATTTCGTAGAAAAAGATAGCATCAACTTCTGCACAGAAACCTCGCACCCTCCAAAAACTCCACAACACTCACCCCCAACACAAACCTCAAATGAAGACAACACCCAACAAAAACCGCGACTCGATTTAAGAGATGCACCGGATGTCAAAACCTTCTACAACTACCCCAACTCACCCCTCACCGCCCTCGAAAATGCGATCGCCCGCCAAAACTGCCGCCTCCTCACCATCACAGGCATGGCAGGCACCGGCAAAAGCTCGATCGCCCGTAACCTCATCCCCCAAATTCAAACTCAGTTCGATCGCATCATCTGGCTCAGTCTCCGCACCTCCCCACCCCTCGAAAC
>NZ_JADEXD010000256.1 GCF_015207285.1 Tychonema sp. LEGE 07203 | reverse complement strand
CCGTCTTATCTCATACATCATATCATATCGTTGACCGTTGCATCGTCAGGTGATTTAACCGGCTCTAGTACACAGAGTACACAGAGTCCGAGAATATATATCTGAATCATTCCGATGAAGAGAGGATTTGATATCATGCGCGATCGGTTACGATAATAAAAACGGTTCGTTCGCGCGTGCGGAATGCGAGTCCGCACGCGAGATCCGTCAATCTACTGGACGCGATACCGCAACCAAAGAAACCGGGTTTTTGCAGCTTTTGCTTTAGGCAACCAAATATTCTCGAAAAAACCCGGTTTCTGACCAGGCTGTCGAGCCGGAAGAGCAACTTTATGTTTTAATTGTATCCATGATTGGGAACAAAAATATGCACCTGAATAGCAACCAAATTCGTCAACAGTTTCTTGAGTTTTATGCGGCTAGAGCTCATCAAATCCTCCCGACTGAACCTTTTGTTGTCAACATTTCCTATTTAAATTCAATATCGCGAACTAATTTGTGGACTTTACCATTCCACCCTATTTCCCTCGGAGAGAAATACTCGCCCGAAAATCACAGTGCGATTTTACAAAAATATATTTCTCCGAATGTCCGGGTACTCACCGAGCGCCATCCTACCTTTTTCGAGATGTTAACTCACTGGGGCGATTACTCGAAACAACAAGCATTAATTTGGGCTTGGGAACTTTGCACGGAAATTTATCAAATTCCGCGATCGCGATTGGTGGTGAGTGTAGATGCACGCGATACTGAAACTCTGGCTATCTGGCGCGACCAAATCGGCATACCCGAACAACAAATTATTATCAGCCGCTGGAATTCGTGGCGTCCCAACTCTTCCGGTCATTGTGGGATTTCTACTCGCATCCATTACGATTGTTATCCTGAAAGAGGCTATGAATTAGCTGCGTCGGAAGAAGATATCGAATTTCGATCTAAAAGTAAAGAAGAGTACGATCGCGAAGATTCTATCGGTCACATTCTACCAGAAGAAGATTTGCGATTTTTGAGTTTTTACCATCTGGTATTTATGACCTCAGAATCACCAAAATATGGAAATACAAGGACTCCTCTCAAGACAAATTATATGGCTTGCGGGATGAACTTAGAACGGTTGGCGGCGATTTTGCAAGGAGGATCTAGCTTTTATCAAACCGATTTGATATTGCCCCTAATTCTCAGGACGGCTAAAGTTGCGGGTGTGGAGTACGATCGCACTGACAATTTAACTAAAGTTTCTCTCAAACTAATAGCCGACCAAATTCGTCCTGCCGTTCATTTGACTGCCGATTATATCGTCACACCACCGCATCACTGGCCGCAGTTTATTCATCAACTAATTCAAATGTGGTTGATGCGTGGGGTATTGTACTCCCAAATCTTAGGAATTGAGGAGCCTTTTGTTGAGTTGTTGATTGACAAGATTGTAACTTTTGGAGAAGTTTTTTATCCTCACCTGCGACAGCGGCAGAAGGAGATTGTTGCTTATCTGAAACCGCAAGAGTCTTACTGTTGGAGTTTGTTGGATGGCGAACGAAAAAAAGGGATTGTTAGCGGTTACTTGTTAGATAAACTTTTCCGCACCTACCATTGCTACAGACAAGACATTGAAAAATGGGCCCAGAAAAATAGCTTAACTATTGATTGGGATGGGTACAATCTGATGTTGGGGCCGGAGATAGATTGATAGTTTACTCGGCGATTGAAATCGCGTTTACACAAACTTTCGTCCCAGCAGAGAGGGACTGAAAAATAAAATTAAATCAACATTATGACTATTACTCCCGTCCTCAAACCCGTGAGCAAAATAATGCTTACTCCCGGCAGTACAGTAACTATTCCCAATATAAGTTGGCTGGAATTTGAGTCAATTTTGGAGGAATTGGGAGAAAAGCGAAGAACCAGAATTGCCTACAGTAACCGTACCTTAGAAATTATGGTTCCCCTGCCCGAACACGAAAGGCCGAAAGATTTAATTTCCGATATTGTAAAAATTTTACTCAAGTCGGCGGGCAGAAGATACCAACCATTCGGTTCTACTACTTTCAAACGGGAAGGTGCAGCAGGAGTTGAACCTGATGCTTGCTTTTATATTCTAAATTATCAGCGGATGATTAGTCGCCGCCGACTACAACCCGAGGATCCGCCGCCGGATTTGGCAATTGAAACGGATGTTACTTCTAAAACTACGATCGATGCCTATAAAATTATTGGAGTTCCAGAAGTCTGGGTTTACGACAGCGGCATACTTCGCATCTATTTGCTACAACAAGATGGAGAGTATGCAGAATCGGATATTAGTCCGAATTTTCCCGGAATTGCGATCGCCCAACTGATTCCTGCTACAGTGGAACGTGCTTGGCAGGTAGGAAGTTGTCAAGCGCTAGAAGAATTTGAAAGTGCGATCCTCTCCGTTAGCGTAGCCCCCGTAGGGGCGGGCTTCGCTAACGGCTAAACTCGCAGGATGCGTTACGCGCTTGGCGTTTCGCATCCAAAAAACTACACAATTACAGCCAATTTGTCAACCCCCAGAGGTCGATAAATTGTATCTCTTTGCTGATAATCCCGCCCCAAAGAACGAATCGCATTCTGCAAATCTTCCACAGACTGACAACTGCCGCCAACCGCACCGGCCATCGTAGTAATGTGCTCTTCCATCAAAGTACCGCCGATATCGTTACAGCCCCATTTCAGCGCTTCTGTAGCTCCATCTAAACCCAGTTTTACCCAGCTTGGCTGGTGATTGGAAATCAAATTTCCTAAGAAGATTCTAGATACTGCGGTGAGCAACAATGTATCTGCTAAAATCGGTTGGTCGCGCCCGACTCGACTGCGTAAAGGAGCCGGTGCATCCTGTCCGACAAAGGGCAGTAAAATGAATTCTGTGATGCGCGCTGGATAGTTGTTGTTAATTGCAGTTTGTTGGAGCGATCGCACTTTTTCCAAATGCAAAACCTGCTGAGAGGCAGTCTCAATATGGCCGCAAAGCATCGTGCTAGTTGTCGGCAAACCCAGACGGTGAGCAGTTCCCACAATTTCTAACCAAGTTGCAGAATCTAGTTTTTCCGGGCAAATTATCCTCCGCACCGCATCGTCGAGAACTTCCGCTGCAGTGCCCGGCATCGAACCAACTCCCGCATCTTGCAAAGCAGAAATTACATAGCTGAAACTCAGATTATCTTGTCTGGCAATAAATTCTATTTCTTGCGGCGAAAAAGCGTGCAAGTGCAACTGCGGAAACTTATCTTTAATAGTTTTTACCAATTGCAGATAATAGGGCAAAGATGCGCCGCCCTGCTTAGCTTGAAGATTTAAGCCGCCCTGCATACAAATTTCCGTGGCACCCCGCTGCACTGCATCAGTTGCCTTTTCCTGAATTTGGGCTGAATCTAACCAAAAAGCACCTTCATCTCCCTCGTCGCGGCGGAACGCACAAAAACTGCAATGCTGCTCGCAAATATTGGTAAAATTAATATTGCGATTTATAACATAGGTAACAGTATCCCCTGATTGTTGGCGGCGCAGCAAGTCAGCGGTTGCTTGAATTTGGGCGAGATCCTCTGGATCTCTTTGTTGCAAAAGTATCAAGGCTTCGGCGGTAGAAATGTTATAACCTTGTAAAGCTCGATCTAGAATTGCATCCACAGTTTTATTTTTGGCTCAGTTACAGAATTACTGCCTAGAATTAAGGCGTTTTTATATTTTAACAAATCGATCGTAGATGAACGCTCTGCTAAAATCTCAACTTTTACCAAAGCATCTTTTAATTTGTGAAACTTAATTTATGGGCATCAACCAAACAAATCATCTGTTACCAGTGCCTTCTGGACTTTTGCAAATTCCTGCTGTACCGACTTTCGCTTCAACTTTTACAGACGCAGATACAGCGCCCATTTATTTTTCCCTCGTCATTCCCACCTATAACGAGTGCAAGAATGTCAAGAGTATTGTGGAACAATTGACTCAATTGCTCGACGGCATGATTCCTGGCAACTACGAGTTAATTGTAGTCGATGACGACAGCCCCGATCGCACTTGGGAAATTGCCCTGTCCCTGACACCAGAATATCCGCAATTGCGCGTGATG
Source organism: Tychonema sp. LEGE 07203 (assembly GCF_015207285.1). Lineage (GTDB taxonomy): Bacteria > Cyanobacteriota > Cyanobacteriia > Cyanobacteriales > Microcoleaceae > Microcoleus. The sequence goes on along the minus strand of NZ_JADEXD010000256.1, from coordinate 1,088 downwards.
CGCCGATCAGACGAGCGGGGACTTTCCACCGCCGTAATTCGCGGGTGGCAAGCCTCTAGGGGCGAGGTTTTGGGGGTGATCGATGCCGACTTGCAGCATCCGCCGGAGACACTGTTGCAGCTTTTAGCAGAAATTCAGCGGGGAGCCGATTTGGCCGCTGCGAGCCGCCACGTTGACGAGGGCGGGGTGAGCGACTGGAGCGTTGTCAGGCGATTGTTGTCGCGGGGAGCTCAAATAGTCGGATTGATCGTACTACCGGGAGTGGTGGGCCGAGTTTCCGATCCGATGAGCGGCTATTTTATGGTGCGCCGCAGTTGTATTGCCGGCAAAACCATGAATCCTGCCGGTTACAAAATTTTGATTGAAGTGCTTGGGAGGGGAAACATCCGCTGGATTGGAGAAGTTGGTTACGTGTTTCAGGAGCGGCAAGAAGGGGAGAGCAAAGTTACTGGGAAACAGTATATTGAGTATTTGCGGCATTTGCTCATATTGCGGTTTGCCCGCTGGCCAATGGGTAAGTTTCTGCGGTTTGGCGTGGTTGGTTTCAGCGGCGTGTTTGTGGATATGGGAGTTTTGTACGTGCTGCGCGAGATATTAAATTGGGAGCTGACTCGCAGTCTGATTCTTGCTGCTGAATTGGCAATTATCAGTAACTTTTTTTGGAATGATTTGTGGACTTTTGGGGATATTTCTAAGCGACAGCCGAGAATGAAGCAGCGCTTGAAACGGCTGTTAAAGTTTAATACAATTTGCTTGATGGGTTTAATTTTGAATGTGCTGCTGGTTAATGTGATGTTTAATTTTTTGGGGATGAATGAATATTTGGCTACTTTAATTGCGATCGCAGCCGTGACTCTGTGGAATTTCTGGATCAATATGAAGCTGAGCTGGCGGGTTACGGAAGTTGACAGTTGACAGTTGACAGTTGGCGGTTGGCAGTTGATAGGAAAGCAGGGAGGGTTTTAAACGGAACTTACCCCCTGCGGGGTAGTTCCGGGGAACTGGAGTGCATACTCGCTAATCGTTTGGGCGATTCGATCGGTCTCCTAGCGTAGTCATGTAATTTAAGATTTTCTTAAGATTGTTTG
>NZ_JADEXD010000255.1 GCF_015207285.1 Tychonema sp. LEGE 07203 | reverse complement strand
TTTTGTTGTAAATTTTTGTCATTTTTTTTTTTGGTTTTTTTCGTTGCTTGCTTGGGGTTTTTTCCCCCCCCCAGCCCCCCCCTTGCTAAGGGGGGGAGCAAGAGGGGTTTTCGTTGCTTGCTTGGGGTTTTTTACCCCCCCCAGCCCCCCCTTGCTAAGGGGGGGAGTAATTTCTTTGTTTTCTTCCTTGCTAAGAAGAGGCGAAATATCATCTTGTCCCCCCCCTCGATCGGGGGGGGTTAGGGGGGGTGAAATTCGCTGCCAGCGTTCCTGCCATTTAGCAAATTCCTCAAGATTAAAAGCATTTTCTAAACTGTAGAGAGGAATATTGTGCTTGACGCTAAAAAATTGAGTAGCAGGCTTTTCTCCCACCCGCTGAGTCGGACTTTCTGCAGTAATTAACTCAGGATAATCTGATTCTAACTCTTGTAACTGGCGATAAAGTCGATCGTACACCTCATCAGCCACAATCGGCGCATCCAAAACATAATAAGCATAGCTAGCTTGCTGTAGCTGCTGCCTCAACTGTTTAATTTGCTGCTGAATTTCTGGTTGCATATTAATTTGAAAGTGTATACTTTTAACCGCAGACAACAACACAAACACATAGCCTACAGATTATACTTTTATCTGCATCTATCTGAAGTGGTTATTTGGACATTTAAAATCGATTAACGATCCCAATCTTCAACCTCATAAAGAAAACGAGTCCCCCCCATCAGCTTGCGATTTGCCGAGGTACTTTGCACAAAAACCGCATACTTTTCGAGATTGCTCGGTTTGAGGCGAACTGTCTCGCCCATTGGCAAACCCAACATTTCTCGCGCCGCTTCTCCTTGAAACAAATCCCCTGTCGAACGCTCCATCAGCACAATTTCTTTCTTACCTTGGATAGTTTCTGTTTTAGTAAACTCATAAAATCCGCGCCCGGTTTTAAAAGCCAAACCATTCTCCAGCACAAAAGCTTTAATTGAAATCTCGTTATCTACTTCTAAAATCTGAAATCTCCCCGGTTTGACAGCTCGCAATTCGGCTGATTCGTAAGCAGCAGCGCCTTCCCGGTTCAGCATGGTATCAAACATCTTGTTTAAGCCGCGACTCATGCGACCTTCACTGACAACTTCTTGCTCGTAAGCTTGCAGTTGTTCGTTGGATGACTGTTGGTAACAAACTGCTAAAAACAAATCTGTGATGTAGGAAAACTGGTCGAGATTGAGGTGAAAACCGCCAGACTTTTCGGCTAATTCTTTGTAGAATAAAGTAGCGTGGTTGCGGTTGAGAGCTTGGATGCCGTACACAGCAATTCCCATCTGGGTTAACTTATCTACTTCCTGACGCCAGTTAAGTTTTTGAGGAGTTTGAGCGGGTGCGTGCGGGATGTCGTCGCCAATTAGCACCAATGTTTTGGAATTAGTTGGAGTCCAAGAAAGTGACTGAGCTTCGCGCAAAACTAATTCGTAACATTCGGGAGCATCGCCGCCGCCAGTTGGCTCTACATTTTGCACAAAATTGCAAATCTTGCTGACATCGCCGGACAAATCGAGGTGTTTAGTTACGTAGGTGCTGCCAGCATCGCAATAGTCTCCGTGGGCAATAATGCCAATCCGAATGCCGGGAATTTCATCGAGCAGTCTCGTTACCGTTTCTTTTATTTTGCGACGAACTTGCGTTAAGCAAGGGTACATACTGCCTGTTGTATCAAAGCTAAAAACGACTTCAATGTTGTTGTTGGCCATGACGGAATTCTCCTTAACAAACACCGATTTATTAGCTATATTATATCTCAAAACAAGACGAATCAGCAACTAGGTTAAGAAAACATCCTAGTTACTGGCTCGCTTGATTGGCTTCAGCATAGGGCTGGTTAATCTCTCACAAATTCAGGTCGGCAAATTCGCTAAATTTTTTGTTTTCCCCAGAGATGGAAGGTTGAAGATTGTCACTGTTTTGTTCGCCGTTCAACTTGCCGTTGCTGCGGGATTTGATTGATTCTTCAGCGTTTGGCTTGGTAAAAGCCAGCGGTTCAGCGTGTTCTACTTGAAACACGTTAGCGTAAAGGTTGGCAATGATTTGTTTGCCGCCCTGGGTTAATTCTAAGTAGTTCAAAGCTGCTGGAATGTAGGGAAAAACTCCGTTCCAATAAAACTTGGCGTAATTTTGCCGCAAATCTCCCGGAGATTTGTAGCCCAAGATTTTATTAGTGCCGACTTCTTCAAATTCGTAGAACAGCGCACTGATTTTGCGGAGGTAATTGGGATCGCTCAACTGACCGATCAAATCGGCGGCCCTGGCGAGTCCAGAATAATTGTTTCTGTCTTGATGAGTTTCGCTAGCAGGAACTGGGAAGCGTGTCAATTCAATATTGCGCTTGATTTGTTCGGCATCAATTAAGGTGTGCCCGCCGAAGCGTTCGTCAATTACGAGTTTTCCTCGATCGACATGATAAGGAGTTAAACTGGCAGAAGTTGCGCCTACTGGCACAGAAACCATGCCCCCGTCAATACCCGTAGCGTAGAGTCCCACAGCTTCTTGGTCTTGGCGGCAAACACCTTTGACGTAGCCGATGTCGTGGCACAGCAGGGAGATCAGGTAGTGCAGCCAATCTTCCGGCGACACTCCCCCTTCGCGAATATGCTTGCCCCGGAGAATTTCTTGTCCCACTAATGCCACAAGCATTGTGTGTTCCACGTTGTGGTAGAGAGCATCGCAGTTAGCGATATTTTCCAGAGCCATCGTCCCCGCCCAGGCGATAATTTCAGGGTAGTCAGGCTTGTACTTGCCGTAGGTGCGGCGGTAGCCGGCTTGCAGCTCTTGTACAAAAGCGTCAATCAGGATAGCAGTTGCATTGAACATGATAAATTCTCTCACTCAAACTTTAGTTACAAATTCGATCGCAAATATCTTGGATAGCTGAAAAAATCATCAATGGGCATGGCTGTAGGTTTGACCCCTCACCCAAAGACAGACAGAAGCACCCGAATCCTGTCGTTGGCAGCCTCAAATTTGAGACTTTTGTTCGAGTTTTCAGATTCATTTGCCCCGGAAATGTCTGATTCCTCAATCAATCCTTCAATCGACTTGCCCCTCGGCATTGAATTTAAAATTTCAGCTAGTGTTTTCAGGTCAAAAAAATACTCTCAGGCTATGCTTCCCACGATAACCTAATTTCCGAAGCAACCGATAGATTTTTCGGCATTAAATCTTGGCGAAACAATTTACATCGTTTCACCGACTAATTATTAGAATTTCTACGCATGAAAGTTATGAACTGTCTGTTTCCGAGCCTCTTCACTGCTGTCTTTGGCACTAGGCGGCCGATCGCCCCAAAATACCTAGGATTGTTTGCATTCACGGCTGTTTGCACCGCCGCACCGGCTTTCGGAGCCGAGCGAATCTACATAAATTACGGGCCGCTGGAACAATCAGTTCCGATCGAATCCCTGGCACTCTTCGCCAAAGAAGGCAAAATAGACTCGAACTTGGACGGCATTGCTCAGTACGCCAAAAAATCTCAGCTAGCTGAGATTCGCGGCGCCCTGCAAGCAAAAGCTGAAATCAGCCACGTGACGATCGCCCAATTCCTCTACACGCCTCAAGGAGAAGTGCTGCTAGAACGCTTGGGCCGAGTAGTTCAAACCAAAGCTCGGCAGCCCGGATTTTATGCTATCCGAGCGGCCTTGATTTTAGCAGCCGCCGATCCAGAAGGCCTGACAATTCTCAACGTGCTGCGGAAATTCCCCACTTACGGGCTCAGAATTGACGTTGCCCGCGGCTTTGGTATCGCTAACGAGCTAACATCGCTGATCAACCGTTCCAATCGGACGCTTGCCGGAGTCGCCCAGTTGTCGGAAGCAGAAGCAGCGTCTGAACCCGCGATCGATCCAGTCCAAATGCTGCAGCCCCAGCAAAATGGTCCCTATACTTGGAAAAAATCATCGGTAACTCTGACAAGTCCAAATCGCGATCGTACCTTTGATATGGACATTTACCTGCCGCAGGGCAGCCCGCAACCGGCCCCTGTCGTAGTAATTTCTCACGGTTTAGGTTCCGATCGCCTTTCCTTCCAGTATTTAGCCAAACACCTAGCCTCCTACGGCTTTGCCGTCGCCGTTCCCGAACATCCCGGCAGCAACGCCCAACAAATCCAAAACCTAGTAACAGGCAAAACCAACGAAGTAACAGAACCAGCAGAATTTGTCAACCGCCCCCTCGACATCAAAGACTTGCTCGATTATTTAACCAAACTTTCGACCACCAATCCTGCCTACCGAGGGCAGCTCGACTTGCAGCGAGTCGGCATCATCGGCCAGTCTTTCGGTGGCTATACAGCTTTAACATTAGCCGGAGCCCAGATTAACTTTGCCCAGCTAGACAAAGACTGCCAGCGAGAAAACGAAACTTGGAACCTTTCCCTGCTGTTGCAGTGCCGCGCCCGCAGCCTAGATCGCAACCAGTACAATTTCAGAGATCCGCGCATCAAAGCTGCGATCGCCATCAACCCGATCGCCAGCAGCATTCTCGGAAAAACAAACCTCAGCCAAATCCAAATCCCAATCATGGTAATCGCAGGCAGCGCCGATACCGTCGCCCCAGCTTTGCTCGAACAAATTCAACCCTTCACTTGGCTGACATCGCCCAACAAATATCTAGTAGTCCTCGAAAACGGCACACACTTCTCAACCATCGAGGAATCCCCTCAAAGCGTCTTTCTGCCACCACCAGAAGTCATCGGGCCCGAACCAGCTTTAGCCCGCCGCTATCTCAACGGACTCAGCGTAGCTTTCATGGAAACCTATTTGAACAACAAATCAAATTTCCGCCCGTATTTACAGCCGAACTACGCTCTAAGCATCTCCCGAAACACTCTCGGACTGAGAATTTTGCGATCGCTCACCCCCGAACAACTCCAGCAGTTCGGCAGTGCTACACCAGCTCGCAATCCTGCGCCTCCACTGCCGATCGATCCACCACCTGTACCTTCTCCACCTCCAGTAACTCCCGCTCCGCGTTAAGAGGTAGGATGTGCCAAAGACCGCCGCGTGATGTATTTTCCCCCTGGCACCAGGACTCATCAGCTTTCCTTATCACCTTCATCAGTTTAACTGTCGCTACAGGCCTTTACAAACCTTCACGACATCGTTAATAATAGAAACATCATCCGAACATTGACAACC
>NZ_JADEXD010000254.1 GCF_015207285.1 Tychonema sp. LEGE 07203 | reverse complement strand
CCCTTATGAAGGGGGGCTAAGGCTTCATCTATAGCACATAGGTCAGAAAAATGGTATAACAATTAAGAGTTAACAGCTAACAATTAACAATTAACAGTTAACAGTTAACAGTTAACATCATGTCTGAGTGCAACCGGCATTGATATTACCGCATTGAATTAACTATCGAAAACTCGGTAATTCAATTTCAGCTAGCGATCGACGTTTTTTAGCAGCCCGCAGCGGACTAGCAATCAAAGTCAGCCAGTCTGGTTGCGCGATTGCTGTAGGCGTGGCTTCACTCGATCGCCCTTCTTGAATGCCAAAGGTTTCCACAGAATTCAAAATTTGAATCGCCCTTGCCAATTCTTCGCTACCTGATTTGACAGCAGCAGTTGCCGGAGAGGACTCAGCAATCGGCAATTCAGGTTCCTCCACCGCAACCGCCGAGTCAGTCTCCGCCTCCTGAGTTTGGTAGGTTTCGCTTTCCTGCAATTGAATGCCGGACACTTCGGCTAATTTGTTGAGTTCCTGATTTGGTGCGGATTCACGGTCGATCGCATCTTCAGCAGCCGCTACATCTGGATGCTCTTCGGGATCTGACCAAGGTTTGACAGGAGAAGCATTGAAGGCTGGCGGCAGCGGCGCTTGAGAGTTTTTGACCGTCGCCAGCAACGATTCTAATTGCTTCTGCGCCAAATCGTCCCCACTGTCAGGCGGTTCGATATTCGGCGACTTGTGCGGCATCTCCAGACTTCTTTCCAAAGCCGCTTTGAATTGCAAAGTTTGTCGCTGCTGGCGGTGCAAGCGCGATCGCAATTCTCGGCAAATATTTTCTGTGGCTACTAGCTGATGAAACTGTTCGTTGTAGCGCTGCACAGTATACGCACATTCTCGCTCAACAACCGCTAACCTAGTTTGGCTGGTTGCTAACTGACTGCTTAAACTCTCCACTAAAATTTCTTGACTCTGGAGGGTTTGATGGGAAACTTCCACTTTGCCAAACAGCCGCGTTAATTGTTCTTGAGTCTTTTCGAGTTCAGCAGTCCGCTGTTCTAGCAAGGTTTCGCGATCCTGCAAATTTTTTTGGGACTCTTCCAGGGCTGTTTCTAACTGGGCGATGCGCTGCAAAAGGTCGCGGTTGCATTCGTGCAGCGCTTGCATCAGGGTGACTGGCGTTGATGCTTTGCCCTGACGCTGTTCGGCATTGCCGAGCAGATTTTTGAGATTCTCTGAAACCAAGGGCGATTCCGCCTCAGTCGGCTGTGTGTGAGATTGCAAATTGTTTGCCGAGGGTTTTGTAGGAATTGCATCTACGCTGAGCGCGTTGGGAAAATCTACTGTTTGCCAGTCTTCTTCTGGCTGCTGGGGAACCCTTGCGGGAGTATCTGTCGGAGGGGGGGCGATCGGCTCAAAACCCCCTGGAGCAGCAAAATTTGACTGCAATGGTTCGGTATCCGATTGAACAGCAGGGTACGGTTGATGCTGATTAGCTCGACGATCAGCTTCTGACATGGCTTTTTATCCCAATACTCACAGGGTCTTTGAAACAGTCTATCCTGATAGATTATCCAAAAGAAAGCCCCCAGTCATCAGTTATTAATAATCGATCGTCAGTCAGCAGCCAAATTCTGCCAATCTCCCTCTCCTGTTGTGTCCGATCGGCTAAGCCTTAGCAACTGCAAAATGTTTGTCAATAATGGCTGGAACTTCTGCTGGTGCAATGCGGCTGTAGCGAGTTTTGTCTGGCATCAAAACTATATTTGGCCCTGCTTTGCACTGTTTTAGACATCCGGTACCCTGAACTGTCACTTCCTCTTCTAAACCCCGCGAATTCAAAGCATTTTCTAAAGCTTTACAGACTGCTGCGCCGCCGCGTTTTTGGCAGTCAGATTTTTGGCATACTAATATTTTGGTTTTGGTTTTTGCCCGAGCTTTTACAGTTTTATCTGTCTGTGGAATGCTGGCTTCGGTTTTGCCGATGGCGCGATCGTCGGATGTCACAATCTCACAAGGCACATTCCTAGAGTCTTGCTGTTCGGGCGATCGACCGCTGTTAGCCCCAGCCAGCGTCAGACTGCGAGCTTTAAGTTTTATCTTACCGTTTTTCAAATTGAGTTCTTTGTCGCCTGCAACTTGAACCCTCAACCCGGGCTTCAAAACTGGCCCTAAAAATGACCGCAATTCCTTGCAAAGTTTCACTAGGTATTCTACTTGGCGATCGGTCTTTATTCGCAAATATTTAAGTTTGAAACCATCTTCAACAATCAGGCTGAGGATTTCTCCTTCTAAAGTGAATTGAGAAATTTGTTTGTGAGACTTATTCATTGTTATAACTCCTTTAATTTTGTTAAATCCCGTAGAAGGCGCGATGGAAGCTCAAGCGCCTTTACCCGATTTGCCAGCAGCACTCCAGCAAATTCACCAGTTCGCGCCGCGGAGCGCTCAATTGCTTCAAAACGCTCGCTAGTTGAGCAGCTTGTTTGGCGGTGCTAATTTTTGCCCGCAAAGGTTGGTTAACTCCGCACCAACAGGGAATTTCTAATTCTTGCAAGCGTTGGTAAACTTGCCACCTGTCTAGCCAACTGACTTGCACGATGTCACAGACTTCTAATTCTGGATCTGCTGGATTCATTTTTTTTGCAACAATAATGATTTGCATTTATTTTTGCTCTCGATCGACCTCCTTTTCAGGAAGCATTCATAACGAGCATCTTTTTACAGGATAGCGCAACTGCAAATTATTCTCAATAGATTTTGAATTTTTTTTTTTACTGTACAAAGTCTTCCACTAGCGACCCAGATCCTGCTTGACTGGTAAATTTAGGGTGCTACACTGAGTCTATTGGCAACAAAACTGCCTATTGAGAGGAGAACACACATGGCTGAGATTCAGAGTGCATTGAGACCGTTTGGTCACATAGCCGAAAACCCTATTCTACTGGAACATTCAGTCACAGCACCGATTTGTGAAGGGATGAACGCGCTGCTGGCGAGTTTTCAGGCTCTATACCTGCAATATCAAAAACATCATTTTGTGGTAGAAGGAGCAGAATTTTACTCCTTGCACCAATTCTTTCAAGAAAGCTACGGAGAAGCTCAAGATAGCGTCCACGAGTTGGGCGAACGGTTGAACGGGTTGGGCGGCATACCGGCAGCTAGTTTTAGCAAATTAGCCGAGTTGTGCTGTTTCGAGCCCGAAGCCGACGGCGTGTATTCGTGCCGCCAAATGCTGGAACACGATTTGACTGCAGAACAAGCTATCATCGGTTTGCTGCGCCGTCAAGCAGGACAAGCGGAAAGTTTGGGCGATCGAGCTACGCGCTACCTCTACGAAAAAATCCTGCTAAAAACAGAAGAGCGAGCTTATCACATTTCCCACTTCTTCGCACCGGATACTTTGGTGCAGTCGAACTTGAATTAACAATTCTTCTTCTTCTTCTTCCTTAGCGACAAGAGCGCTGACGCGCGGCGAAAGCCTAAAGCGCCTTTGCGTTTCGTTATCTTAGATCAAAAAAAGCGAGCAGTTTTGTGATTGCCCGCTTTTTTATACAAAGTTCGTTTATCCCCAAGGGATTAAGGCGCTAAAGCATTGCCGCGCAACAAACTGCCAATGGTTTTGGCGGTAATCTTCATCTGAACGAAGGGATTGGCCGGCACTACTGTCTTGTACAAGTAGCTATCGAATGTGAGTCTCTGCACGTCGCGATCGGCACACATTTCCACAAAAGCTTCGCGAGTAGCATCGGAACGGTAAAACACGCGCTGCAAAATGTCAAGTACTTTGTAAGTAATCCCGTAAGCCTTATCCCAGCGCTTCAGATAAAGCTTGATTTCCTGTTCCGTAGGAATCCGCGTGCCCTGCTGAGAAATCTCCACAATCGTTTCCGCGCACATCCGGCCCGACTTCGCAGCAAAGTAAATTCCTTCGCCGGAAGACTTGGTAACGTAACCGGCAGCGTCGCCTATGAGAGCAACTCGGCCGACAACCCGGCGGGGACGCGGATGTTCCGGAATGGGGTGGGCTTCGACTTTAATAATCTCGCCGCCCATGAGTTTTTTGGCAGCGCGGGCGCGGATGCCTGCTTGCAGTTTTTTAATGCTGGCTTGATTGACTTTCATCGTGCCGGTGCCGACGGCTACGTGGTCGTATTTGGGGAACACCCAGGCGTAGAAGTCGGTGGAAACGTCGTCGCCGACGTACATTTCGGCTAAGTCGTGGTAATGAGCCATTTTGTCTTCGGGCAGGCGGATTCGTTCTTGGAAGGCGATCGCATAATTGTAGTCGCCTGCATCTATAGCCTTTGCTACGCGAGAGTTAGCGCCGTCAGCCCCGATTACCAAATCCACTTTCAGAGTTTTCTGAACTCCCATGGCGCTGCCGTCGGAGTGGTCGGCATAGTGGAGGGTGTAAGGATCTGTATTGTTGCCGGGAATCTCTAATTTGTGTACGGTGCCGTTAATTAGTTTGGCACCTAAGCTGGCGGCCCGATCGCGCATGAAGCCGTCGAGCACTTCCCGGCGACACATACCGATGTATTCGTCGGCTTTTTCGATATTGATGTCCACCTCTACGTTGGAGGGGGAAATCATTTTCATTTTTCTGACTTGGCGGTCAATAATACTTTGTGGTAAGTCGAATTCGCTGACCATGCACAGGGGAATTGCCCCGCCACAGGGTTTGGCGTTGTCTAATTTGCGCTCGAATAGGTATGTTTCGATTCCTGCTTTTACCAGTGTTTCGGCGGCGGAAGAACCCGCAGGGCCTGAACCTACTACTGCAACCCTTAGTGTCAAAGCTTTTCTCCCCAGTTTTTTCTATAAGTATTTACTCAGTCAGATGTGATGGTATCACGGAGTTTCTTGGCTGTGGGGTAAGAACGGGAGATTTAAATGAAATGAAACACAGCTTAACAATTGGATACGAAAATTGGGTTTGGGGCGGTAGGTGCGATCGAACTTATTAAATCTTTCAGTGCTTTGGAACGGGAATGGATGTTGATGTGCGATCGAACATCTTGCACTATTTTCTAAGAACAGGCAAGATGCCTGTTCCACAAAACATGGATTTTCCACCTGTGGGCCGTTGCTCCTAGCCCGCCCGGACATGAACAGGCTGTCGGGACTGCACAAAGAGTGAATTTTCTGCTTGTGGGCCGTTGCTCCTAGCCCGCCCGCAAGATGCCCGCCCCACAACATAGAAACTTTATGGTTGTGGGGCGGGCAT
>NZ_JADEXD010000038.1 GCF_015207285.1 Tychonema sp. LEGE 07203 | reverse complement strand
TCCCCCAGCACCGGGCACAACACAACCACCAGCAACCGCCCCGTCGCCCAATCCCACTCAAATGCCCGCACTCTCAGGTGTTCCGCCACTTGCTTCGCCGCTGCCTTCTCCTTCTCCTTCTCCTTCTCCTGCTGCGGTGGAAACCCCTGTAACTGAGCGAGTTAACTTTCAAGCCGGCGCTACCGGAGTTACTCTGAGAAATAGTTTGCGGGCGAACATATCCAAGCGCTACTTGCTCGACTGCAATAGCGGCCAAACCATGACAGTAAAAGTTCAAGAAGGTGATGTTAGCGCAGCAATTATTGCTCCTAACGGTGAAAAATTAGGGACTGCTGATAGCACAGGTGAGTGGCAAGGTCAATTAGCCACCAGCGGCGATTATACTATTGAAATTTCGGGCGATCGCCAAGCAAACTACGGAGTTAAAATTGAAGTCAATTAGTAAGTATAATCGTATCGGGCGGTAGTTGCAAACTAAATCAACCCGCCGCGCCAATTACCAATTACCAATTACTAATTACTAATTACTAATTACCAATGGTCGCACAAGTATTTCCAACCATCTACGAAGCCAAGACTCAGGAAATAGCTCGAGAAATCCTGAAGGCAACTCAAGACAAAAAGCGATCGTTTTTTGGCCAACTGCAAGACCAAATGCGCTGGGACGACAAACTGATGGATTGGGCAATGGCAAGCCCCGGACTGCGCGTCCAATTGTTTCGATTTATTGACTGTTTGCCCGCCCTCCGCAGCAAGCCAGAAATTGCCCGCCACTTGCAAGAATACCTGACTGTGGAAGAGGTAGAATTGCCCGAAGCTTTGAAAAAATTGCTCAGCTTTGCTAACGCTGATTCTGTCCCCGGCCAATTGGCGGCGACGACGGTTGCGCCTGCGGTGGAAACCTTGGCGCACAAGTATATTTCTGGGGAAAATATCAAGCAGGTAATTAAAACCTTAGAACGACTTCGCAAAGATAAAATGGGTTTTACAGTTGACCTTTTGGGGGAAGCTGTCATCACTGAAGCTGAGGCGGAAAGTTATCTCAACAGCTATTTGGAATTGATGGCGGAACTGGCGAAGGCAGCGAATAATTGGTCGCAGGTAGATGCTATTGATAAAGCTGATGGCGAAACTTTGCCGCGAGTGCAAGTATCTGTCAAGTTAACGGCTTTTTATTCTCAGTTTGACCCGCTGGATGCTAAAGGCAGCGAGCAGAAAGTCAGCGATAGAATTCGCCTGTTATTGCGCCGCGCCCAGGAGTTGGGAACTGCCGTTCACTTCGACATGGAACAGTACGCCTACAAGAGTTTAACTCTCAGCATTCTCAAGGACTTATTGTTAGAGGAAGAGTTTCGCAGCCGCACGGATATTGGTATCACGTTGCAGGCCTATTTGCGCGACAGCCAGCAAGATTTGCAAGACATTATTGCCTGGGCGAAAAAACGCGGCAATCCCATAACTGTACGGCTGGTGAAAGGTGCTTATTGGGATCAGGAAACTATCAAGGCGATGCAGAAAGATTGGCCGCAGCCTGTCTACAACGACAAGGTTGCTACGGATGCGAATTTTGAAGCAATGACGCAGTTGCTGCTAGAAAATCACGAATATTTGTATGCAGCAATTGGCAGCCACAACGTGCGATCGCAAGCCAGGGCGATCGCGATTGCCGAAACTCTCAACATACCGCGCCGCCGCTTTGAAATGCAGGTACTGTACGGTATGGGCGACAAATTGGCGAAGCTTTTGGTCGATCGGGGTTATCGCGTCCGAGTATACTGTCCCTACGGCGATTTGTTGCCGGGAATGGCTTATTTAATCCGCCGATTGCTGGAAAATACCGCCAACAGTTCGTTTATCCGGCAAAGTTCCGAAGAAATGCCGATCGAACAATTATTAGCCGCCCCAGTAGCCAACGGCAACGATCGGCTAGTTTACAGCAAAGTATTCCCCAACGTCGCCGATACCGACTACGCCAATATCAAATTGCGGCAACAAGCAGAAACAGCCATCAAATCAGTGCGCGCCAACCTAGGAAAAACCTATTTACCCCTAATCAACGGCGAATATCAAAACACCGAAACCACAGTTAATTCCCTCAACCCTTCCAACCCCGCAGAAATAGTCGGCAAAATCGGATTGATTTCGGAAGAACAAGCAAAACTTGCCCTAGAATCAGCAAAAGCAGCCTTTACCGGCTGGCGCAAAACCTCCGTCCGCCAGCGCGCCGGAGTCCTCCGCAAAGCCGCAGAATTGATGGAACAAAAGCGGCACGAACTGTCAGCTTGGATGGTATTTGAAGTCGGCAAACCAGTCAGAGAATGCGATGCCGAAGTTTCCGAAGCTATCGATTTTTGTCGCTACTACGCCGATGAAATGGAACGGTTGGAACAAGGGCAAAATTACGATGTAGCCGGAGAAAACAACCGCTACACCTATGGGCCGCGCGGCATTTCTTTGATTATTTCCCCTTGGAATTTCCCCCTGGCAATTCCCGTCGGCATGACAGTTGCATCGCTAGTAGCAGGTAACTGCACTTTACTAAAACCAGCGGAGTTTTCCTCAGTAATTGCGGCTAAAATAGCCGAGATTTTGCTAGAAGCCGGGATTCCCAAAGGCGTATTTCAATATGTACCTTGCAAAGGTTCAACCGTCGGCGCGTACATGGTGAAACACCCCGACGTTCACATGATTACCTTCACCGGTTCTCAGGAAGTTGGCTGTCAGATTTATGCGGATGCTGCGATTTTGCAACCGGGCCAAAAACACCTGAAGCGAGTAATTGCGGAAATGGGCGGCAAGAATGCAATTATTGTCGATGAAAGTGCGGATTTAGACCAAGCCGTGGCGGGGGTGGTTTATTCGGCATTTGGATATAGCGGCCAAAAATGTTCTGCTTGTTCGCGAGTAATTGCGATCGAATCGGTGTACGATACTTTTGTGGAAAGATTGATAGAAGCTGCGCGATCGCTCAATGTCGGTGCAGCCGAAAATCCCGGCACTCAAGTCGGCCCAGTCATCGATGCCACCGCCCAGTCGCGCATCCGCGAATACATCGAAAAAGGTCGCGCCGAAGCTAAGATAGCCTTAGAAATGGCGGCACCCGAAACCGGTTATTTTGTCGGCCCAGTGATTGTTACGGAAGTATCGCCGACTGCAACTCTCGCCCAAGAAGAAATTTTTGGCCCGGTGTTGTCGGTAATTAGGGCAAAAAATTTCAGCGAAGCGATTGCTATTGCTAACGGTACGAATTTCGCTTTAACCGGCGGATTGTATTCTCGCACGCCTTCGCATATCGATCGCGCCCAAGCCGATTTTGAAGTCGGAAACCTGTACATAAATCGCGGAATCACCGGCGCTGTGGTATCGCGGCAACCCTTCGGAGGATTCAAACTTTCCGGAGTCGGTTCCAAAGCCGGCGGCCCGGATTACTTGCTGCAATTCCTCGAACCGCGCACAATAACCGAGAACATTCAGCGGCAAGGTTTTGCGCCGATTGAAGGAGTGGATTAAAAAACCTATTGGTAGGGTGCGCCGGCCGGTGCACCTTACTCAACAATTTAATATCAAATAAGTTATTGCACAAATGGAAATAACTAAAAACAGCAATAAACTGCATCCTTTTGGGGCATTGCCTCCGAAGAAACTGCGAGTTGTAATTGTCATTTTATTAGTTCTCGGCATATTTTTTCGCTTCGCCAACCTAGGACAGAAAGTTTACTGGATAGATGAAAGTTACACATCCCTGCGGATATCTGGCTATACAGAAGCTGAGTTTATTCAGCAAGTAGGTGACGGTCAAATTCGAGAAATTCAATACTTACAAAAATACCAGCGGATTAATTCAGAAAAAAGCGTAATCGATACTGTCAAAGGATTAGCATTAGAAGAACCTCAACTCGCCCCGCTGTATTTTATAGCGACGAGATTTTGGGTGCAACTGTTCGGCGATTCAGTGGCTGTAACTAGAAGTATGTCGGCAGTTTTTAGTTTGCTCGCCTTGCCTTGTATGTATTGGCTGTGCTTAGAATTATTTGAGTCCTCGCTGACAGCTTGGTTGGCAGTTTCATTACTAGCTGTATCGCCTTTTCAAATAGTTTACGCTCAAGAAGCTCGACCTTACAGCTTGTTTGTATTAGTAGTTTTACTCTCAAGCGCAACTGTGCTGCGGGCGATGCGACTAAAAACTAACAGCAGTTGGGCACTTTATGCAATAACAGTAGCTCTGGGATTTTATTCTCACCTATTATTTGCACTGGTGGCGCTAGGGCAGGGAATCTATGTAGTAGTTATAGAAAAATGGCGGTTCAATAAAACTGTCATTGGCTATTTTATAGCATCAATTGTGGGATTTATTGCTCTATCTCCCTGGAGTATAATTTTTATAAAAAACTCGCAGAATGCCACTGAGAAAACAGCATGGCAGTCTCTAAGAATACCTGTATTGCAATTAGCAAAAAACTGGATATTGAACATTAGCCGTCAATTTTTAGATGTGGGATTGTACTCGGATTTGCCGCGATTCTATTTGATATCGATCCTGCCTGTTATTTTAATGATTTTAATAATTGTCGGGTATGCTGTTTATTTCCTTGTAAATCAGACACAAATACGTGTTTGGTTGTTTGTGGTGACATTGATGTCCGTGACAGTAGCGATTTTCTTACCAGCAGATTTAATTTGGGGAGGGATTCGGTCTATCAATACTCGTTACATGATTCCCTGTTATTTAGGAATGCAGATATCTGTTGCTTACCTGCTGGCTGAAAAAATTATATCTCCTACAGTGAAACTCCAATTCCAAAAACTGTGGAGGCTGGCTTTTGCTGCTGTACTCTCTATTGGAATTATATCCTGCTGCATCTATTTGCCAGCAGACTCTTGGTGGAATAAAGACCGTTCTTATATTAACATCCCGATCGCCCGCACGGTTAACTCAGCTTCTCGGCCTTTACTGGTTGCGGATTTGTGGGTGTATAGTGTAGATACGATCGCTAATTTACTCAGTCTGAGTTACCTGCTAGTTCCCCAAACTAAATTGATAGTATTGCCGCCTAAAATTGTGGAAATTCCGCCAAATTTTAAGGAAATTTTTCTCTACGCCGGTGTCCCAGAATTCAAAACTGAAATAGAAAAAAATACTCTTTATGAAATTTCAACTATTTACACTCTAAAAAATCAAGATATAATTTTGAGCAAATTGCAAAAAAAGTGAATCATGGTGGAAAAAATACGTTTTAATCTTGCTAGAAAATGGTTGATTTTTCTGACGATAGCTTTATTAGTTATTGGCGTATTTTTTCGCTTCGCAAATCTCGATCGCAAATTTTACTGGATAGACGAAACCTATACTTCTTTGAGAGTTTCTGGCTACACCGAAGCGGAAATTATCAAAGAAATTTCCTACCAGCAAATAATGTCGCCCTCGGATTTACAAAAATACCAGCAGGTAAATTCCGAAAAAACCTTAAGCGATACCCTGAATTCCTTAGCAACCGAAGACCCGCAACACCCGCCACTTTACTATATACTAGCGCGATATTGGGCGCAATGGTTCGGCACTTCAGTTACAGCAATGAGAAGCTTGGCCGCCGCGATTAGCTTGCTAGTATTCCCCGCCATTTATTGGCTGGCTTGGGAGTTATTTGAATCCTCTGCTGTGGCTTGGATGGCGATCGCAATTTTTGCAATTTCTCCCTACCACATCTTGTTTGCCCAAGAAGCCAGACAGTACAGTTTGTGGACATTAACTACTATTTTATCCAGTGCAGCCTTGCTGCGATCGATGCACCCCGATAAAAATCAAAATCCGATTTGGCTGGTTTCTCACTGGGCGCTTTACGCAGTCACCGCAGCAATGGGATTTTACACCCAGTTGTTATTTGTCTGCGTCGCCGCCGCCCATGCAATCTACGTCGCAATTATTGCCAACTGGCGCGATGTCAAAACATTTGTTGCCTATTATGTAGCAGCTTTAATCGCTTTAATCTGCTTCATGCCTACCCTGGTAAATAGTGTAGAAAATTTCAATCAAATTAGAAGCACAACATTATGGGCAGAACAGACAAGTCTGTTAAGATTAGTTAGCAGGTGGGCGGGCGCCCTCAGCATAGCATTTTTTGATATTGGCATTGATGGCACTGCCAGCGCCGCACAACTAGCCTTGATAATTCCCGCTGGCCTCGCGATTCTAGGTTTAGTCGGCTATGCGATTTATTTTCTGTGCCGGCAAACACCAAAGCGGGTGTGGTTGATGGTATTGTTATTAATTGCCACAACTGCAATATTTTTAGCTTTGCCCGATATACTTAAAGGGGGAAGGCGATCGGGAAATCCGCGATATTTAGTTCCTTGTTATGTGGGAATTCAGCTAGCAGTTGCTTACCTGCTGTCTGCGAAAATTAGCAACAATCTCGATAATTTCAAACAGCAAAAACTGTGGAAAATAGTAATAGCTGTACTGTTTTTAGCCGGCATCATATCAGGTGGAGTTAGTTCTCAAGCTGATACTTGGTGGAACAAAGGCAGCGGCTGGCTTGGGGCAGAATTGGAAGTAGCAAGAATAGTGAATCAAGCCAGCAATCCCCTAATTATCAGCGATACAAATATCGCATACATCATGCCTTTAAGTTATCGCCTAGAACCAAAAGTAAAACTGCTAATAGAACCCCGCTGTTATACTGCTTGCTACAAAAACCGAGAGTTGGCATCCAAAAAACCAGAACCCCCGCAAATTCCCGGCGGTTTCACCGACTTGTTTTTATACAGACCTTCCTCAGCTTTGCGATCGGCAATTGGGCAGCAAAACTATCAAATAAATCCGGCGGTTGGTAATGTCGGACTCAATCTGTGGAAAATTACCAAAAAATAATCTGAAAAAAAATCAGGCAAAAAAATATCTGGTTGGCGGCGAAATACTGCCCAGAAACGCGATTTTTGGAAATATGTCGCAAGTAGAGTAGAAGATGGCTGCTTTTGGCGGTAAGCTAGAAGTTAAGAATCAAAAAATAACATAAAAATCTACAATGACAGTCACTGAAACTTCCAATATTCGCAAACTGCTGTGCGATCCAGAGTTAGGGCTGATTCCTCACCTAGAAAAGTGCTTGAAAGATTTGCACTCGTCGGCGATCGCCAGCGGAGAGAAATTTAAGGTAGAACCTTATGATATCGAACTGCAAAGCTGCCACACCCAGAAGCATCCCAACGACCAAAGACCGATCGTCACTCAGTCAGTGTTAATCAAAATTCCCTTGACAGGGAAAGCTGAAGACAAGATGCACTTATTTCTGATTGCAAGTGACTTGCAGAACCAAATCGACATCAAAATTATCGACTGGAGTGCCTTAGAACGCCGCCAATACGACATTCACGGCATCCCCTTAAAGCAGCCGATAGTCAAAATTGAGGGTCAGATGAAATACGAGTTAGTATTCGATCGACCAAATCACTGCTGCATCACTCTGTGCCGCCAATTTGACTTGATTTACGCCGCCAATTATTAAGGATCGGACTTGGTGGTTGACGCTGCAACTATAGCCTTTCTGTGCTCTGGTATGAGGTACTGTGCAGGATAGGCCCGCGCCGGGCTCCGTGACCCGCGCCGGGCATACCTCACAATGCGTGAGAACCGCTACATACAAAATTAGGATTAAAGTCTTCACTACGAACCTATCATAAAGTTGGTAGTGAGGACTTTAGTTTTTCTTGAGATTGCGATGAGGAAAAACTGAAGTCCTGACTGCAAACCGGATCGAATTTAAACCGATCGATTGGCAGTTTCTGCCAGAATCTGTTTAATTTGAGCAGGAGTCAGATTCGGATTTGCCTGCAACATCAAAGCGATCGTCCCAGCTACGTGCGGCACTCCCATTGAAGTACCCGCCAAATATCGATAGGGAATCCCAGGTTTAGAAAGCGGCACAGTTGAATAAACGTCACCAGAATCTGCCCTGCCGCCGTCGCCGCCGGGAGCAACAAAATAATTGAGCGGCTCTGCACCCGCTTGGTTAGAATAATCTGCAAACAAGCCGTTGCGGCTAACACCACCGACAGCAATTCCGACTTCGTTTGCAAACCGAGCCGGATAATCCACCTCCGGGCGAGTATCATTTCCGGCTGCCGAAATCACGATCGCGCCTCGAGCTTCGGCGGCTCGAACAGCATCCAATTCTCGATCGTTAAACTGTTTGCCACCCAAACTCACATTAATTATTTTAGCTCCATTTGCCACCGCATAATTAATCGCATCAATTTCATCGTTGATTTTCCCCACTCCCGCCTCATCGAGTATTTTTAAAGGCATAATCTTCGCAGTTGGAGCCGTTCCAGTAATTCCTACCCCATCTTGTTTTGCAGCAACTAAACCCGATATATGAGTGCCGTGACTGTTATCGTCCATCGGGTCATTATCGCCGCTAACAAAATCCCATCCCCGGAAATCATCAACAAATCCATTACCATCATCATCAACGCCGTTGCTAGCTTTATTGCGACCGGCCGCATCAACGCCGGTTTCTCCCGCATTGCTCCAAATATTTCCGGTCAAATCCGGGTGATTGTAGTCTGTGCCGCTGTCGATAACTGCCACTACAATGCCGTCTCCAGTCAAGCCTTGCGCCCAAACTTCTGGAGCTTTAATTAAATCTCTGCCCCACTCGTCGCCGCCCAAGTCGGGAACATCAGGAAAAGTTGCAGTTCCTTGAGCTTTAGCAACTGCCGCCGCTGCATTCACCAAACCGAACCCAAAACGAGTGTCAAAACCGGGCAAGTTGCTAATATTGTTGGCTGAAATAGTTGGAGGGGTTGCAGACAGATTTAAGGTAAAGTTTGTACTTTCTCGATCTTGATAAACTCGGACAAAGTAAGTTCCTGCTGCCAAACTTTTGATGTCGATGGCTTCCGGCGATAAATCCGGTTCTTGAGAAGAAGCAATAATATCGGTGAAGTCTATAGAATTGTCGCCGTTAATATCTTTAATTACAACAACGTCAACATTTGCACTAAAATCGCTGACTGTTAATTTAAAGTCGCTAGTTGCAGGCAAAGTAAAGCGGTAAATGTCGTCTGGTTGGGCGCTGCTAACCGAGTCGGCGATGGTTTGAGTGCCGCCCAAAACGCCTAAGTCGCGGGCTTGGCTGAGTTGGTTTCCCAATAGGGTGCTTGCAGAGATGAATTTATCGGCGAGGTTTTGTGGAGATGCGTTGGCTACCAAGCCTAAAATAGCATTGGATTGGCGAATCTTAATTAATGTATTGGAAATGCCGGGGGCGATCGCGATTTCTTCGAGAATCAAGTCAGCTTCGGTAAGATTGTCAGTCAGTCCGATCGCATCCACAAAACTGTTAAAGTCTGTAATGATGTCAGCGGCGGCCGGATCGGAGACTGCCGTGTCGCTGCGGAGGACAAAGGTATCGGAGCCCAAACCCCCTGTCAGGGTATCTGTGCCCCCATCGCCTACTAAAACGTCGTTATCGCGGCCGCCGTAGAGGGCATCATCTCCCCTACCTCCCTGCAGGGTATCGCTGCCAGAATTGCCAAATAAGAAGTCATTGCCGGTACCGCCGTTGAGCAAGTCATTCCCGACACCGCCGAAGATTGTATCGGAATTGCCGCCGCCGAGGAGTCTGTCGTTACCGCTGTTACCGTTGAGGCGATCGGCATCCGAGGAGCCGACAATAAAATCGTTACCTCCGAGGGCAAAAAGTCCGTTAGGATAAGGAGTCAAAAAGCCCGGAGTTAATGCGAAACTGTTGGGACTATCATCTAAAAGATAGGAGAGATTGTCAGAACTCGGGCCTGCCATAGAATTTTACTCCTCAAGTACGATCGATCTAAATTTTAGATATAAAACATGAAATTGTGGTTAAGAAATCTACCATCCCAAATTCACTAATCAGGATCGGAAAATGGGAAAACAACACTTGCATCGACTTCAGCATTTTTTCAAGCTGGCAAAATCGCGTTTAAAGCCTTATGTTCGCTATGTGATTCTGGGCGGGACGTTTGTATTTATTGCCAAAGCTTTTGTCACTCACTGGCGAGAAGTCGCGAACATCCAAATTCGAGCCGAAAGTTTTCCGCTGCTGGCGATCGCCCTCGGCATTACTTTAATGTCTCTGATTTTTGTCGGCTGGGTGTGGATGTTAATTTTGCGGGAATTCGGTCAATCTGTAAATGCAGGGTGGGCGATTCAAGTTTTTCTGAAAACTAATATTGCGAAGTATTTGCCGGGGAATATTTGGCATTTTTGGGGTCGCATCTTGGAGGCGAAAAAGGCTGGTATTTCGCCGAAATTTGCTACTCTCAGCGTGTTGTTGGAACCGCTGCTGATGGCTTCTGCGGGTGTGCTGATTGGGTTGATTTGTTTTGACAAATTCAATGGTTTTTTGCGGATTGTCGGTTCTGCTGCGATTTTAACGGCGATTCATCCCCGAATTTTAAATCCGATCGTCCTATTTGTGGAGCGGTTGAAGTTATCGAAGAACAATGGGGAAAATTCAAAAGTTGAGGAGGTGGCGGGCGACCGACCAATTTCGCATTTAGAGTCTAGCTCCAATCTAGCTAAAAAAACATCTGGTGTCAAGTCCCCCCGCGAAATTAATTTACCAATTAAACGCTATCCTTTAGTGCCGTTAATCGGACAAATATGTTTTATGGGATTGCGGGGCTGCGGTTTTTTGCTAACGGTAATGGCTTTAAATCCGGTGAGTTCGATCGATATTCCCAGCTTGTTGGGTGCTTTTTGTTTGGCGTTTGTGGTGGGTTTAGTTGTACCGGGTGCGCCGGGGGGGATGGGAGTATTTGAAGCAACGGCGATCGCCCTGCTGTACGATCGTTTTTCTACGGCTATAATTTTGAGTGCGGTGGCTTTGTATCGGATAATTAGTATTCTGGCGGATGTTTCGGGTGCTGCTTTGGCAAAGATCGATCGGCAGCGCGATCGGCACAGTAAGTGAGTGGGAAAATATACAATGCCAGCAGGCTTACCAGGGAGCATCTCATATTTGTAAACACTTATTCTGGTTCTTTGCTTCTGACTCTTTCCTTCTGCCTTTTGTCTTTTGTCTCAAAACTCGAATTCACATATTTTTACTGGGCAGAAGACTTTCCTACTCTGGAAGAGATTCGTACCGAGTCGGGGGAAGATATTTTGCGGGAGAGCTTTTAGATGTACATAACAAAGGGGCGATCGAACTTCGTCTGTTTTTGCTAAAATTAAATATCTTTAAATATTATCAATTAGGAGCCTTTGACGCTTTATGTCTAAGCAATCAGTCATCACAAAGTATATTGAAATTACACCGGGAGTGCTTGGTGGTAAACCACGCATTGCAGGTCATCGAATTTCTGTAGCACATATCGCCCAAATGTATCTTAATATGGGAGAGTCTATAGAAGAAATCGCTAGGGACTATAATTTGTCGCCGGCTTCGGTTCATGCAGCGATGACTTACTATTACGATAATCGAGGAGAAATTGACCGCCGCACTGCTGAATCAGATGCTTTTGTTGAAGAGTTGAAGCGTCAGAGCCCACCTTCTCGTTTGCAGGAAAAGCTGAGGGAAATTAGAGGTGAGTGAACGCATCCGCTTTCATTTAGATGAGAATGTTAAATCGGCTGTGGCGCGAGAGTTGCGTAGACGATTAATTGATGTTACAACCACTATTGAGGCGGGATTGCTTGCTCAGACTGATGAATCGCAGTTAGCATTTATCTGCGAACAAAAGCGGTGATTATGACTCACGATGATGATTTTTTAACGATTGCTAGTCTTAGCAGCGAGCATCCAGGTATTGCTTATTGTAAGCAAGGGACTCGTTCGATCGGACAAATCATTGAAGCTCTGGTTTTGATTTATGAAGTGTACACGCCTGACGAAATGGTTGGGCGTGTTGAGTTTTTGTGAGAAATGGCAAAGGGCGATCGCGCTTTTTGTCGTAAAGGGCGATCGCACTTTTTAGCGATCGAGCTTGTGAAAATCTCAGTTTTGGCTATAATAGTATTATTTTTGAAGAATACCTAATCAAAAATCATGGTAATAACAGTAAGCGTAGAACACATTGAAATGACACCGGGAATACGAGGCGGGAAACCCCGGATTGCTGGAACGAGAATCGCCGTACAGGACGTGATGGTGATGCACCTAAAAATGGGTTACTCTCTTTTAGAAATTGCTACTAAGTACGATCTGCTTGTAGCAGCAGTTTATGACGCTATGGCTTATTATTACGATCATCGCGAAGAAATTGACAGGAACCTTGCCGAAGATGATGCTTTTGTGGATGAATTTATGCGTCAAAATCCAGGTAGGTTACAAGCAAAAATCAAGGAATTAAAAGGTGAGTCCGCGAATTAGGTTTCATTTAGATGAGCATATCGATCGCGATATTGCTAGGGCGTTACGTCTCTATAGCATTGATGTGACAACAACAGTGGAAGCGGGATTAAGGACTAAGATGGATGAGCAGCAGTGGTTGTTTATTAAACAACAGCAGCGAGTGCTTGTAACTCAGGATCGAGATTTTCTAGTTATGGCTGCTATGAGTAAGGATCATCCTGGTGTGGCTTATTTTAAACAGGGTAGTCGTTCGATGGGACAAGTAATAGAAACTTTGATTTTGCTCTATGAAATTTACACACCTGAAGAGATGGTTGGAATGGTAGAGTATTTGTGAGAATGAAGGGCGATCGCGCTTTTTGTCGTAAAGGGCGATTCCCTTCGGGATAGCTAAGTGCTATCGCACAGGCTTCGCCAACGCACGCGCGTACTTTTTTGAAAGACAGACGAGCGCTGGTTTTTGTCAATTTTGCAAAATGTATTGACTGATAATATTTTTGAGTTCTTGAGGAGCTTCTTTGGCGATTGCTGCTCCTAAATCTGGACGCACAACCCACCACCAAACCAGTTGTTCTAAACGATCGGGCGGGTTGTTGTTGGGACACCATTCGATCGTACTTTCATTGACACCAATAATGTTAGCACAAAGGTCATTAGCAATGGCAAGACATCGTCGAGTTTTTCAAACTGTACGATGTCTTGCCAGCTAATTTCATTGGGAATAGAATTGAGAATTGATTGGATATCTAGAGTCAGCATTAAACTGTTCCTGGGAAAGCTATAATAACTCTAATGCCAAAGTCTTGTTGTTCTGCAAAAGATTGAGTACCCAGCCAGGGCGGGTACGGTTAGAGCGATCGTACCAAATATGCAGGGCAATCCTCCCGTCGTTTTCACAGGCCAGGGCGGGCACGGGGGCACCGCCCCTACGTTGGATTAGGGCGGGCACGGGGGCACCGCCCCTACGTTGGATTGGGCGGGCACGGGGGCACCGCCCCTACGGTAGAATTGATTTGATATCATCATCGAATTATCATGAAGTACGATGCTGCTAAACATCATCGGCGTTCTATTCGCCTCAAGGGATATGATTATTCTCAAGCGGGAGCTTATTTTGTTACTATCTGTATTAAAGATGGTTTGCATACATTAGGAGAAATCCGCAACAGCCAAATATATTTGAGCGAACCAGGGCTGATGGTGCAAACTATTTGGAATGAATTGCCGTTGCATTATCCAGGTGTAGAAGTCGATGCTTTTGTGGTAATGCCAGATCACTTTCACGGAATTATTGTTTTGATGCCAGACAATGTTTCTGGCGATCGACCTCAGAAACCCATGACATTGCCAGATGTGGTTCACCGCTTCAAATCACTAACAACTACTAAATACAGACACGGTGTTGCCAAGTTAGGTTGGACACCTTTTCCCAAAAAATTTTGGCAGCGTAACTATCACAAACATATTATCCGGGATGAGGAATCTTGCGAAAAAATTCGTGAATATATCCTCAACAATCCAATCGCTTGGGAAGACGACCCTTTGCATCTAGAAAAATACCACCCCCAACCCGATATGTAGGGGCGGTGGATGGTGCGTGCCCGCCCGGTGATCGTGTAGGGGCGGTGGATGGTGCGTGCCCGCCCTGGCCTAGGGCAACCACGGGGGGATTGCCCCTACAGGCGATCGATATTGTTGTGGCAAACAGGGGCAACCACGGGGGGATTGCCCCTACAAATACTAGGCTTTAGTAGGTTACTGACATCCCCGAATATTCCTTCTAATTCCTGACCATTCATTAGCTAAACTAGATTGAGAACTAGAAATTTTCCGACCCAACATTCGAGGATTTCTTTCATAGAAAATTAGATCGGCTTTATAGTCACATATTTTTACTTTGTCGTTGGTGTTTGAAGGTGTACCATAGTTAGATATGCTGGCTAGTTGTTGAATAGACATCATACCGTTATGGGTTCGACCACCAATTACCCATGTAGGATAGCTAGAAACCCCAGCCCTATCGCACTGCGAATTAAATTGACCATCTCTACCATTGGGGAAGCATTCAATGTATTGAACTTGGCTGAAGGAATCTCCGAATAATTGCGCCTGTCTTCGAGTGTAAGGACACCAAGAAGCGCCATACAGCTTAGCACCTGCTTGTTTGAGATGATAGGCTAGGGATGCTGCGGTTTGTGCGGTGGCTGGTTTTACTAGGCTGGTACAATCTATGCCAATTACACTGATTAGGGCTAGTGTTGCTAATATTTTGAATTTCAGTTTAATCATGATTCAATGTCTGTGAGAGGGTTGGGATTTAAGGAAGGTGGTTGTGGGGATTGTTTTAGAGGGCGATCGCGCTTTTTGAAATATTGGTGTAAGGGCGATCGACTTAGCTACCTGACCGCAACCGTTACAATACTAAATTTGGTATTTCAGTAAGATTTAAATCATTCTTATTGAACCACCCACCCTTGATAACAGCCAAATACTGACCATTAGCAATAATCGCTGTCTTTTCGTTTAAGACTAACTCACCAAATGTTTGTACTGCTATTTCTCCTATTTTTAACCCATTTATCAATCCAATTCTACTAATACCGCGAGGGTCGCCACCTCGGCCAAAACCTAACAAAATACCAGCACGAAAGTCCTCAATAATATCAACCTTGTCTCGATTGGATTGATCTGTAATAGGCAAACCCGTGCCAGCACCTAAAAGAAATGAATCATTACCCAAACCACCAGTTAGTATGTCTTGCTCTTTGTCAGTCCCGCCGTAGAGGACATCATCACCACCACCACCATCTAATTTGTCTGAGCCTGTTCCACCAGTGAGTATGTCATTATCGCCACCACCCCTTATTGAGTCGTTGCCCTTTCCACCTTCAAGTACATCTTTTCCAGAATCCAATAACCCATCACCGCCTATCAGCGTATCGTTACCTGCTCCACCAATGAGCGTATCATCACCGCTGTCGCCATTAATTTCATCATTGCCAGTATCACCGAAGATTTTGTCATTTCCTGATCCTGTAAATATGGAGTTACCAGTCACCCCTAAAAGACCAACGAAATCACTTCCGTCTAGCTTGCGATCGCCTATATTGTCATCAATGCTGCCGTAGACTATATCATCATTTGCTGAGTTAGTATCCTTAATAGCAAGAAAGATTGGTCTATCAGGTGTTTGAACAGACATAATTCCTTCATGAACAAACAGCCTTTCCGATCTAGGGTCGATTGGATTGACAGGGTAAGAGTAAGCATTTTGTCTTGTATTAAATCGCCCTCGATCGTTAAGGATACGATCCTTGATAATTTCTTGCTGGAGTAATCCTAACGGCTGCTCCTTTTTTGTCTGATTCAGCAAATTTGTAAAAGTCTGAACAACTTGACCGTGCTCATTTACTGGCACGCTCAAACCACCAAAATCCATCTGGAATGACTCATCAGCAGTAGCAGCAAGTTTCTGATTTCCGGCAAGGCTTCGTGCTCCTACAAATGCTAGAGAGTAATTAGAGACTTCACTAAATTGATTGGGCGAATCTGCTTGAGTATTTCGACCATCTAAATCATAGTCAACACCTCCAAGCAGCTCGATGCTGCTTGCTGATGGTGGATCTAAAGCAGTAATAGTGCTAACACCTACTCCATTGGGTTTGATTTCATTGCCTTTGTCATCTTTGAAGCCTTCTTTGTAGAGGCGACCGATTTCACCACTGACTAATGAACCCAAACTATGACCTATTAAATTTAGACTTTTGCTAGCTGTCACAGAATCTATTTTTAACTTGTCTAGTAGTTCCGTGACCACAAATTCTGCAACAGGTCTAATCCACTTAGCAGCAAAATAGTTACCCGCTCTTAAAGATGACTCTAAATCGTTGGTGTCCTCATTACTTATACGACCATTAACAGAAGCTTGCTCCCAGTTTAAAAAATAAACTCTATCGTTAGGTCGGGCATTTGCTAAAGCTTCTGATAGTTTGCCTAATCCTCCCTTCGGCCCATCATTCCACCCGTGAATAACAACCCAGGTTTTTCCTGTTTCAGTTTCTGATTCAAAAGGGGATGGCTGCTTATCTGTAGGACTAAACAGTTTTAGCTCGATTTCGCGCTTTTTAGGAGAAAAATTGTCTGGATCTGTGATTTCAAACTGTGTACGACCCAAGACTCCATAGGGAAAAGATCCGGCAGCTTCACCAAGTTTTGGAGCAGCATAAGCGGCTCCTACTGCTGTAGCAAGTCCAGCTAATGGGTTAACAAAGGTTACTCCAATTGCACCACCAAGAAGCCCCCCAGCCGTTGCTACCAGATTCTCTCTCAATAAAAAATCATCAGGCGATAATTTGAATTCACCAGTTACAGAACCTTGTATGACTGGGGGAGGGTTGTTGAGTGACGCGGGAACTCGATCTGTAACAATATTAATCTTCGTGTCGCCAAAGCCAAGAGCCCGCAAGTTCAAAGTATCATTACCACCTTTACCATCAGATTTTAACTTCACCCTGAAAGTCAGCTTTTGTCCTGGCAAAACGTCAGTAAACTTAGGCGGTGTAATCTCCTTCACATAACCAAAATCGTCGCTAACTGGAACAACGTTAATTTCTCTTCCAACTACGTCTAACCCTGTGGCGATCGCATCCACCAAATTAGAACTATCGGGTTTTAATTCTACCACAGAACCAAATCCCAATCCATCACCATCGCTGTCATCAACCAAGTCCCTGTAAGTGGCAATTTTATCTTTGGTGACTGCAAAAACGGGTACAAGATTAGCATTAATTAATGCTTGTCTAACTTGTGGAATCGATGGATAATCTTCTCCGGTTCCCGGCGGATTTCCATCAAGAATTGTGTCGAGATTATTGGGTTTGGTAATGCCAGCTTCTCTCCCATCGCCGGCCTGATGAAATTCTGCATCCGTTGCTACAACAACAACACGGCGAGAACTGTCACGGAAACCTATTTCACTTTGACTGCGAAGTGCCGTTTGCAGTAGTCCTTCCAGTTGCGCTTCAGGGTCATCGTTGCCAGACCGAATGATAAAATTATTTACTGTTGACTGTAGCGCTGACGTATCCGTAGTTAGGGGTAGATTTGTGCGGTAAACATAATCACTATCTGCTGATTTACCAAACGGAAGTATAGGCTTGTCTATGAAAGAACCAACCCCAAATGTGGTGTTAGGTTGAATACTTTGCAGTCTGCTAACTAGATTTGGAACTAACTTTTGGACAACAGGTAAATCGTCATCAAAGGAGAATGAAAGGTCTTGCAGCAAAAAAACATCAAGCGGAAGCTGATTAGTAACTGCTGAAGCACTCCGATCGCCATTTTCTATGCTGCGAACCGATCTAATAGGCTCTGAACCATCCCCAGGCACTGTCACTGTTATTTCTAAAGTAATTTCGCCACCGGGTGGCAAAAACACATCGATCGTATCCGCTGACAGAATTGTTCCGGGAGTGCTCGACAGTACCTCACCTTTCTTAATTTGAATACCAGATGCTCCCCCAATTCGATCGCTAATACCCTTGACAAGGGTATCAAAAACCCCCGCTCCCGTTCCAGGATCGATCGCAATTCGCGATCCATCCGCCGTGAAACCAAAAAGTTTCTCGCCCTCAAACATCAAGCCTAAAATATTACTGAAGCCAATGTCGCCAATTTTGGCTGCTTCACCAGTTAGAGACACCGCATACAAACTATCGCTTGTTGGCCCCTTGGATGTCGCTAAAAATCGATTATTCGGAGCATCAAATGCCAAATCACCACTGCTGTTGAATCCAGTAGATTCCAAGTTAGCGATTAAATATACTCCCGCATTAGTGGTATTAATCGCGTATAAGTTAGAATCCCCAGCCCCATAGAGAATATCATTGGCAAATTCTAGAGCATTAATGTTGACACCAGCAGGAAGGCCGCCAACAAATGAAGTTAAACCCGATACTGGATCGATTTTGAATAACTGAGTAGGCGTAATTCCGAAAATCGTCCCGTCTTTAGCAACAGCGATGTCGGAGAAACTGAAGGTACTAGCAATTTGGGTGAATTTTGCTGACGGATCGATCGTTCCAACTTGTCCGCTTAGTCCGTCGAAGGTCGAAATGAAAGACGAACTGGCTCCTAACTGGCTAGCACTGCGGGTATCCAAACCATAGGACAAGATTCGATCGCCCTTAATCTCTTCATTCAGAGCCTCGATCGCACTTGCATCCACTGCACTACCCAACAACACATCATCTGTCAGTAACTTCATAATCCAATCTCCACAAAAATATAGTTGCGTAAAATCCAGCAAAGCCCGCCTTGCGAACCTTCCTATATATCTCTCAGGGCAGATGCAATTTTTTTATGCAAATTACCCTGTTTTTGTAATAAAACTTTACATTGCTCCCAAGAGCAGATAAGCTGTATGCCCGATCGCCCAACCGATGCACCGTCAAACTCGGCAAGCTTCGATCGCCCTTAATCTCCTCCAAAAGCTCGATCGCACTTGCATCCACTGCACTACCCAACAACACATCATCTGTCAGTAACTTCATAATCCCATCTCCACAAAAATATAGTTGCGTCAAAACCAGCAAAGCCCGCCTTGCGAACCTTCCTATATATCTCTCAGGGCAGATGCAATTTTTTTATGCAAATTACCCTGTTTTTGTAACAAAACTTTACATTGCTGCCAAGAGCAGATAAGCTGTATGCCCGATCGCCCAACCGATGCACCGTCAAACGCAGCACAAAGGCAGACTCATCAATTCACATCACTCCAGAATCCAGAATCCGTATAGGCTAAACGGCTCACCATAGGGCTGAGCAAAAAATGAAAGCAGTTAATAAAGACTTAAATAAGTTGCGTAGAGCAGCAGGAATTACAGATAAGCTGTTGCGGCATTTAAATTTTATATAAAAAACAATCTTCACAATCAGTGGGGTGTCCCGCCCGCTCTGAATATGCAATGTTTATTTGCGCGACAGCTTATGACTGTGGCATTCGCCAAATCTTAATAGTGCGATCGGGACTGCCACTTGCCAAAGTCTTACTATCTTTGGTAATAGCAATAGAATTCACAAACTGACTGTGACCCGAAAGAGTGGCTTTTTCTTTTCCCGTCTTCAAATCCCAAACTATAATCTCTCCGCCCCCGCTAATCAAGGTGCGACTGTCCGGGCTAAAGGCGATCGTCCTCACCCAGCTCGAATGCCCTTTAAAAGTGCGGGTGCGCTTCCCGTCTTGCACGTTTGACAAGCGGATCGTATTGTCGCTGCTGGCACTAGCTACAACTTGCCCGTTGGGGCTAAAATCCACAGCATTAACCGCGCCCCCGTGACCTGTAATAATTCTTCTGACTTCTCCGGTGTCGAGATTCCACAAACGCACCGTCTTGTCCTCGCTGCCGCTAGCGAGAGTTTTACCGTCCCGGGTCAAAGCGATCGCATTTACTCCTCCGGCGTGGCCGCCCAAAGTCCGCAACCTGCTGCCGGTTTTGGCATTCCACAAGCGCACTGTCTTGTCCTCGCTGCCGCTAGCGAGAGTGTTACCGTCACTGCTAAAAGTGAGGGCGTTGACGGTGGCTTTGTGAGCAGAAATCGTCAGCATCCGCCGCCCCGTCTTCAAATCCCACAAAATCACATTATTATCGTCGCCGCCGCTGGCAAAAATCGAGCCGTCCGGGCTCACCGCCAGCGTCTTGACCGATTTTTTAGAGTGCACCGCACTGAGAGTCCGCACCAGGCGTCCCGTCTTCACATTCCACATTCTAATCGTCCCAAAGCTGGCGCTGAGCAAAGTTTTACCGTCCGGCGAGAGGGCGATGGCATTTACACCCCCGACATTATCCAAACTTTTTTCCAAAAACTGACTGCTGGGCAAACTAGCAAGCAGCCACACCGGGTTTGCCGGAAACACTTTGTAACGCATCGAACCGTAAATTTGAGACGCGCCAATAGCCAGCATCAAGACAGCAGCGCCCGCCAGCAACTTATTGTTCCCAAAAATATTTTTTTCGGTCTGGTTCTCGCCAGAATTCAGAGGTCGGAGGCGCTTCATCAAACTCTGTTTCGTCCCCCCAGCCCCGCCAGACCTTCCGCGAATTCTAGTTTGCCCTGTCGTCGGCAACTGAGTCGGCAACTGAGTTTCTCCGCCGTCGAGATTAATTTCCTCCAAGCACTGCAAAACCATCTGCGGACTTTGAGGTCGATTGCCAGGAAAAGGCGCCATCAGGTAATCGATCACGTTAGCCAAGGGGTCGGAAACTTGAGGAGCTCCCTTGCGCCACATTAATCTCCCCGTGCGCGGGTTCTCGGGAAAGGCAGTCGGCGGCTTCCCAGTCAGCAAATAAACAAAAGTGCGCCCCAGAGCAAAAAAATCTGACTGCGGAACAGCTTTGCCATTAGTTTGTTCCGGCGGTGTGTAGCCAGGCGAAACGATGCCAGTGACATTTTGCCCCTGGCCGACTTTAGCGAAATAAGTCGCCGACACTTCCCTGGCAGTCCCGAAATCAATCAGCACTAACTGCCCGTTCGGCTTGCACATAATGTTGTGCGGCTTGATATCCCGATGAAAATAGTTGAGTCGGTGAACTTGGTCTAAGATTTCCGACAGTTGTTTGAGCCAGTTTAGAGCTTGTTGTTCGGTGATCGGGCGGCCCCGATGTTTCAGCCAGTCTTGCAAATTTGCCCCAGCAATTTTCTCCATCACCAGGCAGTGAAAAGATTCTGTGCTGTGAGCTGGCGTAAATGTAAAATAACCGTCGCGATCGACTTTTGGAATACCTGGATGTCTCAGCCTGACCAATACGTCGGCTTCTTGCTTAAACAGTTCTACAGCTTTGGGATGTTCTTTGAGCAGGACTTTGAGCACTTTTCGGGCGCCGTTGTCGTCTACTTCAAATGTTCGTCCAAAACCGCCGCCTCCGAGAGGTGCGACTAGCCGATATCGACCTTGCAACAAAAGTTGAGACCCGCAGTGAATGCACGCGGATTTGCCAGAGTTTGCTGGATCTGAGGGATTCGGGCATTTGGGATTGAGGCAATAACTCACGAAGCCACATAACCCTGATTGAGGTTGCTCTATCAAGTTTTACTCGGGCACTCTCAGCACTGTCTGTGACTGAGATTCTTGATTCAGCGAAGTCCTTGCTGGCGACTGGATTGCTCCAACCGCTTTAGAGGTGTCTTCTCCTCAAGCGTAAATTCCGGTAGGCCCGCTCCGTACTCGATCGGTTTTTTCGATCCTGTTCGGTTTTGGTTCGAGTGCGAGCTTTCCTAGACGGCAACACCGTTTTTGTATGGCTGTGCACTCGACAATCGAGTTAATTTGTTAGGTTGTCTGGTTGTACTCAATTTTCAACTTGTGACGATCGTAGCACACCTAGTACAACACTCATCAGCACTCGCTGATTGAAGTGCAGAAGGGTCGATCGAGTCCAGCCGAGACACTAAAATCTCGATCGCCAGCGTGCATTCTGTGTTTTTCGGCTGGACTAGCAGCCGGCGTATTAATTGTACGATCGATCGCCGCAACCGCGCTCGAAGCCAGAAGCCCCAGGGAAGAATCCCAGAGTAGGAGAGTTCGCAGGTGTTTTTTTGACGGCGGGATAGATGAAGTCAACTAAACCGGGCGAAAATCTGGGTATTCAAACAAAACACCGGGCTGGGGAAAAACCCTGAATCGGGAGTGGGAGTGGGGGGGGGGATAAAAATCTTGCGACTTCCATTTTTGTTGTTCCTTCAGCATAAAAGAGCCTGTTATATCGTTTGCGGTTGCATCGGAATCATAAAATCGAGTCAACTCTCAACTCTCAACAATCAAAAATCAACAGTCAACAATCAACAATTCCGGTATGAGTGCAACCGGAATTGATATTAAACAAGTCCCTCGATTACCGGATGGAAGTAGAACGCCAAGGCCAAAACCGCATAAGCTGCCAACAGCAAAGTACCTTCGAGCCAGTTAGATTTGCCGTCAGAACTGATAGAATTGGCGATCAGCACCGACACCGCAACCGCTACGAGTTCAAACGGGTTGAAATCCAAGTCCATCGGTTTGCCCAAGATAAAACCTGCCAAAACCAATACCGGCGCAACAAACAAAGCAATTTGCAAACTCGAACCCACGGCTACAGAAACCGACAAATCCATTTTATTTTTCATCGCCACCGTCACTGCCGTCGTGTGTTCGGCAGCATTGCCAATAATCGGCACTAAAATCACCCCGGTAAACAGCGATGTCAGCCCCAAAGTGGCGGTAGCTTCTTCTAGAGTACCAACCAGCAGTTCCGACTCGATCGCTACCATGACAGTACAGGCCAACAGCACCCCAATCCACAGCCGCAGATTGACCTTGTGGTCGGGACTGTCTGGTGCTAAGTTACTTTCGGCTAATTCTTCGAGCATTTCTACTTCTGCCACCCCAGCATCGTAGAGATAAGTGTGGGTTTTCATCGAAAACAGCAGCGTCAGCACGTAGACGAGAATCAGGATTACAGCCACAGCGCTAGAGAGGTTCTGCATAGTTGCCTGTGGAATGCCGACAGAGGTGATATCAACAGCAGTCGGTACCAAAATGGCAATCACGGCTAAGTTCATCGCTGAAGCGTTCAACCGGGCGACTGTCGGCTGAAATTCTTGTTCTTTGTAGCGCAAGCCGCCCAGCAGCATTGCAAGTCCCATCACCAGCAGCAGGTTGCTCATAATTGAACCGGTGATGCTGGCCTTGACAACATCTATTAGTCCGGCGTTGAGGGCGACGATGCCGATAATCAGTTCGGTGGCGTTTCCAAAGGTAGCGTTGAGCAACCCCCCCAAGTTGGCACCGAGGACAACCGCGATTTCTTCGGTGGCCGTGCCCATCCAGGCGGCTAGGGGGATAATGGCTAAAGCCGAGGTGATGAAGATTGTGGAGGATTCCCAGCCGAGAAAGTGTCCGGCGATGGAAACTGGGATAAATATCAGCAGGCTGGAAATTATTGTAGTTGTGTTTAGCATTTAGATTCTGAAAAGCTGCCAACCGTCAATCATAGCCTGCCACAAAGTTTAAAACAGGGGTAGGGTTCGGGCATTGGGTGTTGGCTTAAAGCTTGGGGCGGGCGGTTCAATAGATTTCTTGCAAAATAATTTTATGCTTTAATCAAGGGTTGGGCTTAAGTGGAGCAGATTGCTTGTAGAACCCATTTGACATCTTGGAGTTTTTGGGTTGGGTGACGAGAAATATAGAGAAAAACCCGGTTTCTGAGATTTACGCGGGCGAGAAACCGGGTATTTTTGGAGTTTTTGGTTAGGTGACGAGAAATATAGAGAGAAACCCGGTTTCTGAGATTTACGCAGAATAGATATCAAATGGGTTCTAGAGCTAATTGTCAGGATTTTTTGCTACTAAAACAGCATAAAATGCTAAAGCCGTTACGGTCTCCGCTGTAATTTGTTCTCAGCACTTGACAATTATGAGTTAGCTCTGGGGTCGAAAATTCAAAGCCTTTAATTGTAACATTTTTTTGTGCAAGAGGTCTAATCTATGATATTAGAAGTTGCAATTCTCGATATTAAGCCTGAGATGGCTGGTGAATTTGAAATTGCTTTCAAAACAGCTTCAGCTATTATCGGTTCTATGCCGGGGTATGTCTCGCACGAGCTTCAACGCTGTATCGAAATCAGAAATCGCTATATTCTGCTGGTGCGGTGGAAGAGTTTGAAAGACCATACTGTTGGATTTCGAGAATCGCCTGAGTATCAAAAGTGGCGTTCTTTACTGCACCACTTTTACGATCCTTTTCCGACAGTGGAACATTATGAAGTCGTTGCGTCTGTCTCGGACGCTTAAAATAATAGATTTTTTTATCTATTTTAGAGATTTCAGCGTCTATTTGAGTAAAACAAACCGGATTTTTAACTTCCCATTAGTAAGTCGTATTTGTCAAGTTTGAAGCCTCTGCACGGATCGATGCAGCAGATGATTGATAGTCGATCGCATTTTTAGGAACTGCTAGTAAAGTTCATCGCGAGTCCGAATATCAATTAGCAGCACTTCGCCGATGGATATAAACTGGAAGAGAATCTGATACTCAAAGGTGATATTTTAATGGCAGTAAGTTTTAATATTTTTGCAAAAGATATGTGTTTTTAAAGATGGATAAAATAGCAAGATTGTCAAGAGATGGTATTTTTTATTATTTAAATATTTGAGGATTTTCTTGGCGCGAGTTTTTCAATCTTCTGAGGAATGGCAAGTCAATAATCAGCTCGATCGTTGCTTGAACGCATTATTAAATCGTCAACAGTAACAGTATGAATATTGCCCGATCGGTAATTTTCATCAGTTTTTTTAGCTGGTGAGGCAATTTGGTTGGTGTTTAATTCGATCGCCCTTTTGGCATCGAGCATATTCCAGCAGCGCAGTGCAGCAGACTCATCACCACAAGCGTTCCCTGCTGTGAGTTTTTGCCCTGTGGATTAAATTTACCCGCACAACCACCAAGATTTATCGCCCCAGATAAATTTTTTTCGGGGAAAACTTGCTATTTAATGAATAAGACTTTAAAATCCAGCAATGTAAATCCAACTCTCAACAAGCAGCCCCTGCAAGCACTAACTCGACATGGGTAGAAAGTGGCAAAAAGCTGCAAAAATTACTTTTTTTAACTCTTTCAACACCAAAGCATTAGCAGAAAAACCCAGGGATCGACGCTCGGCATCTTGGAATAAATGCTTGAGTCGCAATACTCCAAATGTATCAAAAATTGTTTGCCCAAATTTAGCACCAACAGATGCCTAGCCCAAACGCCTGCTGCGTAAGGTTTAGACGGCCAATGTTGAGGCTGATTTTATTGTCACTAACTACTTGAGGATTCGATCGCATGGTTTCGATTTCTAAAACTGAGTCCGACTTGTTCCCCGTGTCAGCGCCAGGGGTAACGGCCCCAAGTCAAAGCAGCACGGCTAGTGCAACAGGAGTGTGCGTGACGGTTCACGGGCACTTTTACCAGCCGCCGCGAGAAAACCCTTATCTGGACGCGATCGAACGCCAAGCCAGCGCCGAACCCTTCCACGACTGGAACGAACGCATCGATCGCGAGTGCTACCGCCCGAACGCCTTTGCGCGCATACTCAACGAGCGCGGGGAAGTCGCCGGAATCGTCAACAATTACGAGTACATGAGCTTCAACATCGGCCCTACCCTGATGAGTTGGCTGGAACGCTACGATCCGGAAGTTTACCAGCGGATTCTGGAAGCCGATCGCAAAAGCTGTCAGCGCCTGTCCGGTCACGGTAACGCCATCGCCCAAGTGTACAATCACATCATCATGCCGCTGGCGAACGAGCGAGATAAATACACCCAAATTCGCTGGGGAATCGCAGATTTTCGATCGAGATTCGATCGCGAACCCGAAGGAATGTGGCTGGCCGAAACCGCCGTAGACTACGCTACCCTGGAAGTTTTAGTGGCTGAAGGCATCCGCTTCATTGTCTTAGCCCCCTCCCAAGCCGAACGCTGCCGCCCGCTAATCGGGCAAAACGAAGCCGCAGAGGCAGAAACTGATGGCGAATGGCACGAAGTCGGCGGCGGCCAAATCGATCCGACTCGCCCCTACCGCTGCTATTTGAAACCAGAAATGCGGTTGATGGCTGACCTCCAACTTTCGCCGCTGAGCTCTCACTCCTTGGGCCGCAGACAAAGCCAGCATTCGGCAGCCACAACTGCCAACACTCCCTACATCGATATCTTTTTCTACGACGGCCCGATCTCGCGGGATATGGGATTCAATGACGTTCTCAGCAGCAGCCACCATCTGGCGGGGCGCTTGGGTCAAGCAGTGCGGGGAGACCACCGACGGGCCCAATTGATCTCTGTGGCGACGGACGGCGAAACTTTCGGCCACCACAAACACAGTACGGAAAAATGTCTCGCCTACGCTTTCACAGAAGAGTTTCCCCAGCGCGGCTGGACGGTGACGAATTTTGCTGATTATTTAAGTCAAAATCCCAGCAGTTGGGAAGTGGAACTCAAACCCGTGACGGCTTGGAGTTGCTCTCACGGGGTCGATCGCTGGCAAGATGATTGCGGCTGCGGTGGCGGCGGCGGGTGGCACCTCCTGTGGCGCAAGCCTTTGCGGGATACTCTAAATTGGCTGCGCGATCGATTGATTCCGATTTATGAGCAAGCGGCACGCCAACTGTTGCGCGATCCCTGGAAAGCTAGAGATGAATATATTGATGTGATTCGCGATCGATCGCCCGCGAATGTTGAGAGTTTCCTCGAACGCCATCAAGTTCGCCCCCTCAACGCAGCCGAACAGGTGGACGCGCTGCGGCTGCTGGAAATGCAGCGCCACGCTTTGTTGATGTTTACAAGCTGCGGCTGGTTTTTTGAGGAACTCTCTCGCCCTGAAGGCGTGCAAATTTTGCGCTACGCGGCCAGGGCGCTGGAATTGGCGGGGGAAGTTACGGGTGTCCAGTTAGAACAGGATTTTATCGATCGGCTAGCCCTGGTTCCCAGCAACGTTGACTGTTTCAAAACAGGGGCCGAAGTTTACCGCCAACTGGTGGTGACAGCCCAAATTAACCTCAGACAAGTAGCCGCCCACTACGCGATTAGTTCTTTGTTTGCCAAATATCCCCGCCAACAGCGAGTTTACTGCTATCAGGCCCTGCAGCAAGATTTCCAAATTCAGCGCATGGGATCGATGACTCTGGCGGTGGGTCAATTGCAGTTAACTTCGGAAATTACGCGGGA
Organism: Tychonema sp. LEGE 07203; assembly: GCF_015207285.1. Classification (GTDB taxonomy): domain Bacteria; phylum Cyanobacteriota; class Cyanobacteriia; order Cyanobacteriales; family Microcoleaceae; genus Microcoleus. The sequence goes on along the minus strand of NZ_JADEXD010000038.1, from coordinate 17,878 downwards.
AACAGAGGTGTTTGTGTTTGCTGCATTACATCTCGGAGGCTGGGACTTCCACTGCTGCATTCAGCCTTTTGGCAGCCGCCGGTCTTACACGATGCTCAAGGAACGGTTGTTTGGAGTTCTGCAAGAAGCTTCGGCGGCCCACGCGATTTTGGAAATGGTGCGGCTGTTTGGAGATCAGTCGTTTAGTTTGCGGGATTTGTTCGCTGAGGAACGCCACCGGATCGTACAGTTGCTGAGTCAGGAAAATTTGACTCGCTTGGATCAGCTTTACACTCAGGTTTATCGGGAAAATTACGGGGTGATGATGGCTTTCCACCGCGATGAGTTGCCGGTGCCTGTGGAGTTGCAGGTGGCTGCTGAGGTGGCTTTGGGACACCGCTGTTTGACGGCTGCGAAGGCTTTGGAACTGGAAACCGGGGAGGGGGAGTCGCGGATGGCGGAAATTGAGGCGATCGCTACTGAAGCCGGCCACCTCCGCTGTCAATTGAAGGTTCCTGAAGTTAAGGAAATTTTGGAAAACATGGTTTGGCGCTCTCTGGACGCGCTGCTGCAAGCTGCTGCGGGCGATCGGGAACGCTCGCCTGTTGAGTTAGAATCTGATATCGCTACGATCGAGCGTTTGATTGCTGCGGGCGATCGGCTGAGTCTGGGTTTGTGTTTGGACAAATCGCAGGAACTGTATTTCAATTCTCTGTACAGTCAAATAGTGCCTCTGTGTTTGGGCTGGCTGCAACGGCGAGCCGAGGCGGCGGGCGAAAACAAGGTTGACCCCGTTGCTTTGGATGTCGTGCGTTCAGAGGGCGACTGGGAGTTGTCTTCGATCCGGCAGTTGCTGGAGTTGGGTCAAACTTTGGCCGTTGATGTTGAGTGTTGGTTGAAGCAGTTAATACCTTTTTAGATTTGAGATGCTTCGATGTGGCGATCGTACAAGTTTGAAATTTGAGACTGCACAACAGGGAACGATCTGGGCCCAATAATGGTGTTAAATGCCGAGGAGGGCGATCGGGTTCCACCGAGAATCGATCGCCCTCCTCGGCTTCCGGGAATCGCGGGCGGCGATCGGATCGCGCCCAGGGAACCGCCAACTTTGTTTAAGTTTTCGCTCGAATTGTGTGGGAAGATAAAAAGACTGTCCCCAAAATCTGCAGGTGTTCTGCACTTGCAGGCTTTGTAAAGTTTTGAAAAAAGAACACTAAGTTTAAATCTATGAAAGTTGGCGATCGCGTTTGCGTTAAAAACTCTGTTGTTGTCTACCACCACCCTCAAAATCGCAGTCAACCATTTGATATTAAGGGCATGGAAGGAGAAGTCGTGGCGATCGTTCACGAATGGCAGGGCAGACCTGTCAGTGCCAATTGGCCGGTTTTAGTTCAGTTCGACAAAAAATTTAAAGCTCATTTCAAAGAGGATGAGGTTGAATCGATCTCTTCTGAAGTCTAGCTGTTTGATACCCGACTTTTACAAAAAGTCGGGTATCTTGGTATTCTGTTTTTTGAAGTGGGATTAAGTTAATATTCGTAATTTGTTTAATTCTTAATTTTTTTGCCTTCGGCGACTGAACCAACTAAAGATATTCAAATCTCCCTGCATTTTCTGCAATTCCTGCTGGTGCTGCTTGGCTGTAGCGTAATACCACTGGCAGTGAAGTTCTAGTTCTTGACGGTACTTAATTTCGTCGTAAAACTCGCGGACAATTTGGTGTCTCTGAAAAATTTCGGCCGCGGGAGTCGGTTCTGGAGCAATGTTTTGCAACTCGTGGGGCAGCATGATTGTTTGGGGGCGACTGTGGCTAATATTGGCTGTAATCACTTTAAGCTAACACACTGAATCTCTTTTGGATTTTGGAAGTGATACCATTTTTCTGACCTATGTGCTATAGATGAAGTCTTAGCCCCCCCTTAATAAGGGGGGGTTGGGGGGGTAATATCTAACGCTACTTTATGAAATTGGAAGTGACTTCACGGTTGAGACTACTTGAATTCTTCCATCCAAAATCCCCAATCTAAAATTCTGTTAAAGCCACCCGCGCAGCCGATACACGATTAAGCCGATGTATTCTTTCATAGCTTTAGTTGACTGATGTAGATAATAGGTATCCGGCAACAAATCCAGTGCGAATGCTTGCCAGTTGTTTTGAGATGCTGCGATATTCTGCTGCGTTATCTGAAAGTCTGTTGGTGCGGCAATTGCTTTGATTCCTTGATGCTGGAAAATTAAGAGAGATCGTGTCATGTGCATCGCCGATGTCACTAGCAAAACCGACCCTTTTATGTCTTTAGCCTCTAAGATTTTCCGCACGTTGACGGCATTTTCATAAGTGTTGTTTGAATCGGGATCTTGCAGAATTGCTGGTGCCGGTACGCCCATTGTTTGAGCAATTTCTGCCATGTCTGCGGATTCTGGAGAACCCCCGCCTTTCCAATCTACTCTACCGCCGCTGAGCACTAGCAAGGGAGCTTTGCCTTGACGGTAAAGTCGGGAAGCGTAGACGATCCGATCGCCCGCTTCCCCCAATTCCACCCAAGGGCGGGGCGGCAAAGCTGCTTTGACACCGCCTCCCAAGACGATAATCGCTTCTGCTTGGGGGAGTTCGGCGGTTGGCAAATTTTGCCATTCGAGCGATCGAACTAAGGATTTGGACACCCAACCGCTACTTCCGAGCAGTAAAATAATTAGAGCCGCAGCAATAGGCGCTGCTGCCCATTTTGGACGCTTCCAAAGTGTGATTAAAGCCGCCATCATTAACAGGCAACTCAACCCCAAAGGATAAATAAACAGCGGCAGCAGTTTCGACAAAAATACAAACATTCAGCAAGTCATTTGATTTGAAATTAGAGATTTTAGATTTACTTCCACCATTGAATCAGGAAGATCGAGCAAAAGTTTAAGTCTTGGAGTTCGGCGCGATTCAATTCGGAAGATTGTACCAGTTCTTGGGCGTTCAAATGACCGATTTCGGGAAATTAATTACTAACTTTGTTTGCAGAAGTTTGGAGTTTTTATTATTGAGTTTTTACATTTTAAATCTTTAACTCAAAGCTCAAAACTCAATCTAAAAAAAATGTTTGCTAGCGGCGATCTTCAGTTTTCGACAGCCACTGAAACAGTGAAGTAGCTTCACGTCTGGAGCTTTTAATATATCTATTACCGTCCGTTTCCACTACTTGTTTGTTAAGGATTGCATCTGAGGTTTCATCCTTGGAACGTTTATTCGGGTTGAGCAGTAATTCGTTGTGCCACCAAGCGACAATTAAACCTGCTGCCGCGCCGCCGATGGCCCCCAAGCCGATACTGATCGGCAGCGTACATCCTATGAAGCGAAACGCAACGGTAAACAACACAAACCATATCAGCGCGGGGCTAAACCCCTTCGAGTCTCCGTTAAATTTTGCCATGAGCTGCAAGTTGTTTTTGTAATAATACAGAAAGATATTGACAATATTAGCAGACAAGTAAGATTGGCCAGGGCGATCGCGCTGCAACTACTGGTCACAAATTAAGTTTAATTGTACCTCTAAATCTTGCGCGGTATCTATAATGTTTACAGAAATTTGCTCAAATTCTGTAAAAGGTTCTGCTTCTGCGTGCTGCGAACTCAATAGTTCTGCTGTCGCGTCGGCAATATCGCCCCGGCGCTGTTGCAGCCGTTCTTGCAATACTTCAATTGGTGCGGTGCAGTAAACAATTTGCCAGGGCAAGCTGCGGGATTGAGCTCGATATATCGCATCGCTTCTCAAGTTTTGGCGATCGAACTTAGCATCTAAAATCACATTCCAACCTCGGTCAGCCAGAATTATCCCCAACTCTAACAATCTACCATAAGTCTGTGCCGTCATTTCATCCGAATACAAATCTTGCCCGCCGCGTTCATTTAAAGAAATTCCGCCTAAATGTTTGCGAACAGCATCGGAACGAATCTGAATTGCACCTGTGCGGCGAGCCAAATATCGAGCTGCTGTACTCTTGCCAGAACCCGACAAACCCGACATCAAAGTTAACTTTCCCCGGCGCGGTTGCGTGTATTGCCAAGCCTGTTTGTAGTAATTAGCTGCTGTCCGTGAAAGCTCTACTTTTTGAGCATTTGAAATACCCGCATCGTCCAACATTAACGAAGTCACTTTTGCTCTAACATAAGCTTGACGGCTCAAATAAAGCGGCAGCACTTGCAGTCCTTCCCAATCTCCTGTTTGTTCGATGTAAGTATTGAGAAAAACATTGCCTAAATCTCTGCGCCCCCGCGAGTCCAAATCCATGACAGTAAAAGCGACATCGTACATAACATCCACAAAGCGAAAATGCTCGTTAAATTCAATGCAATCAAATAGCAATATTTTATCTTGCCACAATGCTATGTTCCGCAGGTGCAAATCTCCGTGACACTCGCGAATTTTATTGCCGGCAATCCGCCGATCAAATAACTCTTGATTGTTGGCAAAAAACGCATCTGTATAATCTTTTGTTTCCTGATATTGTGTCTGACTCTGCGGCCCGCTGATATATTTTTGTGAAATTAGGTAGTTGTTGTCTATTGCTGTGCGAATCTGACTGACTTCGCCAAAGGTGCTAATGTAGCTATTACTAACTGCGGTGCTGTGAAACTTGGCAACTTCTACCCCTAAGCCTGTCATAAGTTGCTCGGTCAACAGTCCGCGTTCCAACAAACTGAGAAACAGCGATTCTTGAGGGAATTCCCGCATTTTCAGCGCGTATTCTACAGTAGTTTCTGCCGGAGCTGTATCTGCTGAATCGCTGGCAAATTGAAATAAATCGCCGCTTTGAACAATTGGCAAAACTTCGAGATAAATTTCCGGGGCCGTGCGTCGGTTCATCAGCAGTTCTTGGGTGCAGAAATGCTGCCTTTTCTCCAATGTTGAATAGTCCAAAAAGTCAAAATTAACTGGTTTTTTGATTTTGTAAACATATTCTCCTGTCAGCAAAACAAAGGAAGCGTGAGTCTGAATGAGCTGCACGGGTTCTGTGACGCTGTGGGGGTAGAACTCTGGCTGCAACATTTGCTGAATCAGAGGGGGGAGGCAAGTATCAATCATGTCGATTTTAGATTTGGGATTATGTCGATTTGGGCTGGGGGATTTAGAGCGAGATCGGTTAAATAAAATAGATGTTGAGTTGAAGTCGATTTATTATAAGGTTGATAATTATTGTAAACCAAAAATTACTGATGACTGAAAATAATCAAGATTCCCGTTCGGTGGATGTGTTTGGCGTAGGCAATGCTCTGGTAGACATCTTAGCATTGGTGGAAGATGAATTTGTACTCGATCGCGGGCTCAATCGCGGCGGGATGACGCTGATGGATGCGGCAACGCAGGGGGGGATTTTGCACGGTTTGGAGCATACTTCGCTACAAATGCGATCGGGGGGTTCTGCTGCGAATACGATGATTGGCGTGGCTCAGAGCGGCGGTAAAGGCTATTATTCGGGAAAGGTTGCTAAGGATACTAACGGCGAATTTTACAGGCAAGATTTGCTGGAGGCGGGGATTGATTTTAACGTGCATCCTGCTGCTGAGTCGAGCGGGCCGACGGGTACTTGTGTCGTGCTGACTACTCCTGATGCGGAACGGACTCTGTGTACGAATTTGGGGGTTTCTACTACTCTGGCTGCGACTGATATTGATGTCGATCGACTATCTCATTGTCAGTACAGTTATGTTGAGGGCTATCTTTGGGATGCTCCCGATCCGCGAAAGGCTAGCATTGAGACGATGGAACAGTCTAAGCGTCTGGGCGTGAAGGTGGCTTTTACTTTTTCTGATGGCTTTTTGGTCGATCGATTTGCTGATGATTTTCACAAGGTGGTTTCGGAATATTGCGATGTAATTTTTTGCAATGCTGATGAAGTTCGGAGCTTTTTTAAGGAGGAATCTTTAGAAGAATGCGCTCGCAAAATGAGCGAGATTTCGGATTTGGCTTTTATTACTAATGGGGATAAGGGCTGCACGGTGGTGGAGAACAAACAAATTGTTGATGTGGCTGGATTTCCGGTAAAGCCGATCGATACTGTGGGTGCTGGGGATGCTTTTGCCGGCGGTGTTTTGTTTGGGCTGACTAACGGTTTGAGTGCGGCGCAAGCGGCTCGTTGGGGCAATTATTTAGCTTCTATGGTGGTGCAGATTCACGGGCCTCGGCTTGAGGGCTCTCAGGCTCATCTTTTGAGTAAGGTGATTTCTGGTTGAGAATTGAAATGGGCGATCGCACTTTTTTCGATCGAGGGCGATCGTACTTTTTTGAACCGATCCGTTTCACGGGCAAAAAAGCCCGTGCAACAGCGGACATGAGTCATCTCAAATCCGGTTGTATGGGAATGATAACTAATAGGTGGTAAGATTGAATGAACCGAGAAAACGCTCTTGACGCGAAGTAACATACCCCTTGATGATTCGGCGGTTGAAACCGCCAGAAAGTCAAACAATGTCGGCCTGCGCTGACTGCTTTATAAAGGGGAGTCAAAACCCGGATTTGGTATTAGATACTGAGAACCGCTATATTTGTTAGTGCCAATTCCCAATCCCTCCGCAACGCTAGAGCCCAATTCCCAATTACCCTGATGTTATATTTAGCCCAGGTACAGAAGCAGGAAGTTTCAGACAATATATGTCTGCAATTGCTGGCTTGTCAAAATTCTGATGATACTTGGGCGATAGTTTTGGAAGAAAATGTGTTGGTGCTACCGCCAATTAATTCCCAAAATGTTTTAAATGAAGGGATGCTGGTATTAGCGGATATTAGCGAAAACAACGTGGTTTTGCAGATTAAAACAGCGACAAACTGGGTGCTAGAATTAGTTGAAAAGTATCTAACAACCGATATTACACCAGAATTTTTGCAGCAAGAATCCCAGAAAGTAGAAGAGTGGCGCCAATCTCTTACTTTGCAGAGTCAAAAATTGTCTCGCAGATCGATCGAACTTGAAGCCCGCCGGGAACAAATTCAAAATTTAGAAGCCCAACTCCAGCAGGAAAAGCAATTGCTCGAAAGTACGATCGCCCAATTGAAAACAGATAACTGAAAACAAGATTTTAGCCCGCCGAATAAAATTCGGGGCTGTACAAACAAAGTCCCAGCAGAGTGGGACTAAGATATCAGCACGATCCTTTCGCTAAAGCACCTTTGACTTTAGCCAAGCGGTGGGGAGACACAGCAGTTTCTGAGAATTGCGAACGTAGGCCCGCTTCTGAAATACATCGTACTGATTGCGCTCGATCGCATTTAAGATTCTGCTGTACAGCATCGTAGCAGCCCAAACAGTCCAGCGGATATCGGGACTCAAAACTTTGATTCCCGGTTCGGCGCTGGCGTACAATTTGCGAGCTCGCTGAATTTGAAACTTCATCAATTCCCGCCAGCGGTTGTCAATTACACCGTTGAATAAATCTGCTTCGGTGTAGTTAAACAAGGCTAAGTCTTCTAGCGGAAGGTAAATCCGGCCGCGGCGGGCGTCTTCTCCGACATCGCGCAGAATGTTAGTCAACTGCTTGGCTATACCCAGAGCAATCGCCTCTTCTTTGGGAATTTGATTGTCCCAGTGCCAGTTCCAGTTAGCAGCCGAGTTTGATTTTTCCACACCCATCACAGACATCGACATCAGCCCGACGGTACCGGCTACTCGATAACAGTAAAGATTGAGCTCTTCAAAAGTTTCGTAGCGGCTGCGGTACAAGTCCATTTGCTGGCCCGCAATCATCTCTCGAAACGGTTGAATGTCGATGGAGAAACGAGACAGCGTATCCACCAAAGCCACGTCGTAATCGTCGTGAGGATGGCCCGCAAACACAGATTCTAGGCGTTTTTCCCACAAATTTAGGGTTTCAGGGGTTGTCGTCTCAGAACCCGGCCCGTCTACAAGTTCGTCGGTGCGGCGGCACCAGACGTAAATTGCCCAGATTGCCCGACGCTTGGCTTCGGGCATGAGTTGAGTGCCTAAATAAAAATTTTTGGCATAACTCGCTGTGACTTGGCGGCACAGTTCGTAGGATTCATCCAAAGAGGCCAGAGTTCTCATGCACTGGAGTTTTGACAGTTGCAGCATCCGAGAATAAGAAATTTAAAGATTAGAACTGACATTCCCCCGTTGAGACAACGGGAGATTTTTTAAGTCTTTAGGAGTTACGCGCTTGAATAAAAAAACCGGGTTTTTGAACCGAAATTGAGGGTTTTAAGCAAATTTTTTGATTAAAAACCCAAGTAATGGTCGCCCGCGCGCAAATCCTAGTCTTTATGAAAAATTCTTAATTTTTCATTTTTTATTGGCCGAAGTTGAAATAGCCTGCGCTGTCAGCTTACCAGAAAGCACAGCACCTTCCATGCTCGCAAGATAACGCTGCATTGTATAATCCCCCGTTAGATAGAAATTGCTAATCGGAGTTGTTTGCGAAGGACGGCACTTTTGGCGGCCCGGAGTGGCTTTGTAGACGGAACGTGGGGTTTTGACTACGTGATATTTGAGCAGTTTGGCGGGTTCTGGGATTTGGTCGGGAAAGAGTTTTTCTAACTCGACCATTGTGGCTGCGACGATATCTTCGTCAGACTTGCCTATCCAGTCTTTGGCCGGTGCGAGTACCAGTTCCAGCATGGATTTGTCTGGGTTGGCATATTCGCGGCAGGTGTTGCTCATGTCGGCGTAGACGCTCAGCAGGGGCGATCGCGAGAACAGCAAGTGGTCGATATCTGTTAATTTGCGATCGAACCACAAGTGTACGTTAATAACGGGTACTCCCTCCAAACCTTCGAGCTGTTTGAAATAATCCATTTCGCCCCAAGGTTTCGGCAGCATCAGCTTCAGCGGGTCAACCGGCATCGCGGAAACGTAAATATCGGCCGTCAGAACTTCTGAATCTGCCCCTTTAACGCCCCGAATCTGGAACCCGCGCACGGTGTTGTCATCCTCCAGCAAAAATTCCCCGATGGGTGCATTCAGCCGGACTTCACCACCGCGCTCAGTTATGTAGTCTACCATCGGCTGGCACAACCTCTCCGTAGGGGAACCGTCTAAAAAAGCCATTTTCGAGCCTTTTGTCTCTTGCAAGAAGCGGTTGAGGGCTGTCAGCAGAATGGTTGCAGATATTTCGTGGGGGTCGATAAAATTCAGCGCCTTGGACATGGCGATGAATACTTCTTTTTCCACTCTGGGGGGGACGTTTTGCTTTTTGAGCCACTCGGAAAAGGAGTATTTGTCCATTTCTTCAACGTATTTCTGGCCCTGAAGTATCGCCGGAACCAAACCGATGCCGAAACTGATTTTTTCGGGCCAGGTGAGCATATCGTTGTTTCTGAGGATAGCCACAAGGCCGTTGAAGGGAGCCGGAATATTCGGAAAGTCAAAGCGCGAATAGGTTCCGGGTGTTTCCGGCTGATTGAAAATCATCGAGTGCTCTTTCCATTGCAGCCGGTCTTCGATGTCTAGTTCTTTGAATAGTTGGAGCATATTTGGGTATGCACCGAAAAATATGTGGAGGCCGGTTTCGTACCAGTCGCCGTCTGCATCTTTCCAAGCGGCTACTTTGCCGCCGAGTACGTCCCGACTTTCTAGGAGGATGGGGGTGTGACCCGCATCGGTAAGATATTTAGCGCAGGAAAGTCCTGCTAAGCCTGCTCCGGCGATCGCAACTCGCATTTGATACTACTTGGCCTCTGTGTTCGCTTTGATTTAATTATACTTTACAACTCGTTACAATATTTGGGCAACCTGTGGGGGACGCGGCTGCGCTCGGAGGTTGTCGGCACAGAAAATGACTCGGCGGTTGAAACCAGGTTTACAGAAACTTTCGTCGGCCCCAAGGCCGACTGGTCGATCGAGAATATCCCAAACCCTGATTTGGTATTAGATTCGCGCACTTTACCTGTTAATCCCCAACCGTTAGCTACTAACAAAAAATACAACCAACAAAATCGATCGCCAACAATCAAAAACTTGCATTATTTGCTGCTTTAATTAACTTACATCAAGAGCCAAGCTGTCTCGATTATTGTTTGAAATCAATTTCCATTAAACCTTGGCCGCATCAGATTAATATAGCCTTTCTGTGCTCTGGTATGAGGTACTGTCGGGCCCAAGAGCATAGGGCATCGGCCCGCGCCGGGCATAAGGCATAAGGCATACCTCATCTTTCTGATCGGTGCTATATCTTGCGTATAGTTGCGGCAAATTTCCCCAAAAGTTTCCCGATCGCGGATGAAGTTGGATTGGGAAAAACTATCGAAACCGGGTTGATTTTGCCTTACTTGCTTGTCAGCAAAAAAGTCAAGCCTGTATTGATATTAGCACCAGCTAGTATTCAGCCACAGTGGCAGAAAAGGAATCAGCATTTACTGAGGATGATTTCAGCGATTTAGATGAGGCGGATGATGTGATTGTAGAAGGAATGGAATCTTACTTTGCAACAGCCGATCCAGAATAAATCAAATATTGAGAATATTTGCTTTATCAGTTTGAGAATACTGGCGAAGATAGCAAGCTTTCGCATTTTATCACAATCTTGCGTCAGGAATTGACTGAGAGGGAAAGTGCGATCGTCTTTACGCAGTACACCGACACAATGGATGATCTCAGAAGTGCTTTACAACAATTATTTATACGGTGTTCAGAGTGCTTGCTATTCCGGGCGCGGCGGAGAATTGTATCAAAACGGCGAATGGCGAACTTTTCCCAAGAAACAAATCAAAGCCAAATTCCGAGAAGGAATTATCAAAATTTTACTTTGTACCGAGTCGGCTTCCGAAAAGTTCAAATAGCAAACTTGCGGCGTTTTAATCAACTACGATATGCCTTTGGAATCCGATCCGCGTGGAACAGCGGACGCATCGGGCAGATTTATCGAACAGGCTGTAATGAGTGCAGATTCCGAAGAAGAGGGCGTTTTGTTGGGAGAGTTCGATCGCATTTTAGACGCGCCGCCTTTGCGTCCCGCCCTCGATGAAATGGTCGCGATGGATGTAGAATCAGACTTGTAGGAAATCCGTCAAGCTCTGCCGCCAACTTCTGTGTTTCCTGAAATCATCGAAGATTTGTTTGTCAATTCTGCGATTTTAAAGCAGATGGGCGCGACTTTTGCAGCAACTTTTGGATAAACGGGCGATCGAACTTTTAAGCTAAGGAATCAAAATTTAATAACTTAAGCGACTGCTCGTTACCAGGAAGAGCCTGGTAACGAGCAATTTGAGATTTTCGGTTGACATTTGAGCTTGTTAGCGTGCCGAATGCAACTGCAAACAAATTTCAACCTGTCGGGAAATCAACCAAAACGGCCGCTGACATAATCCAAAGTAGACTCTTCCTTCGGACTTTGGAAAATCACCTCAGTTTTGTCACACTCGACAAGATAGCCAAACCGCTTCCCATCGTCAGAAAGTTTAGCATTGAAAAAAGCAGTCAGGTCAGAAACCCGAGAAGCCTGCTGCATATTGTGAGTAACAATCACGATGGTATACTTCTCCTTGAGTTCCCGCATCAACTCCTCAACCTTAATCGTCGAAATCGGGTCAAGAGAAGCGCAAGGTTCATCCATCAATACTACATCAGGATTAATCGCGATCGCCCTAGCAATACACAAACGCTGCTGCTGGCCGCCCGAAAGAGAAAAACCGCTTTGCTTCAACTTATCCTTCACCTCATCCCACAAATAAGCTTGTTGGAGCGACTTTTCCACCAGTTCATCCAGATCTCCCTTATAATTATTCACCCTCGCACCGTAAGCAATATTGTCATAAATCGACTTCGGGAAAGGATTCGGCTTTTGAAACACCATCCCAATCTTGCGGCGCACTTCCACAGCATCAACATCAGGATCGTAAAGATTTTGACCTTGGTAATCAATTCTACCCTCTAAACGAAAACCGTTAATTAAATCGTTGAGACGGTTAAAACATCGGAGAATTGTACTTTTTCCGCAGCCAGAAGGCCCGATCAAAGCAGTAATCCGATTTTTAGGAATTTCCATCGAAACATTTTTAACCGCGTGAAAACCGCCGTAAAAAATATTGATATTTTCAGTCCGTAAAACAGTTTCCGTCTGCTTGTCCAAATCCATCATCATACAAATAACTATCCTCTTAATTTTTACAAAACCAGCCAATTTTGTCAGTTGTTAGTTGTCAGTTGTTAGTTGTTAGTTGTTAGTTGTTAGTTGTTAGTTGTTAGTTGTTAGTTGTTAGTTGTTAGTTGTTAGTTGTTAGTTGTTATTAGCTAATACTTTCAGAGCAACTGCAAACAGCCAACTGCCAATGACTAATGACCAATGACTAATGACCAATGACTAATGACTAATGACTAATGACTAATAAACCTTTTGGCGAGTCGCCCAACGAGACAGAATACTCGTCAGCAAAACCATCAACACCAAAATCAAAGATGCAGCCCAAGCCAACTCTTTCTGTGCCTTAAACGGAACCGTTGCAAAGTTATAAACCAAAACCGAAAGCGACGGAGTTGGCTTATCAAATCCTGCCGGCCAAAAAGGCGAATTTAGCGCCGTGAAAATCAAAGGAGCCGTTTCTCCAGCAGCGCGGGCAATTGCCAGCGTCACACCAGTTAAAATCGCCGGAATTGCCGCAGGCAAAACTACCTGCAACACTGTTTGATAATTAGAAGCACCCACACCAACCGACGCCCATCTAATATCTTGCGGGACGATTTGTAGAGCCTCGTCAGTAGTTCGGACAATTGTCGGCAACATCAGCACAGCCAGGGCCGCGCCCCCTGCAATTGCCGAAAAACCTCCCATATTTACCACAAACAAACCGTAGGCAAATACCCCGGCAATAATCGAAGGAACGCCGCTGAGGACATTCGTAGCAAAGCGCACCCAGCGAGCTATTTGACCGCTGCTGAACTCCGACAAATAAACGGCGGCCAACACTCCAAAAGGAACAGCAATCAGAGCAGCAATTCCCACCGTCATTAACGTACCGAGAATGGCATTGGCGATACCGCCTCCCGACAGTCCCGGTGCGGGCGGCAGCTTGGTGAACAAGTCTAAATTCAGGCGATTGAAACCTTGTGCTGTTACATAGAAAAGCACTGCAAATAAAGGCAGCAGAGTGAGGGCTAGAGCCGAGCCCGCCAGTACAGTCATCGCCAGACTGAACAGCGATTGCTTGCTGTTTTTAACCTTCTTCAAACTGCCTGTTTTCGATCCCAAAGGATTTTGATCTGAGTGGCTATTTGACATAAACTCAAATTCTGTAGGAAATTGTGGAAAACTTCTAGTTGTACTTCGCTCTTACTTGAGAAACAATCCACTCTGCCAAAATATTGACAATCAGCGTCATAATAAACAGAATTAGCCCCGTATACATCAGGGCAGCCACTTGCAATCCTGAAGCTTCGGCAAATTGATTTGCCATCAGAGAAGCGATAGTATTTGCAGGAGCTAGGACAGAAGCACTTAACTGATTGGAATTGCCAATTAACAGCGTTGCGGCCATCGTTTCTCCCATCGCGCGGCCGAGACCGAGCATAATTCCGCCGACAATGCCGGAAAAAGCCGCCGGTACGAGGACTCTAAAAATTGTTGTCCAGCGAGTTGCTCCCAAACCGAGAGATGCTTGTCGCAATTCGGGCGGGAGGCTGGCTAAAGAGTCGCGGGAGATGGCAGTAATAATGGGCAAAGTCATAATCCCCAAAATTACTCCGGCGGGTAACATTCCCGGCCCCACTGGCGCTGTGCTAAAAATCGGCAGCCATCCGAAGTTACCGTGAAGAAACTTGCCGATGCTGGTAATCATGGGAATCAATACAGCAATTCCCCACAAACCGTAGACTACGCTGGGAATGGCGGCTAAAAGTTCTACTAAAAAAACTAAAGCTGTACGCACGGGCAGCGGTAAAAAGTCTTCGCTCAAAAAGATGGCAGTCCCTACTCCTAATGGTACTGCAATTAGGAGCGCGATCGCCGAACTGACGATCGTCCCGTAAATCATCGGCAGCGCACCGTACTCTTCTTTAACTGGATTCCAATCACTGCCGAACAGAAAGCCCAAACCGTACTGCTGAATCGCTGGTAAAGCTCTGAAAGCAACGGTAAGCGCGATTACCAGCAAAATTGCGCCAACTCCGATTCCCAAAATCCGAGTCAGCCAGATAAAGCCTTGGTCTAAGGATTTTTCTGCTTGAGAGCGGGAACGTTTCTCTGGTTGAGCGCTGTTATTATCTGAAATCATAAACAAAAATCCCAAAAAATAGTAAGGAAAAATTGCATTTTTGCCAAAAAGCTAGCTAGAAGAAAGCACAAAGAAAGACTATAGAACCCATTTGACATCTTTGAGTTTTTAGGTTGGGTGACGAGAAATATAGAGAGAAACTGGTGTCTGAGATTTACGCGGGCGAGAAACCGGGTTTCTAGAAGTTTTAGGTTGGGTGACGAGAAATATAGACAGAAACCCGGTTTCTGAGATTTACGCAGAATAGATATCAAATGGGTTCTATAAACCAAATTCAAGAATGGTAGGTTGATAATTTCCTGACTTTTCAACAAATATTTCTGGTAAAACCTGCCCCTTGTAGGATGCGTCGCTGCCAGATTTTAGAGCTTTCCCGGTAGATTGTTGGTGGCGACGCACCCTACGGTATCTACATAAATAGATGCGCCGAAAGATATCGAAGTTGGGTGGGGGTGGGTTTACAAGATTGTGGGTTTTAGGCAATTATTGTTGGTGAACCCACCCCTACAGAAATATCTCTCTTGTTTCTTCCTTTTTTTTACCCGCTCGGCCTTGCCAAAGGGATTTTTTCCCTCTGACAACTGTCAACTGTCAACTGTCAACTGTCAACTGACTTCAATTACTATTTGCCAATCTCAATCTTGTAGTCGGGGCTGATGCCGTCGGCGGCCACAGCAACTTTTTCTCTGACGCTTTGGGGCAGAGGAACGTAGCCCAATTCAGCACTAACTTTTTGACCTTCGGTTAAGCCGTATTCAACCATTGCCTCGATGGCTTTGGCTTTGTTGGGGTCTGCAACTGTTTTGGGAACGAGCATCCAAGTGTAGGTGACAATTGGATAGGATTGAGCGCCTTCGGGGTCTTCGATAAATACTCGCAGGTTTTCCGGCAGGGGCGTAGTTCCTAAAGCTTGAGAAGCTGAATCGTCTGTAGGTACGACAAATGTGCCTGCTTTGTTTTGTAAAGATGCAAATTTGACGTTGTTGTTTTTGGCGTAGCCGTATTCGATGTAGCCGACGCTGCCTGCTGTTTGCAGGAGTTGGCTGGTGACACCTTCGTTGCCTTTTGCGCCTACGCCTACGGGCCACTGTACTGTTTTGCCCTCGCCTACTGCTGTTTTCCAGTCGGGGCTGATGGCGCTCAGGTGTTTGGTGAAGATGGCGGTGGTACCGCTACCGTCGGAACGGTGGACGACGGTGATGTTTTGGTCTGGTAATGTTACACCCGGATTGGCTGCTGCTATTTTGGGGTCGTTCCACTTGGTAATTTTACCTAGGAAGATTTCTGTGTAAACGTCTCTGGGCAGTTTGAGTTCGGGTACGTCTGGGAGGTTGTAGCCGATGACGATGCTGCCGGCTGTCATGGGTAGCAAAATCACGCCTTTGTCTGCTGGAATTTTAGCGATTTCGTCGTCTTTCATGCCGGTGTCGCTGGCTCCAAAGTCTACTGTGCCTTTGGTAAATTGTTCGACTCCGGCGCCGCTGCCTACTGATTGATAGTTAATTTGTACTTTGGGGTGGATTTTGTTGAAGTCTTGAAACCAACGCTGGTAGAGGGGGGCGGGGAAGGATGCGCCTGCTGCTGTCAGGGCTACGTCTGAGGTTAGGGCGAGTTTGCTGTTGGCGGCTGTGCCTGTGGCTGCAACGGGGGATGCGCCGGGGGATGCTGCGGTGTCGCCGGGGTTGCTGCTGGTTGTGCTGCCGCCGCAAGCTGCTAAGCTGAGGGCGATCGCCACAGCGGAAATTGCTGTTGTCGCACGATTCGGATTAATCAGGTTCAGACGAAAAATCATAGGTATACAAAATCTGCGATCGTTATACGGATGTCCCGCAACAGCATATCGCGCGAAAGTAAAGGTTAGGTTAAGAATCTTTACATTTAATATTAATTTAATATTAATTAATATTAAATTAATTTCATTGATGAGCTTGATGATTGTGAGGTTATAAGATTGTGAGAGGAGAAATTGGTAGGCAAACAAACAAAACAAGCATTCGATCGCCCGTTAGCGTTAGCGAAGCGATCCGAAGGAAAGCCCGCCCCTACGGGGGCTACGCCAACGAAGAGGATCGCGAAAAATGCCCCATTGCCACGATCGGAATATGCAAGCTCAAGAACGAGAAAACCACAGAACGGTAGTTGTTTTGACCGTAGTGCTAGTATTGAGAACTTAAAAGCTGCGGGCATTCAAGCTTGCATCGGACGAATGTCTTCTGCCTTATATGTTCTTGTGAATGCCGTTTGACGATCATGCCTGCTCCTATTGAATTAATCTGGGCTTTTATTGGTTTGCTCCTAACGATAGGAGGCACTTTTTTGCCTGCATCTGTGACAATGCCGATCGGCTTGTGGGACGATCGCGGACTGCAGGCGTACTCTTTAGGTGTTACTTATCAAATTGGAGCCGTGTTGCTAGTAGGCTGCATGGGCGGCAAAAATGCTGCTGCTCTCTCGCAAATTGCCTATTTGGTATTAGGATTAACTTTGTGGCCGATTTTTTCTCAAGGCGGCGGCATCGGCTATCTCAAAGAAGCGAGTTTTGGGTATTTGCTGGGTTTTGTGCCTGGTGCTTGGGTGTGCGGCTGGGTGGCTTTTAAGGTGGCTTCGCGACTGGAATCTATGGCTTTTAGCTGTTTGTGCGGTTTATTTACAGTTCACGCGATCGGCTTAATTTATCTGATTTTTAATTACTTGCTGATTCCGGGCAAAAAAGCACCTTTATTCAGTGAGATTCTCAAATATTCGGTTTATCCCCTGCCGGGACAATTGGCGGTGGTTTGTGCGATCGCATTGCTATCATTTACTTTGCGCCGCTTGATGTTTTATTAATTGGGGAATTGGGAATTGGGAATTGGGAATTGGGAATAGGTAATCGGGAATTGGTTGTTGTGCAAAATAAGGTTATACTATACATTACATTGCGAAACGGGAGAATCATCTCGCTGCGGCTGGGATTGCTTTGCTGCACTGCATTCTGCTCGCAATGACACGCGAGATTTGAATAAATTATTTCAGATCCGGTACCCCATCTTCTATTGGCTAATCCATGCGTTTTAAAAGAAATCCCTTGTTCTGGGTTGCTGCTATTATCAGTTTAGTTTTAGACCACCTAAGCAAGTTTTGGGTAGTACAAAATTTTGACTTGACAATTCCCCCGCAGACTCAACCGCTGTTACCAGGGATATTTCACTTCACTTATGTTGTTAATACTGGTGCGGCTTTTAGTTTGTTCAGCAATGGCGGGGCGATTTGGTTGCGCTGGCTGTCTTTGGGCGTGAGTGTGGGATTGATGGTGCTGGCTTGGTTCGGGCCGCGAATTAACCGCTGGGAACAAGCTGGCTACGGTTTGATTTTGGGGGGAGCACTGGGGAACGGGATCGATCGATTTGTTTTGGGCCACGTTGTAGATTTTCTGGATTTTCGGATAATTCGGTTCCCGGTGTTTAATCTGGCAGATGTGTTTATTAATGCTGGGATTATCTGTTTGCTGATTGCGACTTTTCACGGCCCACCGCCGCCGAAAAACCGAGACGAACGCGATTCTATTTCCGAGTAATTTTGAAAAGGATAAACACAGGGTAAGAGCATCTCAATCAGTCTTGACAAAAGGATTTGAGAAGAAGCATCATGTATTCATCATTCATTGCAGCCCGTTTCCTTTTCTGTGGCAAGCTACGCTTGAGAGTGGTTTCTTGATTGAC
>NZ_JADEXD010000037.1 GCF_015207285.1 Tychonema sp. LEGE 07203 | reverse complement strand
CCCCCGAAAAGTAATTGTGGGTTCGCTTCCAGAAATGCTGTAATAGTCTGGGTTGGGTGCAAAGCGGACTCTCGCACGTGTTAGCAGCGTAACCCCCGTCAAGTTGATATTAGCTTGCGCCGAGGTTGTGCCGTCACCTAGAAATAAAAAATTAGGAGTTTCGTAAGGATCGATCGCGCCGCTAAATCCAGAATAATCTCGCAGCGGGCCTGTTAGTATGATATCGCTGCCGTCTGAAAGAAAGTAATTGTTGCCGAGCACTCTGAGAGTGTAGTTAGTAGCAATATTTGTGTTGTAAGCAACACTTTCAGCAGCAACAAATAAGCCGTTAGTTTGTCCGCCCGGATTGGGAGTAATGCCGTCTCCCCGTGCAAAAATGTTGCCAGAAGTTGGAGATAGCTGTTGGAAACCGATTTCAATTGCTTTGCGATCGCTCGTAACGGCAATCATGCTAAAACCCGCTTGATTTGGATTAGCGCGCGCTTCTGAGATAATTTGCAGGTTAAAACCTAAGCTAAAGCCAGAATTGCGATCGAGCGGTGGAAATGACGGATTTAAAGGATTATTTGTATAGCCAGCATAGATGCTATCGGCAGCAGTGCTATTTAAATTAACTCCATTTCCGCTCAATATTTCCGAAGCAGTATCGGTAGGAGAAATAGAATTTAAATTTGTCAAAGACAGCCAATTTTGTGAACTGGGTGTATTGCCAAGCGATCCATTATAAAGAAGGCTAGGGCCGAGCACTGTCGCCGAAGTTTCCGACAAGGTGTCGAAATTTGTCCAAGTATTGCCGTTAGTTGAAAATTGCCAATTGCCGTTAGTATTGTCTGCAGCAGTGACTGCGATGCCCAAAAAATAGCTATTAGCATTGTTACTTCCTAACTCGCTGGTGATGGCTAAAGGAGTAAAACCTGTGTTAGCTGCGTTGGTTGTATCTTCATTAATTGGGAGGAGTGTATTAAAATTTGAATTTAGCAAAGTTGGAGCGCTGTTGACTTGCGGGTTGCGGAGGCTGTTAATATAAATAGTGTTAATTCCGCCGTTGGGCAAACCCAAGGAACCGGGACTGTTGACAGCATAATTAGCTCTTTGGTTGAGACCGCCGATCGCACTCATAAATTCGACATTAGCACCGTTATTCGGAGCAGAAATTTGCACTTTAGCTGCACTGCCAAATGCTCCCAAACCTGTTGTCGGCCACGCAATCGAATCAACAGAATTCGTTCCCGTACTGCTAGTATCTACCCACACCACATCCGATGCTGCAAAATCGCCTCCGAAGGCATTGGAACCGACTAAAACATTATTGAGGTACGTACCGCCAGCACCGTTATCGAGCCGTAACTGAATGTTCCAATCAGCATCATTTCCTGCCGGGACGGGATTGTAGGTAGTATCGTTAGTTGGAATTACACTCGAACCGCCGATCGCAATTATTGTTCCAGCCTTGAAGACAGGAGCAATATTCGCCATATCCGCGAACTGATAAGCCGAAAGTTTTTGTATTGTTGTACCGCTAGAATCGCCTACAAAAAAAGTTTGAAGTTGAGATGCTGTTAAATCTTCGGTCAACAGGATTTCTACGTACTCGTTGCCCTGAAATTGACCGTTACGACGGAATTCGTTGATAATTATCTGTCCCATTTAGATGCACCTAAATTTGAGATGATGATTTTAGCTATCAACTACTGTGATTTTTTAACAATTACTATAATTTAATTTACGTAATTAAACTCTCAGTAGTTTCTACGTACATTCAAGAAATTATGTGAGTTTTGATACTTAGATAGTAGCTTAACTGTCGATCGGTGTCAAGTATAAAGTTGGGATGGGGAGCATCTCCGGCTTTGCAACGCCGGATTTTTTTCGCTTTGCGATCGCTTCTCATGCCATGTTCGGTGGATTACCATAACAAAAACGGTTCGCGCGTGCCGAATGCGAGTCCGCACGCGCGATCGACCTTTAGGTAGTGCCCTGAAGGAAAGGATGGAGTAAACTTAAGCTACTATAGCAATCCTCGCATCATTTTCAATAACTGGTTAAGAGACTAAGAGCCTAGGAATCGATGTCACTCTTGAAGATCCTCGCCCCAGAAGCGTTACCATGCAGAGCGAAATTAACGAGTAGAATGAGTAAATTATATCAATTCCTCTCTTCATAGTCCTGTATTCATTTCTCTCTGACTCTCTGTGTTCTCTGTGTTCTAATAAGGTTAAATCACCTGACGATGCAACGGTCAACGATATTACTTAGGATTGCTATACCCAAAACCTGTGACATTCAAAGCAATTAATGGCCTGATTTTTTGATAGTGAATTGCTCAATTTAATTGCAAAGCATAGGTTTTTGCAGCATTGTATAAAACCCGTTTCTCAAAGGCCTGCACGTTCAAAACTTGCATCTCAATCGCCTAAGAGTTCTTGTGCAACCAATCCTTTCTGAATTGCGAGCACTGCTGCTTGAGTGCGATCGCGCACTTCTAACTTTTGCAAAATTGCGTGAACGTGAACCCGCACAGTCCCCGGAGCAATGTACAATATTTGTGCAATTTCCTGATTGCTTTTTCCCCCCGCAACTAAAGCTAATATTTCCTGTTCCCGTTTCGTCAGCGGATTTTCCAAAACTTCGGATTTTGACCCAACTTTCCCAGGTTCGGGATTAACAAAAACCGCCCGAATTTCCGAAGTTGCCGCCTTATCCCACCACGAAGCACCCCCCGCTACCGATCGAATTGCCAACACCAAATTTTCTGCCGCAATTCCCTTGACGCAATATCCCTGAGCTCCCGCTGAAATCAACCTTTCAATTAAGGATTTTTGGGCGTGAGATGTTAAAATTAAAACCGGAATTTCTGGATGCTGCTGCTTAATTTGGCGGCAAGCTTCAATCCCGCCAATTCCCGGCAAACCGACATCAAGAACCACCACATCGGGTAAGTGTTCCTGAGTCAATTCTACCGCTGTTTCCCCATCTTCGGCTTCAGCAATTATTTGCAAGCAACTTTCTTGCTGCAACCGCGTTTGCAGTCCCAACCGAAATAATTCGTCATCTTCAACTAACAGAATTCGCAAGGGATAAGCTGGTTTCATTTTTCTGGGATAGCAGGTAATCGAAATCCAAATAAAGCGCCGTGCGGTAATTTATTTTCTGCCCAAATTATACCGCCGTGCGCGTCAATAATTTGGCGGGACAAGTACAATCCCAGTCCAGATCCTTTGGCTTGCCGACCGCCGTTTCCTTGATAAAAGCGCTCGAACAAGTGGGGCAGTTCCTCTGCTGTAATTCCCAACCCGCTATCAATAACTTTCACTACTTGATAACTCGAATAAAATTCCATCACTATTTCTACTTTACCACCGCGAGGAGAATGGTTGATCCCGTTTGTTAGCAAATTAACAAAAACGCGCTGGAGTTGCACTGCATCGCCGTTTATCCACAAAGAGCGGCGGAAATCTGACTCTCCGTAACTCATATTTATGTAAACTCGACGCGCTGCCGATAAATCTGCGAGTGTGGCGATTACTTCTTCTGCTAAAGCCACTAGATTTACGGGGGAAAGTTGCAGTTTCAAACCTTCAGTATCGTTGCGGTAAACATCCAGCAGCGTTTCTACTAATTGTAGTGACATTTTGTGCGATCGCGCCATTGTTTCGAGAACTTTTTGCTGCCTGGAAGTCACCTCCCCAAATTTTGCTGACTGAAAAGCTTTAATAGTTTCGATCGCCCCCAGCATCGGCGTTTTCAAGTCGTGAGTCAAAGTAGAGACAAAATCCTCGCGGATGGTGGCTAGCTGCTGCTGCGACTGCAACTGAGCTTTGGCGACTGCGATCGCTTCTTCGTACTGCTGGTTGCGATCGCTCAAATATCCCGTCACTCCCAAAGCCATGACTGCGATCGATCTGTTTGCAACTGTAGCTAGGGCGATCGTTTCCCCAGGAGGGACAAACAAATTTAACAGCGTCAAAGTTACCGCTACCAGCGTAATGTGTAACTTCCCCCAGCGACTCAGGCGCGAATTTGCCAGTAAAATAGGCCCCGTGTACAAGTATCCAAACAGATACTCCGACGGCGTGATAAATTCCAGCGCTGCGACGATCGCAAATAAAAGTGCGATCCTCTTCGTTAGCGTAGCCCCCGTAGGGGCGGGCTGCGCTAACGACCACCGGGCGCGCAAATACTTCTCTTGAAGTACCAGGATTTTTTGAATTTTCAATAAGCTTTTCAACATCCTCAATTAATCCATTTTAATTTTACATTTACACTCAAGTCTCTGCCTTCTACCTTTCTTCAAAATATCTCGTCTATTGTAGCTGCGGCGAAAAAAAAGAGCGTTTAGATAGCATCTATATCAGCAGATATAGATGCCAAACAATATCTAAACATTTGTCTATTAGACCTCTTGCAAAATTCCTTTTAATCAAATTTTGGGACGGGCTAGAAGCCCGTCCCACAATAAAAAAGATTTTTGTGGGATGGGCACGCGAGCCCGTCCTAACTATTTTTGCAAGAAGTCTATTAGTAAAGATATAGAACAAACCAACATAACTTATAAACACCAACTTATATCTCTAGGCTGATTATCAAAAATCCTAGCCTTCAGTATAGTAATTATTAAGAGCAAACCGCACTTGGTGGCTGGTAAAAGTCATATATGAGCTTTGCAGAACCAAAACTTATCCAAGTTGCCATCCAATTCAACAGCAGTTATTGTGGCATGGTATTAAATGCCATAGCATTGCCCAGTAGCTGCCATTGCTTGGGGTTGGCAAGAGAAGGACGAGTAATTCTAGCCAGCGAAAACCAGGCGATATTCTGGGGAGATTGCATATTAGCAGTAGCATTGAATTCGGCGATCGCCCCCGAACTATATTTTACCTTGAAGAAAACTCACCCGGTTTTGTGGACTTCTTTTAGAAGCCCTTTACCAAGTGATGAAAAGTATTTATCCAACGAGGACTTTTTGGTTCAGTTATGCTGCAAGGATTAATTCAAATCGCATTAACGCTAATCATTTTAATCGCGATCGCCCCCGGATTCGGCAATTACATGGCGCGGGTGTACATGGGAGAACGAACCATCCTCGATCCCGTCATTAAACCAATAGAACAACTCATCTATAAAGCCAGCAACATCCGCGTTGTAGATACCATGACAGGCTGGCAATATGCGCGATCGCTATTCTACAGCAATGCAGCAATGGGGATATTTGTTTTTCTAATCTTCATGCTTCAAGGAGTGCTGCCTTTAAATCCCACCAGCCTCAGCGCACCAACCTGGGACACCGCCCTGCACACAACAATTTCATTTCTCACAAATACCGACCAACAGCATTACTCCGGCGAGACAACATACAGTTATCTATCCCAGTTAACTTTGGGTTTTTTAATGTTTACCTCAGCCGCCACAGGTTTAGCAGTAGGAATCGCCTTTATTCGGGGACTGACTGGCCGCCCGTTAGGTAACTTTTACATCGATTTAATTCAATCAATTACCAGAATTCTCCTGCCATTATCTTTAATAATCGCCTTGCTATTGCTAATTTCAGGAGTACCCGAAACCCTAGCAGGCCCAGAAGTTGTCACCACCTTAGAAGGAAGCACCCAAGTAATTGCCCGCGGCCCAGTAGCTCACTTTGAAAGCATCAAACAACTAGGAGAAAACGGCGGCGGATTCTTCGGGGTTAACTCTGCTCACCCCTTTGAAAATCCCAACCCTTTTAGTAACCTGCTGGAAATCCTAGCAATGGTTTGCATCCCAGCAGCATTCATTCACACCTACGGCAGATTTGCCAACAACAAAAAACAGGGATGGCTGATTTTTTGGATGGTATTTATAATGTTTGTTGCCTTGATTGGCGTTGCAGCAATTGGCGAATATCAAGGCAATCCTCAAGTCAATAATTTACTCGGTTCGCTGCAACCAAATTTAGAAGGAAAAGAAGTTAGATTTGGCTGGGCAGAAACTGCACTTTGGGCAGTGACTACAACTGGTACAATGTGCGGTGCAGTGAACGGGATGCACGATTCTTTAATGCCTCCCGGTGGTTTTGCTACTCTGTCTAACTTGTTTCTGCAAATTGTTTGGGGCGGACAAGGAACGGGAACAGCTTACTTGTTTGTTTACCTAATTTTGAGCGTATTTCTCACAGGATTGATGGTGGGAAGAACGCCCGAATTTTTGGGACGCAAAATTGAAAAAAAGGAAATAGTTTTAGCCAGCGTGGTTTTGTTAATTCACCCGATCGCAGTTTTAATCCCTGGCGCAATTACCCTCGCCTTTACCGACAGCTTGAGCGGCATCAGCAACCCCGGATTTCACGGCATTTCCCAGGTGATGTACGAATACGCTTCAGCCGCAGCTAACAACGGTTCAGGCTTTGAAGGATTAGGAGATTCTCAACCCGCAGCAACAGGACTTTGGTGGAATTTAAGCACCTGTTTTAGTTTGCTTTTAGGACGCTACGTTCCAATTGTTGCAATGCTGTTGCTAGCCGACAGGATGACAAACAAACAACTGGTTCCCGAAACAACCGGAACACTCAGAACAGACTCAGTTTTATTCACCAGCGTCACAGCAGGAGTAATCATAATTCTGGGCGCACTGACATTTTTCCCAGTTCTAGCTTTAGGGCCAATTGCAGAAGGATTTGAAATGAGCAGCGGCAAATTTGAACCCACACCGATAACTGCACCCATAACACCTTTAGCAACACCAACTCCTCCACCTCAATAGCGAAAAATTGTCAACCTCACCCTCCTCTTTCTCCGCGTTCTCTGTGTCCTCTGCGGTTCATTAAAAATCCAAATTATGGCTTCTTCCAATACCCCCAACTCTCAGAAAAATTCCCGTTCCAGAGGCCCTCGCGAGTCTCGCAAACACACGCCCAAAGCAAATACAAAAGGACTTTATCAAAGAGCTTTCAAAGAAGCTTTTGTCAAGCTAAACCCGCAGGTGATGCTGAAAAATCCAGTAATGTTTGTGGTGTGGGTTGGCACAATTGTGACTGCATTATTAACGATCGACCCCACGCTGTTCGGCCCGGTTCCCGGCGAAAATCAGAGAGTTTTCAACGGTTTAGTCACATTTATTTTGTTCTTCACTTTGGTATTTGCTAATTTTGCCGAAGCAGTAGCAGAAGGGCGCGGCAAAGCACAAGCAGACGCGCTGCGATCGACCAAAGCCGACACCACAGCCCGCAAACTCTTACCAGACGGTTCAATTCAAGAAGTAAGTTCGACAGCCCTGAGACGCGGCGATCAAATTAAAGCGATCGCAGGCGATGTCATTCCCGCTGACGGCGAAGTGATCGCAGGTGTCGCATCTGTGGACGAATCTGCGATCACCGGCGAATCCGCCCCAGTGCTCAAGGAACCGGGTTCGGACATCGCCAGTTCCGTCACCGGCGGGACACGCATCCTTTCCGACGAACTGACGCTGCGGGTGATGGCCGACCCCGGTAAGGGGTTTTTGGACAGGATGATCGCGCTGGTGGAGGGCGCAGAACGCTCGAAAACGCCGAACGAGATCGCGCTGACGGTGCTGCTGGCGGTGCTGACTCTGGTGTTTTTGATTGTGGTGTCAACGATTGGGCCGATCGGCAATTATGTAAAAACTCCTGTGGGCGTGGTGACGCTGATTTCGCTGCTGGTGGCGCTGATTCCAACAACCATTGGCGGTTTGCTGAGCGCGATCGGCATTGCGGGGATGGATCGCGTCGCTCAATTTAACGTCATAGCGACCTCTGGGCGCGCCGTAGAGGCTTGCGGCGACGTGAATACGCTGATTTTGGACAAAACGGGGACGATCACCCTGGGCAACCGTTTAGCCGAGGAATTCATTCCGGTCAACGGTCACTCGCTGGATCGGGTTGCGAGTGTGGCGCTGGCTGCTAGCGTGTTTGACGAGACTCCAGAGGGAAAGTCGATCGTCCGTTTGGCGGAAAAATTGGGCGCTACAGCAAAATTCGATCGCGCTAACGCAACCGGGCTGGATTTTTCCGCCAAAACCCGGATGTCTGGTACCGATTTGCCCGACGGGACGGAGGTTCGCAAGGGTGCGGTGGATGCGGTGAAGGGTTTTGTGCGATCGCGCGGCGGCAATTTCGGCCAGGATCTCGATGAAGCTTACGAGCGAGTTTCGCGCTTGGGAGGCACGCCGCTAGCGGTTTGTCAAGGTAGCGACACCTACGGAATTATCTATTTGAAAGATGTGATTAAACCGGGAATTCGCGATCGGTTTGACCAACTGAGAAAAATGGGAATTCGCACCATCATGCTCACCGGAGATAACCGAATTACAGCATCAGTAATTGCCGACGAAGCCGGAGTTGACGACTTCATTGCCGAAGCAACTCCCGAAGACAAAATCGAAGTAATTCGCAAGCAACAAGCCGAAGGCAAATTAGTAGCAATGACGGGAGACGGAACCAACGACGCACCCGCCCTAGCCCAAGCAAACGTCGGACTCGCGATGAATTCTGGAACCCAAGCCGCGAAAGAAGCTGCAAACATGGTGGACTTAGATTCTGACCCCACCAAACTAATTGACTTAGTGACAATTGGCAAACAATTGCTAATTACTCGCGGCGCGCTGACTACATTTTCCCTAGCCAACGACATCGCTAAATATTTTGCAATTATTCCAGCCATGTTTGCCCCCGTTGGCGATTTAAACATCATGGGTTTAGCGAGCGGTCAATCAGCAATTTTATCCGCATTAGTTTACAATGCTTTAATTATTCCCGCATTAATTCCCCTAGCATTAACCGGGGTAAAGTTTCGACCGCTGACAGCAAATCAACTATTGCAGCGGAACATTTTAATCTACGGATTGGGCGGAGCAGTCGCGCCGTTTATCGCCATCAAAATAATCGATGTTTTCATTGCCGCCGTCGGGCTAGCATAGAAGAAGTCAGTAGTCAGTAGTCAGTAGTCATTAGTCAGTAGTCATCAGTCATTAGTCATTAGTCAGTAGTCAGTAGTCATTAGTCATTAGTCAGCAGTCATCATATCAAATCCTCTCTTCATCGGAATGATTCAGATATATTATTCTCTCCCTCTGTGTACTCTGTGTACTAATAAGGTTAAATCATTCCGATGCAAGCGGAAACGATATCAGTCATCAGTCATTAGTCATTAGTTATCGCCTCCTTTAAAACTCGTTTCTTAGTAAAACCTATGAACGCATATATAGAGGCTCTATATCTACTTTAGAACACCAAAAATTGGAGAAATTATGAGACGGAACGATTTGCTCAATGATGTTTTGCCCAGGAATTTTCAAGAAACAATTGAGTTAGCACAAATGCTCTGGCAGCGACATCCAATCCCGGTACAGCTATTTCTAGTAATGTGCTTTAACTTAATAATTGCACCCGCTGTTTATGCCGCTGCGGATGAAGGCTTGACCAAAAAAGCTGCATGGGGTTTAAGTCTTTTGGGTTTGGCAATAATCGCGCTCGCAGTTTACTTGTTTGTCGTGATTTTTCAGCCGGAAAAATTTTAGCAAAATATCTGCATTGCGACTCCCAGAAACCGGGTTTTCTACCGAATCTGCCGGCCCAAACGAAATATTTCGCGAAAAAACCCGGTTTCTTGCCCCTGCGTGTAAGTTGTTCTTCGTTCTTCATTCATTCATTGAGGTAATTTATGAGAGATTTAATCAAAGCAATTCGCGTCACTTTAGTTTTGTGGGGAATCACCGCAATTATTTATCCCTTAATCGTGCTAGTAATCGGTCAATTCGCCTTCAACTCGCAGGCAAACGGCAGCTTAATTACTAAGCAGGGAGTTGTAGTCGGTTCATCCTTAATCGGTCAATCATTCACCTCGGAAAAATATTTTTGGAGCCGCCCCAGTACCACAAATTACAGCAGCTTTGTACCTACTGATTTCGACCCGACAAAGGCTGATAATTTAAGTCAGAGAACGGGGTTTTCTGGAGCTAGCAATCTTGCTCCCAGTAACTCTGATTTGCTGCGTCGAGGCAATGAAAAAGATGGTTTTCAAGGGGTGCAAGTTGAAGTAGCCCGCCTCAGCCAAGCTGGCATCAAACCGACTGCTGATTTAGTTTACACCTCCGGCTCTGGTCTCGATCCGCACATTAGTGTAGAATCAGCTAAGGCGCAAATTGAGCGGATAGCAAAAGTGCGATCGATCAATCTCAATCAAGTAGAAATGTTGGTATCCAAAAATACAGAAAGCCGATTCTTAGGTATTTTTGGAGAACCGGGAGTTAACGTCCTCAAACTGAATTTAGCTCTCGATAGTTTACAATAATTTAGAGTCATTAGTCATTAGTCATTAGTCATTAGGAAATTGTTAGCTGTTGACTGTTAACTGTTAACTGTTGACTGTTGACTGTTGACTGTTGACTGCCAACTGCCAACTGCCAACTAACAACTACCAACTGCCAACTACCAACTGCCAACTACCAACTACCAACTACCAACTACCAACTGCCAACTACCAACTGCCAACTGCCAACTTATCTATTAAGCTATGATTCACTCTAGCGAACTCACCAACAATTCAGACGCGGTTTATGCCCAAACTAACCGCAATTGCGATCGCACGCGCCGGGGAAAGCACAAAATATTTATCGGCATGGCTCCCGGTGTGGGCAAAACTTTCCGAATGCTGGAAGAAGGGCATCGACTCAAATTAGAAGGCATTGACGTGGTTGTTGGACTGTTAGAAACCCACGGACGAAAAGAAACCGCCGAAAAGGGAAAAGGATTAGAAATAGTGCCGCGAAAACAAATGCTGCGCGGCGAAAAAATGCTAGCTGAAATGGATGTGGAAGCTGTCATATCGCGCCGCCCCCAATTAGCATTAATTGACGAACTCGCCCATACAAATATTCCCGGTTCTCAGCGAGAAAAACGATATCAAGATGTCGAAGAAGTTCTGAATGCTGGAATTGATGTTTTTTCCACTCTCAACATTCAGCATATCGAAAGTCTCAACGATTTAGTAGCACGAATTACCGGAGTTGTAGTCAGAGAAAGAATTCCCGATCGCATTCTAGAAGAAGCTGACGAAGTAGTGGTTATCGATGTCACGCCGGAAACTTTAGAGACACGGTTGCGAGAAGGCAAAATTTATGCACCCGAAAAAATTGAACAATCTTTAAAAAACTTTTTCCAGCGCCGTCATTTAATTGCTTTGCGAGAACTCGCCCTGCGAGAAGTTGCAGACAACGTTGAAGAGGACGCAGCAACTTTAAAAGGTCAATATTGCAACATTCACGAACGAGTTTTAGTATGCGTCTCGACTTATCCCAATTCCTTGCAACTGCTGCGGCGGGGCGGGAGGATTGCTAACTACATGAATGCTCCCTTTTATGCTTTGTTTGTTAACGATCCAGAAAAATTTTTAACAAAAGCAGAAAGCTTGCACGTTGAAACTTGTGAGAAACTCTGTCAGGAATTTAACGGACAATTTTTGCGAGTCAACGGTAATAAAATAGCCAAAGCAATTTCCGATGTAGCTAAAGAGTATCGCATTACTCAAATTGTGATCGGTGAAAGCCAGCAATCGCGGTGGAAATTGCTGCTGCGGGGTTCTTTGACTCAACAGTTAGTGCGATCGCTCAAACACGTAGATTTGCACATTATCGCTACCGAAAAAAGTCAGTAGTCATTAGTCAGTTGGCAGCAGTCAGCAGTCATTAGTCAGCAGTCAGCAGTCATTTGTAACAAATAACACATAACAGATAACAAATAGATATAATTTTCGGATGGCAGCATACTCTAGCATAAGACGGATGCGCCACAAGCTTTTACCTGTTAAAATCGCACTTGTTAAACCTGATTAAAAGTGCGATCGCTATGGTAGATCATTACATTCTCAGCTTGCTAGCGATTGGCATCCTCCTGCTGACAGTCACCCTGGGTTCGGGATGGATTTCGCGATTGCCGCTCTCTTATGCCTTAATTTATCTAGTTGTCGGTATCGGGTTGGGGCCTTACGGTATCAAGCTGATTGAATTGCGCCCCGACGCTCAATTTTTGGAAAGACTTGCAGAATTTGTAGTTATTGTGTCTCTATTCAGTTGCGGCCTAAAAATGAATCGCCCGCTGCAATTTTGGGCTTGGAATTCCACAGTACGGCTGATCGGTTTTTTAATGCCAATTTCGATTTTTGCAGTGGCTGCGATCGCTCATTGGTTTGTGAAATTAGATTGGGGCCCTGCTATTTTATTGGGAGCAATTCTCGCTCCCACCGACCCAGTTTTAGCTTCAGAAGTTCAGTTAGCTAATATAGACGATCGCGATGAATTGCGTTTTGGTTTAACATCCGAAGGCGGCTTAAACGATGCTTTAGCTTTTCCCTTTGTTTATTTCGGCATTTATGCGTTCAAAGATAACAACTGGTCGAACTGGTTTTCGCAGTGGGTAGCAGTTGACTTGATTTGGGCGATCGCCGCTGGTATCGTTATGGGCATTTTAGTAGCTAAAGCCGTCACCTGGATTGATAAAAGACTGCAACGCCACAAACCGGCAGATGAATTAATGGAAGATTTCATTGCCCTCAGTACAATTCTGCTTACCTATTCCCTCACAGAAGTAATCAACGGATACGGATTTCTCGCAGTTTTTGTAGCAGGAATTGTAGTGCAGCGGAGTTACCACCACCCAGAAAAACCGCTTTCCCAACTGCACTTTACCGAGCGCATAGAAAAGTTAATGGAAGTAGGAACTCTTTTACTATTAGGTTCGCTGCTCCGCGTAGAACCTATGCTCGCCTTTGGAGGCTACTCCCTCTTAGTAGGTGGATTGTTGATTTTTTTGATTCGACCTGTGGGAGCTTGGCTCAGTACGATCGGCAGTTCTTTACATCCTGCTAGCCGCTTGCTCTGCGGTTGGTTTGGCATTCGCGGGGTCGGTTCAATCTATTATCTTACCTATGCTTTAGGTCACGGTTTGAAAGGAGAAACTGCCGAAAAACTTGCTTGGATTACTTTTTCAACCATCGTACTTTCTGTGATTGTGCACGGCATTAGTTCCACCCCGTTAATGAACTGGTACGAGCGCAAAATTAAACCAAAAGTACCCGATTTAATTTAATTCAGTAAGGTGCGTGACTTTAAGCTACTCAATTTCCAGTGAGATGCTTGAAAGCCCCGCGCCCTACTACAAAATTGACTGGAACTAGCGGACACGATCGAAGTCCTAACTAACTAATTTTCTCTGTATTCTAGGAGAAATTAGGCGAATCATAATTGCTGCAACTAGCAACACTGTCAGAGGTAAATATACGATAGCTGACTTTACAATCTTGGTACTGAATTCAAAGGTAAAAGCCAGCCAGAAATAGTGCATTCCAGCATTGTGCAAAATTTTCCACGCTCGTTTACCTATCCATGCTGCCGATCGCTTAAAAGATGTTACAGTCATCGCAAACAGGAAGACATAGCCTAAGATCCCCAGAGGGTCAAACTGAGGCGATGTTCCAGAAGTTGCAAACCACAAGCCACTCCAGGCGATCGCGTGATACGTATGCGACACTGCCATCGATACCCCCAAATAGCGGCGATTTTTTAAGAGCCACTGTGTAAATGTAGTTGGCCAAAGCCTGCAAAGTGCAGAAGCAACAAAAGCACTTAAAAATAAGATACACGAAGTACGGGCAGTTGCTCGGATCGCCATCCGCATCCCTTGTTCGTCAACACCGTGAATCAGCCAAATAACAGCAAGCATAATCCCAACTGTCAGCGCAGACAAACCAACGATACTCCATCCTTCAAAAGCAAATTTAGTACCTTTCATCCTTGGTTACTCCTGAAAAGAAATTGTCGGTAGGTACTAAATTTAGCGATCGCACATTGCCGCTGTCTTGCCCGATCTTCCCAAAAATGTCCTAATCTTCCCAACATTTAAAGCGCATCTCTATATGCCTTTGGCGTAGTTTTGACCTGTTGGCGAAAGACTCTGGTGAAATGACTCTGAATTTGAAAGCCGACTTGGTGACAGATTTCAACAAGTGTAAGCTCCCGCCGCCGGAGCAATTGCTTTGCTTTCTCTATGCGGCATTTCATTACATATTGATGCGGGGTAACTCCCGTAGATTGCTTAAATAAACTAGCAAAATAATGCGGACTAATTTGCACTGCACTGCTCAGGTTTTTTAAACTCAAATTACGGTCTAAATGTTCGTCAATATAATTGAATACTTGCCTGAGTTGATACTTGCACAATCCACCCGTATAGTTTTTAATCTCCTTTTTAAAAGAACAATAGCGCCTCAGTAAATGCACAGAAAGCGCTGTTGCCATTGACTCTGCATACAGACGACTGTCTGCACCTCCGGCTGCTAGTTCTTCCTTTAGTGCTAGCCCCATATGCTGAATTAATGGGTCGCGTAGGTGCAATTGCGGCACTAACTCAATGCGATCGGCATCAACAGAGTCAAAAGCAGCGCGGGCTAGCATTGCAGGTTCGAGAAATAGCTCAATTAATGGAACTTCGCGATCGACTAATGTTCTAGGAAAAGTTTGAGTAGCAGGAATAATAGCAATATCGCCGCTGGCATAATCTACGTGCTGCCAACTTCCCTTAAACATAAAACTAGCCCGAAAATCATTCTGAGCAATGATGATAAAGTGCTCATCTAAATCAGTTTCCGGCATTTCGTCAGCAGGTTCTAGTTCGTAGATGAGATTCAAACCATCCCATCCCGATTCAAAGCTAGAAAGGAGGTGCAAGTGCGGTGCAGGTTCGTTATTAGACACGGCGAGTATCGACTTTAATTGACAGCTTGTATGCGATCCGGGTAAGGACACCGCAGTGGCGCGTCCTTACCCCTATCTGCGAATTTTACGAAATGCTCTAAACTGGTTTCACCCCAACTAATAAAGCCAGTTCCCGCCACTTCCAATAACAATCTACCTCACCAAAACCAATTTCCCTAAACCAGCGCAATTGCGTTTCCACATTGAGCAATTTATTAGACGGATCGTCGGGCGAATCGCTAATACCAAGCGCCTCTCGAAACTTCTCGTGTAAAGCCTTTGTTGGGGACGCTACGTGCTCCAAATTGCAAAAAATGCCTCCGGGTTCCAAAAGCTCAAAAATCTCGGTGTAGAGGGCTAATTTGCGATCGTCATTTACGTGATGAATCGCAAAACTAGAAACGATCGCATCAAACTTGCCCAAATCCGGCAGCGATTCGTCAAAATTGTGCTCGATTACCGTGACATTCTGGTCATCAGCAAAGCGAATTCTGGCTTTTTCCAGCATTGTCGGCGAAAAGTCGATCGCCACACACTCAACATTCGGGCGATCGCACTTAAGCAAACCCAACAACCGTCCATCACCCGTACCCACATCCAGAATCCGGCGCACAGTTTGCGGCACCTCCTCCAACAAAACCGCCTCACCCTCAGTGCGGTGAGGAATACCATCAGCCTTAGCCAGATACCACAAAGCGTGTTCCGCCGAAGTCCAAAGATTGACTTGACTCATAATTTTTTAACCCTCATAAATCTCGCCATTTTTGCGAGTAAAAATCCAACTATTACCGTCAGCTTTCGCAACTAAATCATCATCGGGATAATTTGCTGAATCTCCCGGAGTGCGTGAAGCGAAGCTATCCCGGAGGGAATCGCCAATTTCCAGATAAACAACATCTGCATTCGATCGGTTGACTAAATGATGCCCGTCTGCATCCCCAGCCGGAAAACCCGCCGCCATACCCGGTTTTAGCACTTCCTCACCCGAATTTGTCACCAGCGTAACTTCCCCTTCCACAACATAGATGAACTCATCTTGACGGGTATGCCAGTGCCGGAGAGCAGAACAACTTCCCGGTGCCAGCCGCACCAAATTCACCCCAAAATTCTTCAATCCGGCAGCATTTCCCAAGCGCTTTTTAACTCTCCCAGCAACAGCAGGTTTAAATTGCTGAGGATAATTGGAACCCGTGGTTTCCAAGACATTTTTAGGATCGACAATCATATAACAGTCCTTACAATCGCTTTATTTAATTATTCGTAGGTTGGGTTGAGGAACGAAACCCAACCTACAACTACAACTGATGATTTTTTAACTCTCCCACCTATCCTTGCAAACTGCTCAAGTCAGATATTACTTTTTCGGATATGTTAATAGCTATTAATACAATACCGGATAATCCTGGTACTGCATCATCATAATCTACTTTTCGGCGATAGCTTCGCAAATACCTCAAATTTTCAGCTATTTTCTTGCAAGTGCGATCGGGACTGACAGCGAATTGTTGCTGAACATATCGGTGAGCTTCTCCTGTCTTGGGAATAGAAAGCCCTTCGCTATCCCGTAAATGGTTTCGCGCTTTAATGAAAGCTGCATAGTAGGCTCTACTGATAGCTGCACGCAATTTCGCTTCTAGATTTGCGGGGGTAGTTGCTTTACCTGCAAGTTCTCTAGCTAAATTAAGATATTCCGACCATTCAAAAGTCATGGGGATATTCCAAGATAGGACAAAGTAGCTGTCGTATTTTATTTGACAAATTTAACCACCAATTATCTTGAAATTGATTAAGTTTATCAACTGCTTCATCTGGCTCTAAGTTCATGCAAATGGCTAATTCTAACATATCATCATCAATACCTTCTGGGTCAGTCACACATTCAAGGAATAACTGAGCATTGAGAAAGTAATTGCTGATTTTGTCTGGTGCTTCCAGCAATACCGGAATCAAAAAATGATGTTTTTCCAGAAAGTCTAATATTTCTGTTTTTCCCCGCCAAGTATACAGTTTTTCCAGGGATTCAATATCGGCAACAGAAACAGGATGCCGCCCGGTCAAACTGTCGTGCAGCAGCATTAGGGCTAGGCTTTCAGCATCAACTCCACGGCGTTTCGCTTCTGCCAAAAGCTTTTCGCCGTCTTCAGCAGACAGTTGAATTGTCAAAGTTTGAAAATTGCTTGCGGTTGTCATATAAATTGTATAATCTAAGGTTTATTTTTCCTGTTTCAATTTTGCCTTATTCTAACGGTTTTAAAGTAGTAGGATTTTCTCGAATCGGTTTAATGAAACGGCTGTTTGCCCGCACAAAACAATTTCCCTTATCTGTCAAAACAGGCAGCCAAGGTTTGCCCTGAGTGTCAGAAATCATAATTTGATTCGCATTATTTCCCGTCACCGCCTGCAACCGCTGTCCCCGCCGAAAAGTCGTCACCACGGGCCACTGCGAAACATTGTGTTTATTGCGTTCAAACAACTCATCGGGCGCATTAATACCGTCTACGGAGATCGATCGAAATCTCTGAGCCATGCGACAGTTCAACCCTTGAGAATCCGGGTCAACAACCACCCAATTTACCTGCCTGTTGCCCCGCGTTCTTGGGGGCGGAACCGGATAATCACCTTGCTGGTTAGCAACAGGTATTGCTGAGGCTAAATTAGCTCCCAATCCTAAAATCCCAATAACTGCTAGAGACACTATTCTTATTTCTGCTTTCATCGCTACAAAAAATCCTTGAAATTAGATTAATTACAATTTTATACCTGCTGCCAGCTTCCCGTCATTTTCGCATCCCACCTCCGACAGTTAGCGCAATCCGTTAAGAATGTGTTATAAATGTTTAGATTCATTAAGAAATATTGCACAAATGCTCGTTTCACCCTCTGGCACCAGCAAACTCAAAGAATCTTTAAAAGAAAAAGTATTCTTTGGGAATGAGCCAACCCCCGAACTCATAGCCATCTTACTGATTTACTTCGTCCAAGGCATCCTCGGACTGGCCCGCTTAGCCGTCAGCTTCTTCCTCAAAGACGAACTCGGCATGAGTCCGGCAGAAGTCTCGGCAATGCTGGGAGTCGTCGCCCTGCCTTGGATTATCAAACCCGTGTTCGGCTTCATGTCCGACGGCTTGCCAATATTCGGCTACCGCAGACGGCCTTACATCGTCCTCTCCGGGCTTCTGGGAACGTCAGCATGGGTGAGCCTCGCAACAATTGTACACACACCGCTGGCCGCCACAGGGGCGATCGCCCTGAGTTCCCTCTCCCTCGCCGTCAGCGACGTAATCGCCGACTCCCTAATAGTCGAAAGGGCCAGAAAAGAATCCGTCGCCGACGCAGGCTCCCTGCAATCCCTATCCTGGGGCGCTTCAGCCCTGGGCGGACTGATTACCGCCTACCTCAGCGGTTCCCTGCTGCAACACTTGGGCACCCAAACCATATTTTTAATCACCGCATCTTTCCCGCTAATTGTATCAGCAACAGCTTGGTTAATTCACGAAGAAAAAGTCAACAAAAAATCCGACTTTGACACAGTAAAAAACCAATTCAAACAACTGCGGCAAGCTGTTACCCAAAAAACTATTTGGCTGCCCACCGCCTTTCTATTTCTGTGGCAAGCCACCCCAAGTTCCGACTCCGCCTTCTTCTTCTTCACAACCAACGAATTAGGCTTTCAACCAGAATTTCTCGGTAGAGTGCGCCTCGTCACCAGCATTGCCTCCCTCCTGGGAATTTGGCTGTTTCAGCGATACCTCAAAGCAATTCCATTTAGAGTGATTTTTGGCTGGTCAACAGTCATTGCAACAGCCTTGGGCATGACTACATTATTATTAGTAACTCATGCGAACCGAGCATTAGGAATAGACGACCAGTGGTTCAGCATCGGAGACAGCCTGATCCTGACAGTAATCGGACAAATTGCTTATATGCCAGTGCTGGTACTCTCAGCGCGATTGTGTCCTCCAGGTGTCGAAGCTACTTTATTTGCTGTGTTAATGTCAGTCACCAACTTAGCCGGACTTTTGTCCCACGAAGGCGGTGCAATTTTGACTCACTGGTTGGGAATTACCGAGAGCAATTTCGACAACCTCTGGCTGCTAATAGTCATCACCAACCTGTCCACACTGCTACCCCTGCCATTCCTAAGCTGGCTGCCCGCAGAAAATGCAGAAATCGGCGACCAAAACAATCAACAATCGCTCCCTGTATTAGAAACAGAACCAGGAAGTGCCAAACCGGGCGGACAACATTTCATGCCCGAATACTTTCCCGACTTAGTACCGACAGTCAGGTCAGAAAGACGCAGATCCGACTAACGCAAATGAAGGAAGAAGGAAGAAGGAAGAAGGAAGAAGGAAGAAAATTGACTGCGAATATCTTTCTAGTTTGATTTAATCTCCTTTCATCTCCTTTTTTCTTACTTACTTTCTTTCTCTCTGCGCCCTCTGCGCCCTCTGCGGTTAAATCAATAAAAACTTATTCCACCAATGCAAAACTTACAAACTTCCCAATCTGAAATACCCGCCCAAACACCATCATACACGCGCACAGACTGGCAGCGGGGGTACGAATCCCAACCCAACGAATCCGACTACTGGATTGACGACATAGAAGGCGAAATCCCCGCCGGCTTGCAAGGCACATTCTTTCGCAACGGGCCCGGATTATTGGATGTCAACGGCCAGCGCATCCATCACCCGTTTGATGGTGACGGGATGGTTTGTGCGATCGCAATTTCCCAAGGCCGCGCCCATTTCCGCAACCGATTCGTACATACCGAAGGCTATTTAGCAGAACAAAAAGCCGGAAAAATCCTGCACCGAGGCGTTTTCGGCACACAGAAACCAGGTGGCTGGCTTAGCAACATCTTTGATGTCAAAATCAAAAACATTGCCAACACCAACATCATTTATTGGGGCGAAAAACTGCTAGCACTCTGGGAAGCAGCACAGCCCTACAGACTCGACCCCCGCACCCTAGAAACCCTCGGATTAGATACCCTAGACGGCATTTTACAGCCCGGTGAAGCCTTCGCCGCCCACCCCAGAATTGAAAAAGGCAAAAATGGCAAAGGAGACAGATTAGTCAACTTTTCCGTCAAGCCCGGTTTGTCGAGTACAATTACCATTTACGAACTCGAAGAAAGCGGCAAACTATTGCAAAAACACGCCCATGCAATACCGGGTTTTGCCTTCTTGCACGACATGGTAATTACCCCCAATTACTGCATATTCTTCCAAAACCCCGTCAGCTTCAATCCGCTGCTTTTCTTGTTGGGATTTCGGAGTGCAGCCCAGTGCATTCAATTTTCGCCAAACAAGCCAACGCAAGCAATCTTAATTCCCCGCAACGGTACTGATGAGGTAAAGATATTAGAAACTGAACCTTGTTTTGTCTTCCACCACTGCAACGCCTGGGAAGAAGAAGGCGAAGTTTTTGTTGACTCAGTTTGTTACGAATCCTTTCCAACTGTAGAGCATGACGGCGATTTTCTGGAGATTGATTTTGACAGCATTCCCGCCGGAGAATTGTGGCGGTTTCAGCTTAATTTAAACGAAAAAACAGTCAAGCATCAAGTAATTGAAACTAGGTGCTGCGAGTTTCCAACTTTGCCTCCGAATCATGTCGGACAGCCTTACCGTTATCTTTACATCGGTGCTGCTAATGCTCCTACTGGAAATGCTCCTTTGCAAGCTATTCTCAAAATAGATTTTCTGACGGGGGAAAGGCAAATTTGGAGTGTGGCACCGCGCGGTTTTGCGGGGGAACCGGTGTTTGTTCCCCGTCCAGATGCTGTTGCTGAGGATGATGGCTGGCTGCTGGTTTTGATGTATGATGCGGCTAATCACCGATCGACCTTAGTAATTTTAGATGCTGCTGATATTGCGAAAGGGCCTGTGGCAAAGCTGCATTTAAAACAGCACATTCCCTACGGTTTGCACGGCAGTTTTACACCAAATGTACTGCTTCCTGTCGGTTCGTAGTTGCGCGCTGAGTCACCTGTTGCGCCGCTCGCCACAGCTTGCCGGGGGTTTAAACCTCCGGCTCACAGCGAAAGTCCTCTAAAACCAGCATTTATTATTTATCAAGTTTATTTAGTCGGTTTTAACCCAGATGTTGCACCCTTCTCAACAAGCTCTTAAAAACCGAGTTTCTGAACTTCAGATATAGGTTTTGATGCTAAATTTGCGGTCAGAAACCCGGTTTTTGCCACAGGTGCTCTTCTGTCAGTTAAAACCGACTTTAGCTACTCGCTTGGGGGGTTAAACTCCTGGCGGACTGCGGGGAGTGCTAACAACAATTCAAGATGTTGTAAAAAATTCCATAATCGATGCAAATTGTCAACCGAATTCTTCTCAAAAAAATACTTATTTTAATTTGCAGCGCGATCGCACTTTTGGCAATTATTTTATCTATTTACTCTCAAACTGCGATCGCCCAAGAACCTTACAGCCCATCTCAAGATACCGCTGCGCCCCCGAAAGGCTTGGTAGAAGTTAAAATGACTGTAATTGCAGTCGATCCGGTTAAAAACGAATTAGAAACTCGCTTGCAGTTTGAACTCAAAGGTATTTACAAAAAAGGGCCAACTTACCCGGCACAAGACTTATTAATGACAGTTAACGGCGCTAATGTTAAGGATTCGGAAATTTCCTTTAAAGAAGGCAAGCCGATGATTGTCCCGACATTGAAGTTCAATTTAGTTAAGGGAAAAATCAACAATTATCCCTTTGACAGGCACATTGCGAAAGTAGCTATTTCGATCGATCCGCTGCCTTCTCTCGGCAAAAAATTTGCCCCCTTTGAACTGAATCCCGTGCCGCTGGTATTTAATTTCAATGCTGATGTTCCAGGTTTTGATATTACTTACCGGCCACTGGAGGAGAATTCATCGATCTTTATTTATATCGATGTTTCTGCAAGTCGATCGCTCCCAGTGAAATTCTTTGCCTTAGTAATTATTGTGATTATGTGGGTGCTGTCAATTATGGCACTGTTGCTAGCGCTAAAAGTCTTGCAATCTGGCAAGTTGCCGGAAGTGGGAATGCTGAGTTGGACTGCTGTGATGCTGTTTGCTTTTCCGGCTATTCGCAACGCTCAGCCGGGGGTGCCACCAGTGGGAACTGCCAGCGATTTCCTTTCGTTTTTTTGGACTGAAATTATTGTGGTGGTGGCGTTGGTGATTATCGGTAGCTGTTGGTTGAAGCGGTATCATCCGCCGATTGAATGATAACGGGAATTGTTAGCTGTTAGCTGTTAGCTGTTGACTGTTAACCGTTAACCGTTAACCGTTAACTAATGACTGTTAACCGTTAACCGTTAACCGTTAACTAATGACTACTGACTACTGACTACTGACTACTAAGAGGGCGGGCACGGGGGCACCGCCCCTACTAATGACTAATTTCAATTTTTTATCTGCAAATTTTCAATATCTTTGGCGGGTACGCCCAAGCCGCGCAAGATAGTAAAAGCAATTATTCGATATCCCGACGGATTCGGGTGTACGCCATCGGCGGCTAACAAATTTAGAGTTTTTCCGGCGTGTTTTTGATAGGTGCCGATCACTTCCCGAAAAGGCGCATTTAAATCGATAAACAAGCACTGATTTTTCAGGGCAATTTCTCGCATCGCGGCAACATATTCTTGCAATCGGCGATTTTCGGGGCCGTCTAGAATCTCGCGGATTGGAGTAGGAGAAAGCAGCACGACTCGAATTCCTGCGGCTTTGGCAGCTAGTACCATTTGAGTTATTTTATCTATATATTCTGTCAGAGATACTCCTGTTGCTAAGTTGCCTTGCGGATAAAATTGCAGGTTTTGAAAGTCAAAAAAGGCGTGCCAAACGTCGTTGACTCCGGCGTTGATGGTGACTAAATCTGGATGTTTGTCGATCGCATCTTTCTGAAAACGCGCTTGCATATCAGTCGCCTTGTTGCCGGAGATGCCGGCGTTGACGATTTCGATTTGGCGATCGGGATAAAGGGCGTTCAGGTAGCGTTGCAGCAGCCAAACGTAACCTCCGGGGTATTTTCCGGCCTCGGTGATGCTGTCGCCCACTGTCACAATTTTGCGCTTGCCGGCGAGTACCTTCTGGATTTCTGGCGGCGGCGTTGCTTGGGATACGGGTTCTGTAAACACGGGAATTAAGGAGTGAGGAATGTTGAAGATGATAACAGCAGCAATTACGGCGAGGGCTAGTCTGATTAGCACTTGCTGTTTTGGGGTTTTGGGACGGGGCGATCGCATATTTGCAGACATTATGCAGTTTTTGATGAAAATTTTAACTACTTTTCACGCTCAGCAATTATATCGGTTTTTTACCGTGTTTTATTGCTTGAGTAAAAATTGTAAAAAACCGGGTTTTTCAGATTGAAGACAGAGACGGGTTCTCCTGCCCATCCCACAATAATTGTAGAAAAATTGACTGTCAAATTAGATGCAAAGTCCAATTACAAGCAGCTTGATACTTTCTATGCAGGCGGATTGTGGCCTCCCTGCTGCGGATCGAACCATTTTTTCCTCTGAGTAAAAGCGGGTTTTGAGGTCGAGCGGTGCCGATCGACAGACCCGACAGTTTAAAATGAACGAGTAGCTAGTGGCGATCGCCCTTTTGGCCTATGAGTTCCGATCTAGTTCCTCTGCTTCCCAAAGTATCGATCGGCCGTCGCGCTGCTGCTTTCTGCATCGACGCAATTGCCGTTTGGCTGCCCAGTTTGCTTCTGGGCGCTAATCCGATCGTCCAAACCATCTTTTTTTTCCTGCTGTGGATGCTCCTGCGCGTACCCATTGTCAGGAAAAACCAAGGTCAAAGTCTCGGGCGCTGGGCCTTGGACATGAAAATTATCGATGTTAGACTCGAACGGATGCCCGGAGTGCAGAAACTTTGCAAGCGCGAGGGATTGCTGGGCATTTGCGCCGCCCTAGCCTTCGCAGGGGTTGGGGGACTGA
The DNA here is from genome assembly GCF_015207285.1 of Tychonema sp. LEGE 07203. GTDB lineage: Bacteria > Cyanobacteriota > Cyanobacteriia > Cyanobacteriales > Microcoleaceae > Microcoleus. The sequence continues at coordinate 22,823 of NZ_JADEXD010000037.1, read as the reverse complement.
CATCTACCAACGCCGCCGTCTTGCTGTTGATGCTGCCGCTGGCGATCGACTGCAGCATTGCCTTCATTGACACCGCCCGGTTTCCCCAAACTTTCCACGATCGGCTCGGCAAGACGATCGTCATCGGAACCCAGCGCGGCTACTCCCTCGACATCAAAGTGAGAAGATTGCTTGACCAAGTGCAGGCTAATGTGAGACGATAATAAATTGTGTTTAAATTAGTCGAAATTTATTTAGAATTATGGCTAAAGGCGTCCGGATCATAATTACTCTAGAGTGTACTGAGTGCCGAACAAATGCGAGCAAACGCTCGAAAGGCGTGTCTCGGTACACCACCACCAAGAACCGCCGCAACACGACGGCGCGGCTGGAACTCAAAAAGTTCTGCCCCCACTGCAACAAGCACACTGCCCACAAAGAAATTAAGTAGTCATTAGTTATGAGTCATTAGTCATTCGTCATCAGTCATCAGTTGTGGGCAATTGACATTGACCTGCCAACAGCAGATAACTAACAAATGCTTTCCTGGTGCCTAGCAACTAACGGCTAATAACTAAAAACTAACAGTCAACAGTCAACAGTCAACAAACAAAGAACCATGACTTACTTTCGCCGGCGCGTTTCGCCCATCAAACCAGGAGACCCGATCGACTATAAAGATGTCGATTTGCTCAAAAAATACGTCACAGAACGCGGTAAAATTTTGCCCCGCCGGATTACCGGTTTGACGGCAAAACAGCAGCGAGATTTGACCAGAAGCATCAAAAGAGCAAGAATTGTAGCTTTGATGCCCTTCGTAAACCAAGAAGGCTAAATCGATTTTGGATTAGAGATTTTAGATTTTGGAAAACAAATAGGACTTACGCGAAAACAACGTCTTTAGGTCGCAAGCGAGGGTCGCTAACAAAGCGAAATATTGGATATTTAGTTGGTGCTGCGTAAGTCTTAATCAAAGTCTAAAAAGTTAAAAATTAAAGTACAAAAAGCACAACTTTTTAGATGTTATTTTTAACAATAGATGTCAAGAATGTAAACATCCAAAATCTAAAATCCCCCGATCGCAACCAGAGAAATAGCAGTAAAACTTTCCAATAAAAAATTAAACAACTGGCAAGTGGAGAAGGGAACGTTAGTAGAAATTAGAGTGCACGGCGACCGCCGTCTGGCCGTTGCCGATCGCCCCGATGGCAAAAAAAACTGGGTCGTGGTAGACGAAAACGGTCAACCGCACAGCATACCGCCCAAACAAATTAGCTACGAAGCAGCCGGAGAAACTTACAAACCCTCCGACATTTCCAAATTTATCAAAGAAGTAGAAGCTTACTCAGATCCGTCGAGTCTAGAAGTCGCTTGGGAAATCCTCGCGGGCGACGGAGAAACGACAGATCCCGAATCCCTGGCAATGCTGCTATTTTCCGATCGCACTCCGGCCCAGTGTTACGCTGCTTACAGTTTGCTATCAACAGACAAACTGTATTTCAAACAAAAGGGCGATCGCTACGAACCCCGATCAGTCGCCCAAGTAGCAGAAATCAAACACCAGCAAGAAGTAGAACAGCAGCGACACCAAGAATCCCAAGGATTTTGGAATCGAGTCAAACAACGGCTGGCCGGGGAAAATGTAGATTGGAAACACAGCGATCGAACTCGCCTCGACGCCCTAGAACGCTTTGCCATCCTCGGAGAAGAAGCCACCCACCGCACCCCGGCCTTAGAAACTTTAGCCAGCTTAGAACGTTCCGAAAACCCCGAAGCAGCATTTCAACTCCTAGTCGAACTCGGCCTGTGGAGTATCCACGAAAACCTGTTTTTGCGGCGCAGCCAAATTCCCCTACAATTCTCCGCAAAGGTATTAGAAGTGGCCCAAAGCTGCCTAGAAAATCCCCCAACCGACTCGGACACAAATCGTCTCGATTTAACTCACCTCAAGGTTTACACGATCGACGACGAAAGTACCACCGAAATCGACGACGGACTAAGCTTAGAATTCCTCGACAACGGCCAACAGCGACTGTGGATACACATCGCCGATCCCACCCGCTTGCTTTCCCCCGGAGACGAACTCGACCTCGAAGCCAGAAAGCGCACGACTACAGTTTATCTGCCCACGGGCATGATCCCCATGTTTCCCCCAGCATTGGCAACGGGGCCGATGAGTTTGATTCAAGGCAAAAAGTGCAGCGCCCTCAGCTTCAGCGTCACCTTAGACGAAACCGGCGCGGCTGGCGATTACAGCGTCCACATCAGCACGATCGAACCAACCTACCGCTTAACCTACGATGATGTAGACGAAATGCTGGAGTTGGGAATCGAAGCAGAACCGGAAATTGAGGCGATCGCCCAAGCAGCAAAACTGCGGCAAAAATGGCGCGAAGCCCGAGGCGCAATCAACATTTTCATGCCCGAATCGATCGTCAAAGTCAGCGGCGACGACATCAACATTCACATCATCGACAACTCCACAGCCCGGATGCTGGTAGCCGAAATGATGATTTTAGCCGGCGAACTAGCCGCCCGCTACGGTCAAACTCACAGCATACCAATTCCCTACCGCTATCAGCCCCAGCCCGAACTCCCCCCAGAGGAAGAACTGCTGGCCGTACCCGCAGGCCCCGCCCGCGCTTGCGCCGTGCGCCGCTGTATGCCCCGCAGCGAAATGGGTCTGACCCCCGGACGGCACGCAGGCTTGGGTTTGGAACTGTACACTCAAGTTACTTCTCCTATCCGCCGCTATACTGACTTGCTGACTCACTTCCAAATCAAAGCCCACCTGCGGGGCGAACCGCTGCCTTTTTCCGCCCAAGAAATACAGGACATTGTGATGTGTCTCGGCACCGCAGTCAGAGAAGCCTCTACTGTCGAACGCCAAACCAACCGCTATTGGGGATTGGAATATTTGCGGCGCAACCCGGATGCAGTTTGGGAAGCTTTAATGCTTCGCTGGCTGAGGGAAGATAGCAATCTCGGATTGATTTTGTTGGAGGAATTGGGTTTAGAATTGGCGATGCGATTTGGTCGATCGGTCGAAATAGGCGAGCGATTTGAAGTCAAAGTCACACACTGCGATCCGCGATCGGATGCGATCAACTTCCAAGAAGTGATTCTTGAAGCGGCACAATAGGATTTTAGATTTTGGATTTTAGATTTTGGATGGCCAAAATCTTAGCGAGAGGAGTTATGCGCTGGTGGCGATCGACAAATAAGCTTAAGTTAGCAATCTCACCCTAATTTCGACTTACGAATTTAGGGGAAATCGCTCTTCAACCCGCTTGGCATGGGTTTTGTTTCTGTAGGGGTGGTTTCAACTGCCGTCTCAGATCCTGTCCAGTCCATTACCATAACAAAAACGGATCGCGCGTGCGGAATCTGATTTCAGTCAATCGATCGCACACAACCTTAACTCAAGTCTCAAATTTAAAATCGCCAAATGCCCAATTCAATTAGCCAAGTTCAGCCGCCGCTGGAATTCATACCCCCAGCCTACAACCCGCTAGTGATGCAAGGCTGCCAGTACATACTCCCCTGCTGGCTGCGATTTCGGACGAATATCAGCCACATTCAAGCCGAAAACGTCGAAACCCTCGCCGAACTATTCCACCAATTTCAAAATCAGAAAGTTCGCTTCTTGCTGGCCTTCCGCCACCCCAACTCAGACGATCCCTACTGTTTGGGACAACTCGTTTGGAAACTGGTTCCCCAAGCTGCGCGCCAAAAAGGGATTTCCCTGCAATTCCCGGTACATTCACACTTTATTTACGATCGCGGCATTCCTCTCTGGGCCGGTTCAGGAGTCGGTTGGCTGTATTCTCGCCTCGGCGGTACTCCGATCGTTCGCGGCAAGATCGATCGGGCTGGATTGCGATCGGCCCGCGATTTATTTGCCAACAGCCAATTTCCCATCGCCGCCGCCCCAGAAGGCGCCACCAACGGTCACAATGAAATAGTTAGTCCCCTCGAACCGGGAATCGCTCAAATGGGCTTTTGGTGCGTTGAAGATTTGCACAAAGCCGGACGAACAGAAAAAGTTTTAATTGTGCCGATCGGCATTCAATACCGCTATGTCAACCCACCTTGGGAGCCCCTAGAAAAACTTTTAACTCAATTAGAAATAGATTGCGGGCTGCCCGCCTTAGACCGTACCAACACCGCCAATTTAGAGGCGGAAAATTCCGATCCAGAAGACCACAATTACAAATTTCAATATCTGCGCCTGATTCGACTTGGCAGCCACTTATTAACAGTAATGTCCGAGTTTTACAGCCGTTTTTATCATAAAAATATACAGCCAACGACCTCTATTTTAACATCATTGTCGCTACCAGACACAACTGCCAACGATTCGGGCAATGAAGTGATGGTTGCTCGACTGACAGCACTTTTAGACGTGGCTTTGCAAGTAGCAGAAGAATACTTTAACTTACAGCCCAAAGGTAGTTTGATAGACCGCTGCCGCCGTCTGGAACAAGCAGGCTGGGACTATATTTATCGAGAAGATATCAAAGATATTGCAGCACTTTGTCCCTTAGAAAGAGGATTAGCCGATCGCGTCGCAGAAGAAGCAAGTCTGCGGATGTGGCACATGAGACTTGTCGAAAGTTTCGTCTCCGTTACCGGTAGGTACGTCCAAGAAAAGCTGACTGCAGAACGTTTGGCAGAAACAACTTTACTGCTGTGGGACGTACTGACTCGCATCAAAGGCGGAAATCCTTTCGGGCGACCTTCTTTGGGCAAACAGCAGGTACAAATGACCGTGGGCGAACCGATATCAGTGGGATCTCGCTGGCAGGCCTATCAAAAGGGCCGCAGGTTAGCAGTTGCCGAACTCACTCAAGATTTGCAATCAGCTTTAGAAGCAATGATTAATTAGTCAGTAGTCAGTAGTCAGTAGTCAGTAGTCAGTAGTCAGTAGTCAGTAGTTATTGGTTATTGGTTACTTGCTACGAATTCCCAATTTTTAATTCTCAATTCCTAACGACAACTAACAAACAACAACTAACAAACAACAAACAACAAATAACAGTCATCATTTAACAATCAACAGTCATCAGTTAACTAAAGTCTGCAACTGCCAACAACAAGTTGTTATAGACTTGAGAAAGAGGTATAATGAACCACTAATAATCAACAAGCCATAATAAAACCAGAAAAATAACCGATGAATAACAAACCTATCGATTTGTTGACTAACTCAATCAAGGTAAAACTGCTGAATCATTTAGCGCAGGAATTGCTCACCCCGCTCACTTCAGTCATCGGCATGGCCAGCGTGTTGAACCAAGAAATTTACGGGCCGTTGACGAGCAAGCAAAAAGAATATATCGACGTGATTCAAGAGAGCAGCCAGTCTTTGCGCTCGCTAGTTGAAGAAATTTTGGAACTCTTAGAACTCGATGAATCCGCCTTCACCTTGAAGCGAGTCGCAGTCGATATAGAAGGTTTGTGTCAGCAAGTCGTGACAACCCTGTCGGCGGTGGCAACTAGGCGAGAGCAAGAAATTAACTTGTCGATGGGGCCCGGGCCGCGCATCTGGTTGGCCGATAAGGATAAAGTTCAGCAAATGCTGCGCCACTTAATTTTTAACATTATTCAATCCGCTGGGGCAGGCAGCGTGATTCGAGTCCACGTTTCTCGGAAAGAACATGGTATCAACATCGGAGTTTGGGTTTTTCATCCTTGGTTGGGAGAAACTTTGCCCCATGCTACACTCTACTCCGACTACTTGTTGAAGGTGGGAGCCGATAGCGGTTCGCCATCGAACTCCGAAACCGGCTCCTCGGAAGTCGAACCGCAACTCGCCACACAGACACAGCATTCTCGGCGATTAACGCTGGCGTTTTCTGAGTTGGCGGCTTTGGTGGCCGAGAATGCTGCCGATACCGCGCCGGTGTTAGCTGGTTACGGGGCCAGAGAACGCTTGGGGCTGCTGCTTTGCTGCCAGTTGGCGGAAATTCAAGGCGGCAAACTCTCGATTCAAGGCACCTCGGAATCTGGATATCGCTATGTACTCTGGCTCCCCTGCACCAATGCTACGGATTTGTTGGAAGGTTTCTGAAGTCAGTTGTCAGGAAAGCAGTTGTCAGGAAAGCAGTTGGCAGTTGACAGGAAAGCAGTTGGCAGTAGTCATTAGTCATTAGTCATTAGTCATTAGTTATTAGTTATTAGTTATTAGTTATTGGTTATTGGTTGCTGCTAACAAATAACCAATAACCAATAACCAATAACAACAGTCAACAGTCAACAGTCAACAGTTAACAGTCAACAATTACTAATTACAAATTACCAAGTACAAATCTAAAATAGAAATGAATTCAGTTTGGCAACAATTAACTCTGGCAAATTTGCCGCTCTCTCAGTGGCAAAGTGGCAGTTATTTATTGAATTGGGCGATCGGCAATGCGCGCAGTTGGCGGCAGAGTAGCTGGCTCATGCAGTGGGCGGAACCCCTGGGTTTTGTTTTGCTGGCCTTGACGTTCGCTATGGGCCCGTTTGTGAACAATACTTTGGTGGGGGTGTTGATGGCGGCTGGTGCTGCTTTTTGGATGCTGCTGACTGTTTCTGACGATCGCGCGATCGCCTCCCTCACACCCATTCACTTGCTGGTACTGCTGTACTGGGGCATTGCCACCGTCGCCACCGCGATGTCGCCAGTCAAAGCCGCCGCTTTTGTCGGTTGGAGCAAGCTAACGCTGTATTTGCTGTTTTTTGCCCTAATGGCGAGGATCTTGCGAGATTCCCGCTGGCGCTCCTGGTTAATTGCCGTATTTTTGAACGTCTCTCTAGTTGTCAGTTTCTACGGCGTGCGGCAGTGGATCGATAAAGTGCCGCCATTAGCTACTTGGAACGATCCGACTTCAACTCAAGCCGATTTCACGCGAGTTTACAGCTTTTTGGGCAATCCAAACTTGCTCGGTGCCTATTTGCTGCCAGCAATTGCTTTGAGCGCCGCCGCACTTTTTGTGTGGAAAGGATGGGGAACAAAACTTTTAGCCCTGACAATGCTGGCAGTGAATTGCGCGTGCTTGCGCTACACCGACAGCCGGGGCGCTTGGATCGGTTTTTTGGCTCTGCTCGTGGTGTTTTTAGTGCTGCTTTGGTACTGGTACAGCCCTTCGATGCCTAGGTTCTGGCGCACTTGGGCCCTGCCGTTAGGGTTGGGAGGTTTGGCTGGAGCCTTAATTTTGGGAGTGGCTTTAGTGGAGCCTTTGCGCGATCGAGTTTCGAGTATGTTTGTCGGCCGCGGCGACAGCAGCAACAATTTTCGGATTAATGTTTGGAATGCGGTGATTGACATGATTCGCGATCGGCCAATTCTCGGAATTGGCCCCGGAAACACTGCCTTTAATAAAGTTTATCCGCTTTATATGAAGCCGAGATTCACTGCTTTGAGCGCTTATTCCGTGCTGCTGGAAATTGCCGTAGAAACTGGCTTTATCGGTTTAATGTGTTTCCTCTGGCTGCTGACTGTCACCGTCAATCAAGGTTTGTTGCAGATCCAAAGATTGCGCGACGCGCAATTTAATACATCTAATGTAGAGCCAGAATCTCTCAATCTAAAATCGAATCAGGGGTTTTGGTTGATTGGGGCGATCGCAACTTTAACCGGCATGATGGCCCACGGTTTGGTCGATACCGTTTGGTACAGACCAGAAGTTAATATGCTGTGGTGGTTGATGGTAGCGATTATTGCTAGTTTTTACAGCAACCGGCAGCAGGAAGATTCAGCTTTTATCGAAAGCAAGTAGATAAAAATGCTGGCACAGAACATCTGTTCTTTTGCAAAAAGCATTTGTTTCCTTTAATGCTGTCCCCGAATCTCTCCCGTTGCAGGGACTCTTCCAGCTTTTGATATCATCTCCGATAAATTACCATCACAAAAACGGTTCGTAGTACGTCAATCAGTGTCCGCTCTTAGATTGCAGACTCGCATTCCGTACTACGAACCAATTTTATTGTTGTCAATCGACCGGACATCATATTATATCAATTCCGGTTGCACTCAGACATGATGTTAACAGTTAACAGTCAACAGTCAACAGTCAACAGTCAACAGTCAACAGTCAACGCCTGAATTTACTATTCCGATGAAGAGAGGATTTGACATTACTTGATGGCTGTACGAACACAGCCGCGATCGATAGTAAGGTGCGCCCAGCGCACCTACATAAAACTACTGCATACTACATACCTGCCAATGTAAAGTGCTAGTTTGACACCCTACAAAATTCCTTGAAAATAACTATTATTCTTCGCTCTGCGAAGGCATGACAAATCTCGGACACGGATAATTTCCACCATCTCTATCTCTACAACGGCGCCACGTTGACTGATTCGAGTTGAACGGCGTTTCGACTGACTCATTAAGTGTAAATTTAACAGTCGCAGGAGTAGGCTGTGCTTTTGAGGCTTGACTTAGCTCCAGTACCGTAATGATTGCCAGTATGGTTGAAGAAAGCAAAACTGTGCGTTTCATTTATTTGTTTTTTCCTCTTTTAATCGTTGACGTGCCATTCCTATCCATATATCCTCATCGAACTCTTGGGAATCCGCATACTTTAGACAAATTTTCCACTGCGGTAGCGCTTCCTTCGTTTTTTTCATCCCTTCTAGGACTTGCGCTTTCAGACAGTAAGTTGCTGGCCTTTCGCTATCAAGCTTAATGGCTGCATCCAGATGTTGCAATGCCTCTGAATATCGAGCCTGTTTCAGCCGAGCCCATCCCAAGTTTTTGAGTAAAGAATATTTAACTCGATCGTCCTCAGCTAATTTCAAACCTTGCCACAGCAAGTGAACAGCAGCAGCATAGTTTTTCTTATCAATAATATATAACCTCGCCAGATTGCTGTAAGCAGCAGGCAGACCGAGTTTGGCAGCTTGCAGATATTTTCCTCGGGCGCATTCTAAATCTTGCACCTCCTCGCAAAGCCATCCCAAATTGTAAAGAGCTGTGCGGCTTTTGGGATCTACCGCAAGGGCCAACTCATAGGCTTGTTGAGTATCAGCCAATCGATTGGCTTTGTAGTTTTCCAAGCCTCTGTTATTAAACAGTGATGCGAGTTCCGGCAACCCAAATTGCCAGCCACCAAAACCTACTGTTAGAATGAGCAGGAAGGCTGCCCACTTCGACTGGTGATACTTTTTACCCGGCTCTTTCATGACCTTAAAAATGTTAGCTAATGGTGTCATTTTTTGCATCTTTTTACTCTTAGTTAAGTCATACTTGGTTTGCCATATTTAATTGCCATTCTCATGACACCACCATCTTACGAATTGACTCAGGCTCCAGCCTATTTCTCATAAGAGCATCCAACTCCGCAGCCGAAGGGCGTAATGCTGCCACTACCTAGATGTATTCGAGCATAGGTTGATTCTTCGCGGGGCTCCAACACCTATCCGGATAGTTTCACAAAAAAGCCAGAAAAAAGCCGCAAGCCCCATGCCTGAAAGGAAAAAGAGCCTTTATAGGGCATGGGGCATGGGGCATAGGGCATGGGGCATAGGGCATACCTCACCGCGCTTGAGAAGTGCTATAAATCTTCCATTGATGAGAAAACTGCAGATGTATTTCAATAACATAAAGAGAATGAAGAGCAATTCAACTCTAATGATTAATCGCTAATCACTAGACTTGAGTTGCACTTAAATCAAACGCAGATAACATTGAATTATCTGCCTGAAATCTGCGGTTAACAGAGCGAATATTTATGTAACTCAAGTCTACTAATTACTAACAGACATAAACGATAACTCATGTGGATCGGACTCGAAAAGCCTGTAAATAACAGGCTTTGAGAAGATTCGTCCAATCACTAAAATTGCTTCATCGCGCGTTCCATATCCCGCTTGTCTTCCCGTTTCTTCAAATCTTCGCGCTTGTCGTAAAGTTTTTTGCCTTTACCCAAACCGATATCGAGTTTAACCCAGCCGCCTTTCAAATACATTTTTAACGGCACTAAAGTCAAACCTTTTTCTTCCACTTTCCCGATTAGTTTGCGGATTTCTTGCTTGTGCATCAGCAATTTGCGAGTGCGTCTCGGTTCGTGATTAAAATAGTTGCTAGCACTTCTCCAAGGCGAAATATGAACGTTTATCAGCCACAGTTCGCCGTTCCGAACCAAGCCGTATCCGTCCCGCAAATTTGCTTTCCCTTCCCGAATAGATTTAACTTCTGTTCCTTTCAACTCGATGCCCACCTGATATGTCTCTATAATTTCATAGAGATGTCGCGCTTGTCGGTTATCGCTAACAATTTTGTATCCCGGACTTTTTTCGCTCATTTTTACCTCCGCTGAAATTATTATAACGCTAGCTTGTCTGTAGAAAAAATAAAAGCTTGACAAAACTTAAATTACAGGTCTAGGCATTACCCATGTTGCTGAGCTAAGATGTCACCAACGTGAATGTCAAGCGGTATCATGCAGCGCACCAATATTCCAGATTCTAAAATTCCAGAATCTGTTACTCCTTATCCTGCGGTTAATTTGGTTTGGCTAGCTCCTTCTTTACTGTCGCTCACTTGGTTTTTTGCCAATATTTCGGCAGTTAAGTGGCTGTTATCCTCGTTTGTTGAGATACCGACACTGTACAAGATAGTAATTGGTGTTCTGATTGTAGCATTAGTAGTGCGATCGCTCAGTTCGGGAACTAGCCCGCCCGCATTGTCCCCCAAATTCGTTTTGAGGCGCTATCCGCTGCTGTTAATGTTGGGTGCGAGGGTTTGCTCGATCGCCGCAGGGTGCATAATAGACATCAAACAAATTACCATCCTGCTATTTATCCTCGGAACCTACGGGCTGTACGGCTTAATGGTAGAGCCGAACTTTTGGCGAAAAAACCTGCCAATAGCGGGGCTGCTAGCTTGTATTTTACCATTCAACACTCAGCTCAATAACGGATTGGGTTTGCCGGCGCGAGTGCTGACAGCTCAGGTAGTAGAAAAATTGCTATCGGTTTTCCAAATCGGGGCTATTTCTTCCTACGATATCATCGTCTTAGAAAACGGCATCGCTCAAGTAGACGTACCTTGCAGCGGCATTAAAACCCTCTTAGTAGGGACACTATTTCTGCTAGCTGCTACCTGGTTAGAAAGCCGTCAATTGGGTTTTAAATGGCTCGCAGTATGCGCCGTCAACTTCATAATGTTAGTTTCGGCTAACGCTTTGCGAGTAATCGTATTAGTATTAGTTGCCCAAGTTTTTCAACAGCCAATTTATGCCGAAATTCTGCACGTACCCCTGGGAATAGTCGGTTTAGTTAGCGCTTGTTTTTTGAGTTGGTTGATGCTGCAAAAAATACCAAAAATTTCCGCAACCAAACAAATTAATCTTGAGTCGCAACAAGATGCAGAAATCCTCAAAAATCAGCCCTTAGCAAAAGCCGGACTAATTGCGGCCGTCGCTGTGTTGGCAGCAATTTCTCAATTGTATCATGTAGAAAGCGAACAAGTAGCGATCGCCCCCCTGAAATTTCCCGAACAAATCGTATCCGAAGCAATCCCCCTGAATCCCAGCGAACAAAAATTCTTCGGCAATTACCCAGACACCAAAACAGAAAAAAAGAGATTTATCTCCGGTAACTTGCGCGGTTCCATGCTAACCGTAGCCAGCACATCCTGGCAGACTTATCACGCACCAGAGTTGTGCTTTATCGCCAGCGGCATCCCCGTCAACCGCATAGAAAGAAAACAGCTAACTCCTGCCATCGCAGCCCGCTGGCTGTCTGTCAAAGACAACCAACTATCTGCCACCTACTGGCTGCAATCTTCCGAGCAAACAACCGATAATTTCTTAGAGCGAATCCGCAGCGACATCAACCACAAAAATCATACTTGGGTGCTTGTGTCAATTCTTTTTGACAATTCCGTAAACCCCGAAAGTTCCGAAGTCCAATCTTTTGCTAAAAACGTACACAACACCGTTAATTATAGCTTAACAATAGCAAAAAATGAAAAAAATTAAGCTGGCATTGAACATAATTTTTCAGCTAATATTTTGGCTGTGGAACCTGACATTCTTGTCAATAGTTTATCTAGGAATTTTGCCCTACCTGGCAATCCCGTTAATCCAAGCCACGATAGACGGAATTATCCCCCTGGAATTTGCCTTGACCTTAACAGCACTGATAGCAGTGCCTACAGTATTTACAATCATCGGGTTCAAGGGTTTTCGCAAGCAACCGTTGCAGCTAATGCGGCTGTTTTACGGCGTAGAAGCGCCCTTATTTTTGCTCTGCCTAGTAAGGCTGTTTCTGCTGCGCGAACTGACTCCACCGAGCTCTCAAATTATTTGGACAATAGGATTGTGCATTGCAGGATTTTTAGTAGAAATTCTCTACGGATATTTGGGAAAAACAGAAAATATTCAAGATGTTACCACATCTCAAGATGCTGAAAGCAAACCGCAACCTCTAAGTGGATTAATTGGCCAAAAACAAATTGCCTGGATGCAGTTAGGAGTCCACAGCTTAATGTTGCTAGTTGGCATTTGGGCGGCCACCTTGCTGATGTTTTACGCACTGCCTGTCGCAAGTGTGACAATAGTTGGATTTTTGAGTTTTGCTTGGGTGACACCGCTGATAGAATCTTTCAAATACAGTTCATTTGAAATAATTTGGTGGCTGCCATTATCCTTAATTTTGTTTGGTTTTACCTCCAGCTTATTCGTAGTAATGCCTTCGCTTTACGGCTTTCTCTACATCCAATCTGCCCGCAAAATATTAAATAGTTTTGCTTCGCAATACGGAAAAAATCAAGCAATCGCGGGCAGCTTGGGAGTGATGGCAGCTTGGCTGGCTATTTTCGCAGCTTTGCAGCAGCAGCCGCAAATTCAAGCAATGAAAATTCTGGAAACTCCCGCAGCTAATGAGACGGCGCGTCAAACTTTATTAGCCAAGTCTGATAAAATTCGATCGGGCTTAGTTAACGCCTATTTGTCTCCTTACCGCTACCTGAGCACTGTGGGAGAAAATGACCACATTTACGCGCTGTACAAAAATACTTTAAATCTGCCCGACCAAGCAGCTCAAAGCGTGCAAGACAGCTATAATTTTTTAATGTCGCCGTTTTTGTATCAAGGCTCGAGTTCCGATGTCAAAAAAGCCGAAAAACTTTACGCTGGATTCTTCGATACAGAAATTCAAAAAGGTGACACAGAAGCAGTAAAACACGCGGTGCAGTCAACATCTAACTGGGAAGAAGCTAAGGCTGGTTTGTTGAATGTCAATGAGGAAAAAGTATGGTTGGATTCCCAAGAAGTTACAGTCAAAGAAAACGGCGATTGGGCTGACGTTCAAATCTACGAAGTTTACAAAAATCAAACGCCAAACTTGCAAGAAGTATTTTATTACTTTTCTCTGCCGGAAAGCGCCGCAGTTACAGGAGTTTGGCTGGGCGATACTGGGGATTTGCAAAAGCGTTTTGCTTTTACTGTGTCGCCCAGAGGTGCCGCCCAGCAAGTTTACAACGAGCAGGTGAGAGAAAGGGTAGATCCGGCTTTGCTCGAACAAATTGGCCCGAAACAATATCGCTTGCGAGCTTTTCCTGTTCCGCCTAAACGAGAGTTTGCGGTTACTAACGGGCCAACGGAAATGCACCTTTGGCTGACTTACAAAGTCATGCGACAACCACAGGGTTGGGCGATGCCAATTTTGGCTGAAAAACGCAATATTTTTTGGAATCAAAATACTCGCCGAGTTATCGCTGGAAAGGAGATTAAATACAAGGGTAAGGAGGCAAAAGAAACTTGGCTTCCAGCATTTTTACCCGCAGTTGCAACGCCAAAAGCAATACCGCATTTAGCGAATTTACCCGGCAAAAATACTATTTTTGCTCAGCCGCTGATTGATGTAAATTACTTTTTGCCAAACGTTAAAAAGTTGGCCTTGATCCTGGATACTTCTCGGAGTATGGCGACAGAAAAAAAAGAACTTAAGGAGACTTTTGATTGGTTGAAAAAGAATGTTTTAGCCACAAACAGTGTGGATTTATATGTGTCGAGTGCGGCGGGGATGCCGCCGAGGTTGGTGGAAAATATACGCAGTTTTGATGCGAAAAAGTTGACGTTTTACGGTACAATTCAACTTAAGGATATTCTGCAACAGTTTGCACGGTTGCGCGGCAATAGAAGTTATGATACTGTATTCTTGGTGAGCGATCGCCACAGTTACGAGTTATCGGACGATCGCAAAACCAGCGTTTCTCTAACTGCACCTTTATGGACAGTACATTTGGGAGGTTTGCCCCCTGGCTATGACGATGCTACTTTAAAGTTGATTCAAGATAGTGGCGGCGGAGTTTCTACCGATATCAAAGAAGCAATGCAGCGAGTGGCGACGATGGCGGCGTCGGGGAAATCTGTAGTTAATGTTGTTGATGGTTATGCTTGGAGTTATGCCAAAACTCCGAAGGTGGCTGCAGGGGTTCCGAAAATAACTAATGATGAAAATGAAGGTTTTAAACCGATAGCGGCGCGGCAGTTAATAACGGCACTCAGCAAGCAGAAAACTGCTAATCAATTGACTCAATTGGATGCGATGCACTCGCTTGCTAAAACTTTTAAAGTCGTCACGCCCTATTCTTCGATGATTGTGTTAGTTAATGACGAGCAAAGAGCGCAGCTAAAGGCGGCGGAAGGTAAAAACGATCGATTTGAACGCGAGGTAGAATCGGGTAAGGAGGAGTTGACGAAACCGAGCAATCCTTTGAATGTTTCTGGGGTTCCCGAACCGGAAGAATGGCTGCTTTTGATGGTTGGGGCGATCGGGCTTTTAGCGATTTTCCTCCGTCAGCGGTGCGCAAAAACGGTAAGTTGAAAAGCGCGCGCCCTGACTCAGAAACCGGGTTTCTTCCTCACTCTCGTTGAGGATGCCTAAATTGTCGCAGAAACCCGGTTTCTTGGCGCTAGGGATTCAGAAACCGTTTGAAAAGCGCGCGCCCTGACTCAGAAACCGGGTTTCTTCCTCAATCGGGCGTGAGGATGCCTAATATCGTGGACGGTTGCATCGTCAGGTGATTTAACCGCAGAGAACACAGAGTACACAGAGTCCGAGAATATATATCTGAATCATTCCGATGAAGAGAGGATTTGATATAAATTGTCGCAGAAACCGGGTTTCTTGGCTGGGCGCTGATGATTCAGAAAACAAGTAAATTATGACTAATCGATATTGACAAAAACGATCTCGCCCTCAATTTTTACCGGATAAGATTCCAGCGAATCCGGTGAATTCAAACACTTACCAGTATCTAACTTAAACCTAAATTTGTGAAAGGGACAGGTAATGATGCCGTTATCAACCTTCCCCATATCGATCGGATATTCTAAATGCGTGCAAGCATTGCGGTAACAAGTGATATTTGCACCTTGGCGATTCAAAATCAGCGAAATATCCTCAACTTTTACCTTCAACACACCCGATTCGGGAACTTGATTTAGCGCTGCGATCTCTACCCACATAAAAAATTATACTTTTCTATTTACTTATCCCCTATTCTACGGATGAATCTGACTCAAAATCACTCTCAACCGATCGTAATCATCCTTCAACAAAACACTCAAATTCCTGCCCGCTTCTACCAACCAAGCTCGATCGCGCATCCGCAACTGATAAATCTCCCGAATCGTCGCCGCCGCCAGGGCATCCACCGGCGCATTAGTCACCCCCAGCAGCGTCCTCAAAAAATCCAACTGCACCGTAAAATCAATCACCTCATCCGGTTCGCAACAATAAACCGCCTGGTGAATTTGCGGCGGGCGCGGCGGCAAATACTGATAAATTTTACCCCTCGACGGGCCGTTACCGTTGAACTTTTCCGGCGCAGTCTCAAACCCCACAATCGCCACTCGAAACTCGGTTTTGAGCATCGCAAAAATCTGCGGTTGTTCTTCCCGCAACTCCTCCAGCGACAAACCCAAAGCGCGAGCTCTGTGCACCGAGTCGATCGGGCTAGTCGTCGCGTAATAAACCACACCGTAGATTTGATTTTTTGACTCTTCATCCTGGGCCTTCACCCAACTTCCAAAAGGCGGCATCACCGGAAAACTCAAGTCATCCGGTTCCAAACATTGAGCCATAAATTCCGAAGTTGCCGTCTCGATTACCTCAGCAATGCGATCGGGATGGCGCTCTTTTGTAGCAAATTGGGGTAAAGGTAAACGCATATTAGTTAGTTGGCAGTTGGTTCTTGGCAGTTGGTTGTTATTAGTTAGGCCTTGCTGATTCTGGCGCATGAATCAACTTTTTGCTTGATGTTACAAAGCTCACCATACTTGACCGATCGCAATTGGGAAATCTTGAATTCATATTTGTATTCAGCAACGCCATTAGTTATTTGTTATTTATTGGTTCTAATGCCGAATTAAGCTGTTGCGACATTTAAATTCTATGTCAAAAAAAATCAAACAATGAGTGGGGTGTCCAGCCCGCCCTGAATCTACAATAGACCTATTGCAAAATAATTTTGTGCTACAATTAAGGGTTTGGCTTGAGTAGAGTAGATTGCCGGTTAGATCGGCACTTTACAATTATGAGTTAGCTCTGGAGCCTAAAATTCAAAACCTTTAGTTGTAACATAGATTTTTTTTGCAATAGGTCTATTTTATATCTCCTGTCGATACCATCCCCGATATATTAGTCGGCATCGGATTTACAGACGATTTGGGACTATTGCTGGCTGCGATCGCAACTGTTTCAGTATACATCAATGGTGAAACTCAAGCACAAACCAAACAAAAAATGAATGATTGGTTTGGTGGTAAATAATACGATCTGCGTTTAATTGCCCGCAGCCTAACAAGTTTGCTATCAGGAATTTAGCTCGACCTAAAAATCAACAAAAGACCCAAGTCTTCCCTACAAACCTATCTGAGAGGACTCAAGTCCTCACTGCCAACTCGATCTGGACGATCAGTCTTTAAGCGGCTTGCCTTCTCGATTGACAATACGGCTTTCACCATCCTTAGCGGTGACATTTTCATAAACTCCTTCATCCCGCTTCACGTACTTGCTGAAACCCGAATTTTTATAATCGGTGTCGGATGTCGGCTTCATCAACCTCGGAGCGCTCAGCAAACGGCGCACCGGAGCATCTGCGGGGGTGTCCCCGGGTTCGCATTTAGCCAGCTCGCACAGTTGACCCCAAGTCGAAACTTCCAGGTTCATGCTGTGCGAAACTTCTAACTGTTGGTTGTTTTTGGGACAAAAATAATCGTATACAGGCATACTAAGAATCTCGTTTGCAACTACTAAAATTATTAATTGCACAGTTGTTGAGACTATTATAACTCGATCTTACTAACTGTTGAGGCACCAACCGTAAAATTTACTATTTTTAACGGTTGGTGAAACACTAAATCAGCTATATAATTAACCCCGTGCAGTTGCTCCCAAATGCGATCGAGACCAAGCCCCAAACTGCGCTACCCTAAAATTGTCTCGCGCGATCGCTCAACCGACGGCTAGCAAATGCCCGCTAGACTTTCCTGAATGCCGTCAGTTAAGGATTTATCGTCATTTTCAAATTGCACCCCAATCACAAATTCTAGATTTCAAGTTTATTCATTTACTCACCAGCGAGGATTTACCGATGAGCGATTTCAAAATTACACCAGAAGTAGAGCTGAACATAGCTCAAATGTTGGAGCGATACCAACTGCAAGATGAGACTATTCTGCGGGGTTGGGCAAAAGTTCACGGCATCAACAGCACTCGCGGCTTCTTCTATCCCAGTGAAGTAGATTTGATCGATCACGCTCACCACCACATTTACAATTTAGGAATGAGCATTGCTGAATATAAAAGTCTTTTAGATCGGCGCCGCAGCAATTCCCAGACATCAGTCCACCAAAATAAAACAGTAGCTAGTCAAGTTGCTGACGAAGCATACGATGCCATAGAAACGCTGAAAGATCAGTATTCTGAAGCTGTTGATTTAATGGGAGAACGTATAGCAGACCATTTCATTGATGAACTAGATTTATCAGTGATGCGACACCTTTCTCAAAAAGTAAAAGACCGCCGCGCTCTCAACGGTCAAACGAAAAAGCCTAATCGTTTTCTTCAAGTAATTAAAGCCGCGTTGCAACCGAGCAGCGAAAATACGCTTTTAGTTCCTAGAAAAGATGATGACTCTAGTTTAGAGTTAGAACAGCATCACCGGCTCGGCTAGCCGGTTTAGTTGCAAGGTGAAGGGCTACTTATAGCGCTAAGGTGCGCCCGCGCACCCTACACAATGCCGCTTCTCGATTTAGGACAGGACTGTGAAGGCAATAAATTTGCTGTTTTAAATAATACCATTTTTCTTTCATATGTGCTGTGGATGAAGTCTTAGCCCCCCCGCGGGAGGGGGGTTGGGGGGGTAATATCTAGCGCTACTTTATTTCATTGGTATAAGTATAATTTACGTTCGCGTTATAAATTTCAGACTGGAGAGAGATGTATTTATCGCTTGATTTACCTAAAATATCTGCTTAATATAGCAATCCTGGCATCAGTTGTACAAATATGTAGAGTTCTTGTTCTCGCGCTCGTGCGTTCGCGAAGTGTTCCCGAAGGGTAGCTATCGAGATCGCGAATATCCCCCAATATCCCCGATCGATCGGAGGTAGGCACGGGGACACTATCGCTACATATTTACACAATTCCTGACGGATCGCTATAGAACCCGTCAACGTCACCCAATCGATAAAGATGATGATTAAATCCTGGATGGTAATTGGCGGTGTCGCCTTTGTAGTAGCACTTTTGGCTAACTTGCTCTCGCCCAGCGACATCCAGTGGTTCAACCGCTTGCAGCGTCCGAGATGGCTAGTATTTGAAAAAGCAATTCCCATCATTTGGACAGTAATTTTTATTTGTGCAGCTTGGTCTGCAGTGATTGTTTGGGAAAAAGAACCGGGAACTCAGGAGACTTGGCTGAGAATGGGTTTATACCTGCTTTTAGAAATAGTAACGATATCTTATACTTCTGTGATGTGCAAACTTAAGAGCCTAAAAGTCGGCACAATCATCGGCGGAACGGGCGCTATTTTAAGTGTAATACTAGCTTTAAGCGTGTTGCAAGTTTCGCAGCCTGCGGCCCTGTTATTGCTACCTTACATACTCTGGAGTCCGATCGGCACTTACACGACTTGGGCGATGATGCACCTGAATCCGGCGGATGTTTAACCGAGCTAAAAATCAAGGGTAATTGGGGAAAAATTAATTTTGTTTCGGACGCAGAAATGTTGACTGTTGACTGTTGACTGTTGACAGGCGGGTCAAAAAACTGAATAGTTGAGTTTTAAATGTTGACTTGATTTTATTATTTTGATGCAACTGGAAACGATATTAGATCAATTCCTCTCTTCATCGTCCTGTATTCATTTCTCTGGTATCTCTCTGGGATCTCTCTGTGTTATAGCGCCGGTTCAATCACCTGACGATGCAACGGATTTGATATTAATGCTGGGAAAAAAGGTAATTTCTAAGCTGTACCTCAATCGATTTAAAAATGCTGTGTAGCGATCGCTATTGTCCCGATCGCGCTCAAACAAAAACCCCGTTTACACTCATCGGGATGCTCGCTTTCTGTTGTTTTTGTTGTCTTTCTTTTTTTGCTCCGCGACAAGAGCGCTAACGCGCCGCTTTGCATACTGCGTCTTGGCGGTTCGCTAAAGTAAATATTCTCTAAGTTCGATTGTTTCGTGAGGGCGGGTTGATTTAATTGGGGTTTGCTACGAGAAGATGATTTGTAAACCCGCCTTACAGGTCGATCGACCTAGGGACTCGGAGGGCTGCTCGGAGGCTCGGTTTCCGGTAGTTCGGGAGCCGGAGACGGAGATTCAGCAGCCGGAGGATTCAGCAACTCCTCCCAAACTTTGATTTGCGATCGAGCTTGCTCGAAAGCCCTAGCTCCCGAGGGAATTTTCTTCAAAGTGGCGATCGCCCCAGCCAGATCCGACGACGACTGTTCCACACCAAGCGCCAAAATCCGCTGGCTCCACTCATCAATCGCCTCACTCGCCTGCCACCGGAGCGAACTCGACTCCGGCACCTCAAGAGCCAGGGTAATAGCCCTTTCCAGAGCCTCTGCAGTCCCGGCTCTGGCTGCGGTACGGGCGTTTTGCAAACCTTGCTCGCCCTGAAATTGAGCCTCCCAAGTCCGAATGTTCGATCGAGCTTCCTCATAAAGCACCCTTCCCGATCGAATCCGGCGGGCCATCTCAATTGCCTCGCCCAAATTGCCCCCAGCCGCTAGCTGCTGAGCTCTATCCAAAAACGGTTGGTCTTGAAGGCGCTGTCTTCTCTCGATCCAAGCTTGTATTTTGGTTTGAGCTTCCCCGTAAAGCGCCCTACCTCTAGAAATCCGAGAAGCTTGAGCCACGGCGGCCTCCAGAGAATTCGGATCGCCCGCGACGGCCAAATCGTTAGCTCTTTGCAGGTACGGACTGTCTTCCAACAGCTCGATTTGACGGCTCAAGCGAGCAATTTCACGGAGAGCTTCCTGAGAGCGGGGATTTGATTGGGGGACTGTTTGCAATTGCGCGATCGCAGCCCTCAAATCATTTACCCCTCCCGGCGCCGCCAGCCTGCTTGCGGCATCCAAAGTTTTGACATCAGCCATTTCTTGCTGCCAGCGGCCGACCAAATCTTGACCTTGTTTGTATAAAGGGCGACCCTCCTTCAACTTTGTAACGATTTCGATCGCCTTAGACAAACCCTCAACAGAACCAGTCAAAGCCTGAGCCGTACCGCTCGCCAACTGGTTAAAATCCTGAACTTGTTCGTTTAAATTTGCCGACTCTGGAATCTTGGAAGCGATCGCGACCGCCTCCTGCCAATCCCCTGCCTGCAAGCGTTTTTGGGCGATCGCCATAATTTTATTGCTAAATTCCGCGATCAGCTTATTAGCAGCTTGATACAAATAACTGCTTCGATCGACTCCCTGAGCCAGCTTAATTGCCGTCACCAAATTCTCCAGCCCTCCCTCCGAGGCTGTGTTTCGGGCTTTTGTCAACTTGTTGCCCTCTGTCTTGGTCGTCTCAATTGCCTTAGTCAGTTCCTCATACTTAGCCGATTCCCAGAAAGTATTTCCCGTATCCAACAGCAGAGTAGCTTCGCTGAAAGCCTTAGTCCACTCTTCCTGACGCAAGAAATCTACCGCAGTGCGGTAAATTTTCTCTGCATCGTTCCAGATCGACTGCCACTGTTCAATCTGCTTTTCCACCGTCGCGTAAGCGGGAACGTTTCGAGGAACCTTGCGAGCGATCGCGATCGCCTCATCGAGTTTCCCTTCTTGAAACCTAGCATTTCCCAACCTAAGAATATCCTGGGACCACCGATCGATTTGACCGTTAATTCTCGGTCGCAGCGGGTGATCTGACGGCAAAGCATTAACTAATTCGATCGCGCGCAGCAAATCATCCACCGTCCGCTTGCTAGCTGCTTCTTGAGCGCAAAAAAAGCGATCGTTAGCAGAAGCAGTCGGCCAAAAAATCTTCGAGCAATTCGACTGCGCTGTCAGGTTGAGCAAAGACGAAATTGCCACAAACCCCATACCTACCGACAGCATCAAACTCACCGCCAGCCAAAACTGCCACTTTTGCGACCACCTCCGCCACAGCGGACTGTGTTCTCCGGGAGACTGCCAGTTTTCCCCAGACTCTGTGGGCCGCTGTTCCAAATACCCTCCCGGCTGTTTTCCCGAAATCACCAACTCACGGATCTCTTTGAGTCGCTCAGCCCGGTTTTTCCTAGCGGGAATTGGCACCAGCGAGGAAGTATCCTTTTTTGGATCGAAGGATTTTGATGCAGACCAACGGCCTGGTGTTTTGCGATCTTGACTCATACATTGCTTACCACAAACAACAACCAGGAAGGCTTAAATATTTCAAAACAGCGAGGGCTACTATTTTCCTGATAAATTTTACATCTCAACCCTATCAACTTGCCTTCTTTCTGCTGACTCCAATCACCCCAGATTTACGCGCGCGCCGTCTGTACAATTTTAGATTTGAGATTGAACAATCAGAGATTTGCTTTGCGGATGAATCTGGGAGCAAGAACCGCCTTCTAAAATTTGGGGCTTGCAACGATAGGAGTACGCGGCACGGCATTCTGTTTTGGGCGGGATGAAAAACCCGATGTTTGACGAGATTTCCAGCCGCTCCATCCAACTTTTCGAGCCATTCCTGGTTTTTCAGGTTAGCGCGTCCCAGAACCTTTGAACCCACCACAAAAATTCCAGTTTGGCGATGGGTGAGTCCCTGATGCCAAAACCGAGTTTGATGTACGAGAACCTCTGGTGGAGCGCCATCGCTCCGGGTTAAACAAACTCTCAATCTCGATCGCGGTCGCGTAAGTCCCGTAGATAATTGATAATGTGTAATTGGCAATTGGTCAAGGCCTCGCTCCGCAACTCGCATTCAAGGGAACCAATTACACATTATCGTCTCAAGAACCCGAGTTCGATCGCAAATCCCCGATCAGTTCAGCCAGTTCATCGCTGCTAGCCTTGTAAACCTCGTTGCAGAAATGACAAGTAGCCTCAGCCCCGCCATCTTTTTCGATCATGTCTTGGAGTTCAGCTTCGCCCAACATTTTCAGAGCTCCCAAAACTCGATCGAACGAACAGCCACAGTGAAAGCGCACCATCTGAGTTTCCGGAAAAATTTCCAGCCCCATATCACCCAGCAACTCTTCCAGAATCTGGTGCAGCGTTTTACCCGACCTTAGCAGCGGCGTAAAACCCGACAGTGCAGCCACTCTAGATTCTAGAGTTTTCACCAATTTTTCATCCCTTGCGGCCTTCGGCATCACCTGCAACAGCACGCCCCCAGACGCTTGCACCC
>NZ_JADEXD010000253.1 GCF_015207285.1 Tychonema sp. LEGE 07203 | reverse complement strand
TTCGATTTGTTGGGTGTTCCACTAACTTTGTAGTCATGTATGGGGTGAGGACTCTCGCCCCGAACATCTGTGAGTTTTGGGTTTGAAACATCGGGCGATCGAGCGATCGGGGTAAGTTCCGTTTAAAGGAGATGAGAATTGCGATCTCAGTGAAAGGCGATCGCACTTCTTATTCTTTAGGTATTATCCTGCGGTAATTCTCCAAACCGATCTCGATAACTAGCTAGCAAAGATTCGAGTTCATTTGCCCGTTGACTTTCGGCTTCTGCCCGTTGACTTTCGGCTTCTGCCCGTTGACTTTCGGCTTCTGCCCGTTGACTTTCGGCTTCTGCCCGCTGCCGTTCCGCTTGCAAAGCTGAAGCCAATTCATCGGGCATCAATAATTTCTCTCCATTGTCTTCCCGATAAAATCCAATCAACTTTCCTTCTATTTCTAACCGCAGTTGCAATACCTCGCTGCGATTATCTCTAATTAATTCATACCCATCTTCCCCCAATCGATACCCGCGCAATTGTTCCCGAATCCATTCACCTCTAGGGTCAAACAACCAATACTCTTGAACTTCTATCCCCTCGTACAAGTCTTTTTTATTGATTATATCTTCCGACTTTGTACCAGGTGATGTCATTTCAAAAATTACTTTCGGTACTTGACCTTCTTCCCAAATTTTGTAATTATCTCTGCCACCCGGTTCTACATCAAAAATCACCATCACATCAGGTGCTACACGCAATTTTGGAAAACCTTGAGCGTAGTACAAAAATTGGTTTGCTAAAACAGTAGCTCGACGGTCAGCTAGGTATTGTTTTAAGACTTCTAAAGTAGTTAAAATTGCATAAACATGGTCGTAGGTTTCGGCCACTGGTTCTCCATCAGCGCTAGGGTATACGATTTCAGAAGTTTTGAGGGTGGGAACGACTGTTGTCATGGTCGTGCTTCCTGTGAGTTGTAAATTTATTATAAACTTTTTGGCTGTAGCTAATCAAATTTTATTTTTAATCGCAGATAGCTGACTGGCGGGAGGCCCGTGCCACAACAAATGTAGTGTATTTACGATCGCCATTTTTGACTACAAATTGCGATCGCACCCACTGCGAAATTCTTTGATAGCCTCAACATGACTCGGCATATTAACACACCTCACAAACAAAGGAATATCGAGTTCTGGGAGCAATTCGGAACTCGCAATCTCTTCGTATCCTTGCTGTCTGAGAGCATACAGAGACAGTCGGCTGTTTGCCCAAAACCAGACTTCAGGGATTTGCAGCCGTTTGTAAGCCTCTAGCTTGTCAATTCCGCCGCTAGTGACGACTACTTCGATCGCCAAATCTGTACGTTCTCTATCAGCACCCAATTCGTAAGACTTGTCTGCTTCACACTTTACCAATCGCGATTCATTTTCTAAAGTCAATGAACCTGTTGGAGTGTAATCGAAGCCTGCTTTTAGCAAATATGTTTCCAGTAAAGCACCAATTCGCTCTTTGGCTGTTTCGTGTTTTCTTCCAGGCATTTTCTGAATCTCCAGTATCCCATCTAAAAATGACAGCCGAACCCCTGGAATATCCAGCATCGGTTCTAAGGTTTTGAATTGTTCCCAGGTTAACCCTGGAAATAGCAACGGCCGATCTAATTTTTCTTCTAATGTTGTTGCAGTCATCCCCATCGCTCCTTAATTGTGATTATTTTCAATCTGAAAAGTCCTTGCTGACTCGATTGTGCAATCAAAATGGGATTGGATAAAACGCCCAAAGGTCGATCGACCTCCCACACTTTCAAATGCCATCAGGATCGATACCCTGACTCCTCAAATATGCCATTAGTCGATCGGCCCTCTGGCGTTCATCTTCGGCCCTCTGGCGTTCATCTTCGGCCCTTTGGCGTTCCTGTTCAGCCCTTTGGCGTTCCTGTTGAGCCCGTTCAGCACCCCACAGCAACAAATTGCCATTCTCATCCCACCAGCGCAACCAATAACCAGTTCTCTGAGATTTTTCACCTTCCCAAACCCCCAGAAATAAACCCATTGATTCTATCCAAAATCGCCGATCGGCATCCGGTTCTTGCAGTTCGTACTCTCCCGAATTCGAGAGTCTGTAGACTTCCAGCACTCCCGATTTAGGTTCAAAAATTACATAAATCGGTACCTGCAAAATTCGCTCGTAAAACCGCCATTTCCCGTAAGGATAGGTCGGTTTATTTGAATATTCACTGCCGTCAGCATCCGATAAAAATTCCATCACTACTGCGGGTACTTCTCCCTCAGCATTCGGACTGTAACTGCGGCGAACTTCTCCTGGTTCGGCTGGAAGTACCGAGGGAACGAACACCCAATCTGGTGCTTTTACTACTGTTTTGTCGTTAACTTTGGCACAGAGTCCAAAATTAGAAGCCATTAGCATTGAAGCTAGGATAAATCCTGCGATTTCCAAAGCTTCTCGCAGGGCTGCTGCTAAGAGTGGTTGGTCAATATTTTCCACAGGATCGTCTGGTAATTTAAAGTCATCTGGCAATTTTTCCCAAATCACAGTATACTGGGTTTTGGTTTTTTCCGGTTTCGATAATGTTTGCGTCATTGGTTTTCCTGGTTGCGATTGAAATATTTTTTTGTGAATAGGATTTGGACAATAACTTTAAGGCCTGGTTATCACGTTCAACTAATCCTAGGGTGCGCTTCGGGTACTGGGGACATGAGTTATTCGCCACAACATTCTGACAGCAAACGCACCCTAAAATAACTACATTAATTTGCTTGCTAGAAAAAATTTAGAACCTGGTAATAATTATGTTTATTAAATTATACCATGTTTTCAGGAGTGTTTTATGGAAGAATAGGTTCTCCCAATTTTGGGGTTTGAGAAGGTATAACAGGCAATTTTGGTTTTTTGTGCAAGCTGGGAAAACCAGGCGGGACAGATAGATGTTCTGCAGTTGCAGTCGCATTTACTTTCTCAGAAAGGGGAGCCAATGTTTGAGCGACTTTAACTTCCTGTCGCAGTTGTTCTGTCGAACCAAATAAGCTTCCCAATCCTTTGAACAATTGGCGAATGTTGTTGCGAATAGCCGGATCTCCCGTCAGTTCGTCCACGTCAGAAGTAATCTTCTGCACGTTCTGAAATGTAGCTCGTGCTGAATCTAGAGTTTGCTGCAATAATAGTAAAGTGGCGGGATTGTCGATCTGGCTGGATAAATTTCTCAAATTAACAGAAGCTTGGGCGGCATTGGCTGAGAGAATTTCTAAATTGTTCAGCAACTGTCCTTGGTTGATGCGGTTAATTGTCGGGCTCAAACTGCTGACAGCTACCCTCAATTCCTGACTGCTTTGATTGATGTTGTTGAGAGTTGACACTAAACTGGCGCGGTTGGTTGCTACTAAAGCATTAAGTTGGTTGGCTGTCAAGGTAATTTGATTGGCTGCTTGAGTTACTGAATTAGCAGAATCGATCGCAGCTGCAGATACGGCTTTTGTGGATGTTTCGGCTGTAGCTGCTACTTTAGAAACATCTGCGGCTACTCCTGATATTTCCCCCTTGAGCGATTGATTTAAGCTGGATGCTTCTCCTTTTAATGATTGATTTAAACTGTTTACTTCGACTTTTAATGACTTAGTTAAGCTGTCGGCTTCCCCTTTTAGTGATTGATTTAAAGTTCCTAGTTCGTTGGTTACTGATTTACTTAAATTGCCAACGTCTCCCCTGACGGATTGATTCAAGCTTTTTATTTCTGCTTTGGCAGTTTGAGTGAGAGCCGATAAATCTTGAGTTAGTTTAGCTGCACCTTGAGCTGTGCTGGCTGTATCCTTTGCAATTGACTTAATACTGTTGAATAGGGCGGGGTCGGTGTATAAATTAGCTAGGCGGACTGTAGAGCGAATTAGTTCGTCTAGACTGACTCCAACTTGACCTTTTAAGCGGGAATTTTTGCAGATTATTTCAGGGGGACAGTCGCCACTAATGGGATTGGCGGTAAGTAATGAGTCTGGCAAAATTGAGTTGGGGGTAATGTCGATCGACGATTCGCCAATTAAACCCGATTTATTCGCTTCGATTAGCACATCGCGGGGAATGACTAAAGTGCCGGGGGCAATTTCCAGCGTCACGTCTACGCCGTTGGTACCCGGTTTGAGGGCGGTAATTTTACCGACTGCAACCCCGCGATACCTGACGGGCGTGCCTATTTGCATTCCCTGGGCGCTGGCAAATTCTACGGCGAATTTGTAGGTGCGGTTGCCTAGCTGCACGCCCCGCAGCCAGAGGACTAAGCCTCCAAATAAGCCGATTCCTACTAAAATTAAGAATCCGACAGAACCTTCTCTCATCGTTCGCGATCGCATATTGCCTCCTCAGTCATTAGTCATTAGTCATTAGTCATTAGTCATTAGTCATTAGTCATTAGTCATTAGTCATTAGTCATTAGTCATTGGTCATTGGTCATTGGTTATTGGTTATTAGTGCTTAGTTATTGGTTATTAGTCCTTAGTTATTAGTCGTGATTTTTAGGGGATGCTCCGATAGATTGTAGGTAGGAGTTTAATTGAGGGGCTAAGTCGTTAATGAGGGCTGTAAGCTCATTTATCTGTTGAACAGTTAAAAGGTTTCGAGTGTAAGCTCGTCTCAACCAGTGCTGGGTTTCGTTCAGAGAGGCTCTGGCTATTTTTACAAAGCGTCGATTGTCTTGATAGCTGCCTCGTCCTAGTCCTTCTGCTATGTTAGCACCGACGCTATCTGCTGAACGGACAATTTGTTTGCCGATCGTATCTTTGGCAAAAATATCCCAACTATTAACTATTTTCCAGATGTCATCTGCTAATCTTTCTGATAATCTATAAACCCGCAATTCCTGAAAACTTTTGCTTGTCATATTACCCTCGTTCTTAATAATCAATGACTCACAACTGATGACTAAAAATTCACAACTAATGACTAATGACCGATGACCAATGACCGATGACCGATGACCAATGACCGATGACCAATGACCGATGACCAATGACCGATGACCAATGACCGATGACCAATGACCGATGACCGATGACCAATGACCGATGACCAATGACCAATGACTAATGACCAATGACTAATGACTATCCAATAACTTGAATCGGCCCGGTAACGCTGCCGCTAAAAAATTGTTTAATTAATAAATTATCTGTGGTTGCAATGTCGCTGACGGTTCCCTCCCACTGCACTTTGCCTTGATAGAGAAATACGATGCGATCGGCTGTGCGGCGGATGGTACTGTCTTGGTGGGTGACGATCGGATAAGTGCTGTAAACTCCTTGAACTTTC
>NZ_JADEXD010000252.1 GCF_015207285.1 Tychonema sp. LEGE 07203 | reverse complement strand
GATATTAATCTTTCTCAAACTCAGCCAAATTCAATCGCCCAAATCCCCCTTGCTAAGGGAGGAATTCAAGAGGATTCTGCCGATATTAATCTTTCTCAAACTCAGCCAAATTCAATCGCCCAAATCCCCCTTGCTAAGGGAGGAATTCAAGAGGATTCTGCCGATATTAATCTTTCTCAAACTCAGCCAAATTCAATCGCCCAAATCCCCCTTGCTAAGGGAGGAATTCAAGAGGATTCTGCCGATATTAATCTTTCTCAAACTCAGCCAAATTCAATCGCCCAAATCCTCCTTGCTAAGGGGAGGCTTCCAGAGGATAGGCCCGAAACTCCGCGTTACGTGACAATGCGTAGCGGGCGAAAAGCCATCCCGGAAAAATGCCTAACCCTGCGAGAAATCTTTGCCGATTCACAATTAAACAAGTGCAATCTCGTGACACTCTCCGCCTGCGAAACCGGGTTGACCCAGTCAACAACAATGACTGATTAATACATTGGTTTACCAAGCGGCTTCCTGTATGCTGGAAGTATGAATGTAGTTAGCACTTTATGGTCAGTCGATGATTTTGCGACGGCGATTTTAACGATCAGATTTTATCAGGAATTACAATCACGAGTATCAGTAGCAGTCGCCTTGAACAGCGCCCAAAACTGGATGCGCGCCGCCAGTAAAGAAGATTGAGAAACTTTTGCAAACACCTTAAAATTAGAGGGGAAAATAGATCAAAAATCTTGGGAATCTATGCAACTGTGGTTAATGCTATCGACTACAGAACATCCCTTTAGCCAACCGCAATATAGGGCGGCATTCTGTGCAACTGGATTACGAATTAATGATGCCTATGCCCTCGGTTTGCAACGGGAGCATCCCCGAAAAAGTTAACGGCGTTAAAACTCCTTCTGTTGATGTTAGTATTTTTAAGGAATTCAATCCTGATAACTGCTTGCTGCCGGATTTTGTGCAAAGTTATTTCGGGCAAACTCTGTTAATTACTGCTTGGCTGAGTGTGGAACAAAATCAAGCGGCGCGGGAAGATTCGCAGTTTCTAAAAACTTTAGCCCAAGAGTGTCTGGAAAATTTGATTGTTGGTGACAATCTGCCGAGTTTTTACCGTCAAGGCGAGTTGTTTGGTAGCCCGATTTTAGAATATGGTGATTCGATTCGCCCCGATACTGGTTGCCACGTTATTGTCTGGTTTTTCAACAATTCGGCAACTGATAATATCTGGGATGAGACGCGCTACAGCGATTTTGTTGATTTGTTTTTGTACCGCAATAAGATTCTGCACGCCTATAAGGACACCCGCGACATTTATTTGGTGACTCGCCGGGAATACGAAAAAATTGAAGCGGAGATTGACAAGAGTTTTAAGGATTGGCAGCGCGAAAGAGCCCATCAGCGACAATCGAAGGGTACGGGTTTGAAGCCAGAGGAGTTAGAGTATCTGACCAGTCAGACAATTGAGATGCCGCCGCGCGCTGTAGAGTATACTCGATTGCCGATCGATCTAGAAAATCGGCAAAATACGATCGCCATTAACGCCCAAAATTACCCAAAAAAATTAGATCGAATAAGTCTTGACATCAAGTATCAAAAAATTTATAATGATATTGATGCCGATTTGAGCTTCGTAGAATTATTCAGCAAAGAAACTTGCCCGCAGTTCAGCGAACAAATCAAATTTGACCTAGGCTATTTCAAACACGGCACCGGCTTGCTAGACAAGGCGATGGAAGCAATTAGGGGCGTAGTGGCTATAGAAGAAGCCTATCGCGACGCAAAATTAGAAGCAACAATTCAAATAGTAGGTTTTGGTTTAGGAGTTGTGGGCGTAGTGGCTAGCGGCGCGCCTTATTTGATCGAACAAGACCCGCCCGATCGCAAATTTTACATACCGTTAAGCAATACAGAAATTCCTCCTTTTGTGATGGTATTGTCGATCGGTTTCGGTGCGGGAATTGGTGTATGGTTGGTAATTTGGTTGGGCGCAAAATTGAAAAATCTACCAGAAAAAATCAAGCTGCGACTGCCTTAGAGGTAATAAATCTAATAGCAATTAGGCATCAATATTGAAGAAACCAGTCAGGGGTTGAAAACCCCTGTCTCATGGCGCAAGTCCTGTGGAAAAAAACTGAATATCGATCGATTTCTAGGCAGATTTTTGGGTAATGACAAGAGCTTGACACTGGGAATTGATTAATTGTCAACTCTCAACTGTTCCCCTCTTGGCCGTAGGCTTGCCAAGCCAAATCCACCAACCCGTTCATAATCGCCACAGCCACCACCGCCGAACCCTTGCGCCCCTCAATCCGAATGTGAGGAACCATCGAATCGTTCAGTCGCGACTTCGCCACATCAACCCCCACAAACCCTGAAGGAGTCCCAATCACCAAAGCCGGTCGAATTTCCTCAGCCTCAATCAAATCGACGAGGGCCGACAAAGCAGTTTGAGCCTGGCCCACCACAAAAATCCCTTCAGGATAGCGTTTAGCCAAAGTTTCAATCCCCCAAGCCGCCCGCGTCTTTTCCTTTTGAGGGCGCGTCAAAGCCTCCATCGAACAATAAACCGGATTAGCAAAGGTACTTTGAATTTGTGGCGTAATGCCCACCTGCACCATCGGCACATCTACTACGATCGTAGTTCGAGCAGCCAAAGCCGCCGCCCCGGCTTGCAAAGCCTGATCGGAGAAACTAATTAAAGACTTGTACTCAAAATCAGCAGTCGCATAGATCACGCGCCGGACTATTTCGTACTCCGCCGCTGAAAAACCGTGGTCGCCAATTTCGCTATCGATTAATCCCAGACTCTGGGCATCGCTTACGTGCCATTCCATTTGTTGGATAGCTGTCGCCTGTGAATTATCAAGTATCAGCTTACCAGCTTTTTGTCCGAACGGAAGGAAGAAGGAAGAAGGAAGAAGGGAGAAAGAAGAAGGAAGAAGGAAGAAGGAAGAAGGAAGAAGGAAGAAGGAAGAAGGAAGAAGGAAGAAGGGAGAGTCATTAGTCATGTTTTGCTGTCCCCCCCGAGCTTTCCGTCCAACGTCATCAGGAAGAAGGAAGAAGAAAAAAGGAAGAAGCAGTCTAATCAAGGGTTTCAAAAATTACGCAGGGTGTCTAGAAACCGGGTTTTTTCACAGCAATACTTCGTTACAGCCGACAAAAAAGCTAAAAAACCCGGTTTCTTTGGACTTGTGCGCGAGGCTGAGAAACCGGGTTTGTTGACGAGTTAACTTCGTTGCCGCCCCCAGATTCCGTAAAAAACTCGGTTTCTAAGAGTCACGCTATTGACTGATGACTGATGACGTTCGATCGCCGGAACAGCACTAATGACTGATGACTAATGACTAATGACTGATGACTCCTAAAAAACTAATTTTCCTCAGAAGGAGACTTGCCCAAAACCGGAGTTAAGAATGCTACCAAAGCCCCGATCGCAAAACCGGCCACATTTCGAGTCAAAGGCAACCAGTCAGAAGTCCGAGTCACCACAGGCCCAATTCCGAAAGCTAAAAACAGAATGCCCCACAGCGGCGAAAAAATCAGCGCCCACTGCCAAGCCACAAGCTGTCCGGGTTTCCGGGGCTGAGCGGCAAACCCGCAGATCACCCCGCCGAGCACCGATGAAATTAATGTCAGAACCCACTGTTCCCTCGGCAAACCGGGAACCACGCGACACCCGCCCTGACGCAAACAGCCTTGTATCGACTCTAAAGATTCAATGATCGATCGATCTTCGCCATTCTCCCGGACAAAAAACTGATTGCCGTAGCGAGTTTGCAGTTCCACCCAAAAAGTGCGCGGCAGCAGCGGATACAGCGAATCGCCCACATTAAAATTGAGCAAATTGCCCCCTCGGGGGTCAGCAACTAGCAACACGCTCTTGCTATCCAAGCCCCAATAACTTTTGACGGCCAAACCGGGCGTGCGATCGTACTGAGTCAGCACTCGCAGCTTCCACCCGGTTTCCGTCTCAAATTCATTTAAACTTTTTGCCAAATCCTCTTCTTCAATATCCGTCAGGGCTTTAGCTAGGTCAATGATGGGTGTCTGAATTTCTGGCAACAAATCGGGATTGTTGAAAGCGTGGGCTGCAGGTGCGATCGTCCACAGGGACAAAGCCAGGAAAAAGGCAGCAGCAGAGGCTAGAAATTTGCGGGGGAAAAGCTGTGACATAGGAATTTCTAATTCAGGTATCAATGGTAGCTGGCCGTCTTAACCAGGGGATAAGAGAAAACTAATATTTCTTTACAATTATTTACTTTACAGGAAGGCGAGAGCAAGGGGAAGAGTTGGGGGAAGAAAGTTTGCGATCGGGGAAGAAGCTGACAATTAACGGTAGAGGGCGCGATCGCGATCGGGGGCCAACGGCCGTTAAACAAGAGCTCGATTTCCTGACGGGGCGAGTATCTTGGGTTGTCCGTCTCGTTCTATTTTCATCTAAGGTGCGATCGCAGTTCCGTTAATCGATCGGGACTTACGCATCGGGGCCCGTGCGAAACCGGGTTTTTTTTACGAGAATACTTCACGGAGAGCTGCAGATTAGGTAAAAAACCCGGTTTCTTTGGTAGGAATGCGTCCAGGAATATTAATAATACTTGAAGCCGATGCTAACAGAGAGAGACCGTATGTGCGATCGGTTATTTAAGTATTTTCCTGCCTCAAAAAACTTACCTTCATAAAAATTCAGCATAAATACAAAAACTCTCAGTAAATATACGGGAAATCAAACAGACTAGCCACACCCAAAAAAAATCTGAAATTCTGTATTTTCCCGAATATATTTATAATCGAGTCTAGCCGATAATGATGAGTAACCGCTCAATAATGAATTAAAAGAAATTAACCATTTCTCAACGAGTGCAAGCGAGTGCCTTTAACAGACCCGATTGGAGAACCTTTAATAGAAGTGGAATCCTTAATTCCCGGACTTGCCCCAACTTTCGCCCCACAACTGCCGGGAATTCCGACTCACAAAACCTTATTATATCAAACTCCCGGCTCTTCTGAAAACTCCGAACAACCTAACTTAAACTTAATAGAAACCGCAAAGCCGCCACAATCCGAATTCAATCGAGCCGAAACCGATGCTTTTATTACTAACAAAGCCTCCGATATTCACAGCATACCTTCTGCTACCATCAGCGAGCTCAGAACTAACAGCAACCCCAGAGATGCACCAAATTCTGAAATTGACCCCCTAATTGGCAAACTCGACTCAGACTCAGGAGATTCCCTGACCAACCCGAATCCAATAACCTCACCCGTTATAACTACATCCACAACGAGCGAAAAAGCTTCTCCCAAAACACCATTACCCGCAACCCCTGAAACNAGTTC